>NZ_CP061038.1:3390000-3720000 GCF_014490665.1 Sphingomonas alpina | reverse complement strand
CCGACGGCGCGTTGCGGTATCCGGTCCCGGTCAGCTCGAGATAGCCCATCTCGTGCAATGCGCTCAGCAGCCGGGCGGTCGCTTCCGGCGCGGTTCCCAGCCGCGCGGCGATATCGGCCGCGAGCGCCGGCCCGGCCTCGATCGCAGAAAAAATGTCGAGCTGCACCGCCGACATCAGGATGCGCGGTCGCCAGATCTCGGCATCGGCGAGCAGGCGGTCGAGCGCGGCCGACAGGTCTTGCGCATCGGGCTGGTCCGCCACGCTCAGTTGCCCGACCGGCCCGTGGCCAGCGCGTCGTCGATGTCGTAATCATTGCGTTCGCCGGGGTCGGCGCTGAGGTAATGGATGATCTCGATCTCGTTGCCGTCGGGATCGCGGATATAGAGCCGTTCGCGGAACGGGTGATTGCCCTTGCGGCGATAGGCGCAGCCCAGCGCGTCGAGCCGGCCGATCAGGTCCGCCATATCGGGCACGACGATGCCGAAATGCGTGTGACTGAGCGTGCCGCCGTCGACCTCCTCGCCGCCATGATAGGGCGTGCGAAAGGCGACATAGCTGTCGTCGGTACCGATATGCACCCAGTCATAGGACCGGTCCGCCGCTGCTTCCAGGCCGCGCCCGCGCAGCCGCCAGCCAAACACGCGGGTATAGAAGTCGATCAGCCGGTCGAGGTCGCGGGTGATGTACTGGATATGCTCGACATATGCGCTCATGACAGCGCCGCCCGGCCGCGCACCACCGACTTTGCTTCGTCGAGCGTCTCGACTGTCACCGCCTCGAGACCCAGCTCGCGCAGCAGCGCCGCAGCCTCGCGATCCTCTTCCAGATAGGCCTCGGGCCGCTGCAGATGCACCTTGAGCGAAATCAGCGCGGCCGCAGGGGGGGATGCGCCCGACTCGTCAAGCCGGAACTTGCTGATGATCAGCGTGCCGCCGGGGGCGAGCGCCTGACGGGCATTGGCGAGGATGCGGCGTTTCTCGTCGCGCGAGAAATAGTGCAGCAGGTCGCTCACCAGCACCAGGTCGAAGCGCTCCGGCAGCGTGAAGTCGAGCGCGTCGCCGCTCTCCAGCACGATCTGCCCCGCTCGAATCTGGTCCACGAAGCGCGGGCCATTCTGGCCGATCACCTCGGGGCGGTCGAACAGGGTGACCTGGAGCTGCGGCGCCACCGATAGCAGGCGATCCGAAAAGGTGCCGCTTCCCCCGCCCAGATCGAGCACGCGCCGCGCGTGTTCCAGCAAAGGAGCAATCCGTTCCACCAGCAGGTCGGCGGCGGGCTGGTTGGCCATCGCGACCGAGGTCAGATATTCGGGCAGATGGGCGCTCTCCATGATCCGTGCCGCCTCGGGCCGCGCGCCGGGCGAGCGCATTATGTCGCCGAGTTGGAGCCAGATTTCGTTCTCGGCGCGGAACTGCAGGATTTCGGGCAGGATGCAGCGCGGGCCGCGGGCGAGCAACGCGCGGACATCGTCATGAATCGCGAAACAGCCGGCCTCCTTGTGGATGATGCCGATCGCGGCGAGCGCATTCATCAGCACCTCGGCGCCGACCGTGCTGGTACCGATCCGTTCGGCGATCTCCGCCGCGCTGCCGCCCTGTGGCGGGATATGGCTGAACAGGTCGAGTTCGGCGGCGGCAAACAACACCCCGGCAAGGCGGAACGATGTCGCCACCGATATCAGTTCACGCCATAGCGCGAGCTCGCCCGCCGTCGCCCGTGTCTCGCTCATGCCGTCTCTCTCCCGCAAAATGCCCGCGGCGCCCGGCCGCCTGCCCAGTATCACCGACTTGATCCCGGCGATGTCGAGCCGCTCGATCGCGTCGCAGCCGCACGCGCTCAGCAGCGCGGCGACCTCGTCGTCGCTTTCCAGATAGGCACCGTCCGATTTGAGCGTCATCCGCACCGAGAAAAGCGCCGCGCCCGCGGGTTGGACGCCATCGCGGTCGAGCGCGAACTTGACGATTGCCACCCGCCCGCCAGGCGCCAGCGCGGCGACCGCCCGCTCGACGATCGCCCGCTTTTCGGCCTGAGGGAACAGTTCGAGCAGCTCGTTGATGATGATCAGGTCGTAGCGCGTGTCGGTCGTCGCGGTGCGCGCGTCGTCGATGCGCAGCGTCACCCGGTCGGCGTCGGGACCCGTCGCGAAACGCTGGCACATGCCGATCCCGCCGGCCAGGTCGAGTATCTCGACCCGGGCATCGGCATTGCACGCCAGCAGCGCCTCGCAGAAATCGCCATCGCCGCCGCCAATGTCGAGCACGCGTCGCGCTTGTGACGCCAATGCGCCCATCCGATCGAGCACGACTTGCGCGAGCTGACGATTCATCGCCCGGATTCCCGGGCGTTCCGCCATCCGCCCGTCGAGCAATTCGCGCCGATACGCGATCGGCACATCCTCCAGCCCACGCAGAAATGCCGCAGTCCGCAGCCAGGCGGCGGCCTCGCGGTGATGCGCCCGGGCTTCGGCCAGGAATCCGCGCATGAGCACCGCGTCGTTCAGTGCCGGCAGTGGCCGATACTGCACGCCGTCATGCACGGCGAGGTTGAGCGAGACGAGTCCATTCAGCAACAATCTGGCGGACGTTTCGGCCATGCCAGTGGCGCGACCGGCCTCGACCGCGGTCAAGCCGTCCGGCATGAGCGCGGCGAAGAGGCCCGTCTGTGCAGCGGCAAACAGCACCCCGGATGGCCTGAAGCTGCAGGCCATCTCGCGGATCGCGGATGCCAGCGGGTCGAGTTCGGGATTCCACGCCGGCGCGTATCCGACGGCGGGAACCGTCGCTTTCGTCCTGGTCATGGCGGCCGCGTAGGTCATCCGGTCGGGCTCCGCTCCTGCCTCCCGCTTCGTTCGCGAATGCCGCCTGTCGCGAATCGCGGCAAACTGAGCGCAGGCCAGCCAGCGCAGAGGCGACCAATCGACTGATCCGCCACGAGTTGAGTGCCGATTGAATGCATGATCGCCCCTCTCAACGACGTCGGATAGACTGTTGTTTACAGATATCTAACTTCAAGTGTCTGTCATATAGTCTATTTCATGAATCCGAATGATTATGCTCCAAATCGGATATGTATTCTTGACTGGAAAAAGATTCGATAGATAATCATGGAAGTCATCTCGGAATACAACCATTCTAGATGTTTTTTAGGAAGGGGAGATAATCATGATTCTCGATCTCGCTAAAGCTTCTGCCGCACTGAGTGGTATTAAGACCAGTGCCGGCCAGAAGAACTTGGAAGAACTCTACGCACATCTTGAGGGTTTCCGCGGTAAACTGGACGGAAAGCTCAATGATGCCGAATTTCGCTATGTGATGCAGACGCTGTTCAACGAACAGGTACTGAGCGTGCCGGCGGCCGAAGCGCGCAACATTCCGCCCGCCACCGTCCTGGCGCACGGTTTCTCCATCCGCCAGGTGATCTAGCCAGCGGATCCGTGATGGCTCGCCGCCTGCGATGGCGGCGAGCCGCAACGACCTCCGAAGGGCTTTTTGGCAGATGCAGTCTTCGCGCAAGATCGGGTCGTTCGCGCTTGCGCCGGACGAAGAGATTCTCATTGCCGGTACCCTGGGTGGCGAGGTCCTCGTCGTCCATGTCGATGATTTCACCGTGCTCGAACGGCAACGCGTGCATAGCGGCGCGATCGAGGCCGTCGCGGCGCATCCGACGCTTCCCTATGTCGCGGCCATGTCGATGGATCGCAGCGTCAGCGTCTTCGAGCGTCAGGGGCCGTCGCTCCGGCTGCTGGACCGATTCATATTCCGCGACGTGCCATGCCGCAACGATGCGACTGTCGTGCCGTCCGCTCACTCGCTCAGCCAGGCGCTGACCTTTCACCCGAGCGAGAAACGGCTCGCGGTGCGCAGCGGCAATGCCGGCGTGCTGGAACTCGACTTTCCCGACGATCGTCTGACCATCCGGCATTGCACCCGGTTCCATCATGACCTCGACCTGGTGACATTGCGCTATGCCGATGCCGACGGATCGCTGATCAGTGCGGCAGGCGGCCATGCGGTGCTGTCACGCGATGGCATCGAGCTGCGCTCATGGGATCTCGGCAATTTCAACCTGCATTGGTTCGAGCCGCTCGGCGACGACGAATATCTGATCGCCTGTGACGAGCTGTACGTTATCCGGCTGGATATCCGCGACCGGACCGAGCCGCTGCGCGGCCACCACCTGACGCGCGACGATCTGGAGCATGTCACGTATAATTCGACGTCGCAGCGGGCCTTTGCCGGCGGATTCGACGGGACGGTCTATGAGATCGATCCCAAGACCTGCGACTATCGGCGTATCGCCTGGCTCGCGCCCTACAAGATGCGCTGGATCAAGACGCTGGAGCGCGCGCCCGACACGCTGATCGCGCACTGCTTCAATGGCGGCCTGTACAAGGTCGACCTCGCCACCCAGAGCGTGATCGCCACGATCAAGGATACGCCCAACGCCGTCTGGACCTGCCTGCGTGACGGCGACACGCTGTATTTCGCGGGCGAGGGCGATACAGTCGGCCGGGTCGAGCTGGGCGAACCGGATCCGGTCACCGGGCGGATCACGGTCACGCCCGGCACGCCGATCGCCAAGCCCCCGTCGAACGGCAGCACCTATACCAAGCGCATGGCGATGGGCGTGGCCGGCCTGTTGCTGGCGCAGAAGAACGGGCAGCTGATCGAAATGGGCCAGGATGGCGCGCGGCAGATATGCGATGTGGGCGAGGAGGTGCGGGACCTTGCCGCGGTACCGGGCCAGCCCGTCGCCTATGTCTGCACCGAACGCGGTGCCGTCTTCAGGGTCGACACGGCGAGCGGCGACATCGTCAAGGCCTATCAGAACCGGCTGCGCGAGCCGATCTGGTCGCTGGCCTATCATCCGTTGCGCGACATCATCGCCTTTGCCGAGCGGCGCGGCGACATCATGCTGTGCGACGGCAACCTCAAGCCGCTGCTTTCCTTCGGTCCGACCTCGCGGCCCAAGCGCATGAAATGGTGCGGCGACACGCTGATCTATGTCGATACCTGCGAACTGCGCCGGTTCGACCTGCTGACCCAGAATG
This sequence comes from Sphingomonas alpina, assembly GCF_014490665.1. Classification (NCBI taxonomy): domain Bacteria; kingdom Pseudomonadati; phylum Pseudomonadota; class Alphaproteobacteria; order Sphingomonadales; family Sphingomonadaceae; genus Sphingomonas; species Sphingomonas alpina. Next base: position 3,714,949 of record NZ_CP061038.1, on the reverse strand, counting down.
TCAGCGACTATGTCGACAATTGCGGCAACACGATCGAGGATTTCATCTGGGACGAGTCGCGCCGCTATCTCGCGCTGGTCAATTACCGTACCGAGCTGGTGCTGTGCGATTTCGCCACTGGCGTGAAGCTGTCGGTGGTTCCCGACCAGCCCGATTTCTCCAAGGGGCTGGTGTGGATGACGCGGCCTGACGGCTATCCCTTCGACCTGGCGACCTTCGGGCGGTCCGGTACCGGGCACCAGTTTCGCATTCACAATGAACGGTGCATGGCAATGGGGCCGATCGCGCCCGCGCTTATCCCCGCGCTTATCTGAGTCTCATATCCATGATCACCATCATCACCGGCAGCCAGCGACCTCGATCGCAATCCGCCAAGGTCGCCGCCTTTGTCCAGATGCTGCTCGATCGCCGTACCGTCGGGGCGCATGCGGTCACGCTCGAAACCGGCCTGTTGCCGCTATGGACCGACGATCCCGAGGCGCAGGCGGCGCAGGTCGAGGCCTGGGCGCCGGTCGCGACGATGATCCGCGCGTCCGACGCGCTGGTGCTGGTCGCACCGGAATGGAATGGCATGGCGCCGCCGGCGCTGAAGAATTTCTTCCTCTATTGCACCAGCCACGAATTGGCCGACCGCCCGGCGCTGATCGTCGGCCTGTCGTCGGGCCATGGCGGGTCGGCGCCGGCGTCCGAGCTGCGGCTGAGCAGCTATCGCGACACACAGATCTGCTACATCCCGGAGCAGGTGATCGTGCGGCGGGTGACAGAGGTGCTCAACGAACCCGAACCGGTATCGGAGGACGATGCCTATATCCGCTTCCGGCTGGATTATGCGCTCGGTATCCTGATCGAATATGGCGCTGCGCTGGCGCAGGTGCGAAGCAGCGGCGCGCGCAATTTCGAGCTGATCCCCTACGGGATGTAGATATCCGCGATCACTCCGCCATCGGGATGCGGTAGAATTGCCCGTCATAGGATGTCGCGATGAACGCGTTCGCGGCGTCGTCCGCCATCAGCGAAGAAATGCCGAAGCGGCTGATCTGTCGCACGATCGGCCAGTCGTCCGCCGCCAGATCATAGATCGCGACCTTGCCGTCATAGGAGCCGGTGGCGATCCTGCGGGCGCCATCGAGCGCCGCGACGCATTTGATCGAATGGTCGTGCGGCGTTGGAATCGCGCGACAGCCGCTGTCGGTCCAGAGCCGCAGCTTGCGGTCGCGGCTGACGCTGACGAAGCCGCCGCCGGGCAGGCGGGCGGCACCGTTGGCGATCTTGTCATGCGCATCGGACAGGCGTTCGATCAGGTCGAGGCTGACAGCATCGTGCCGCGCCATCGCGGCGGTCGCGCAGACGCTGAACAGGGTGTGGCCGTCACATGCCACGCCCTTGACCGCATTGTCGTGCAGCATGATCTCGCCTTCGAAACGAACCACCCCATCCCCGTCTTGTGCGAACACCAGGCCTTCCCCGGTATAGGCGCCGACCACCAGCCGCTCACCGCCCGCCATCGCCCAGGACGCCGCGCAATTGAGCGGCGAATGGTGCCGGTGCAGTATCTCGCCGGAAACCGCATCGAACAATATGCCGAGCTGCCCGCCGGTAACCAGCCGCCCGGCCCAGCCATGGATGAAATTGCACAGGCTGCCGAGCCGCGCGACGACCGCGCCGTCGCGGCGCACCACGCCTGCGTCGCCGACCGAATAGACCGCGCCATCATGGACAGTGCCTGCGTTGATGCCGGGCGTGTCCTCGATCCGGTCGACCCGCCATGTGTCGGACGAAGGGGAATATTCGGCATAGCTGCTGCCGAAGCTGCCGAACAACAGCCGGTCGCGCGATGCGAAGGTGGCGGCGCGCAGCCAGATCGTCGCCGGTACGTCGGACTGCTGCGCCAGGCGCAGGTCGCCACTGTCATTGGTGGCCCACAACTTGACGGTGCGGTCATAGCTTGCGCTCATCAGCCGCTGCGTCGCTTCGTCAAAGACCAGCCGCTTGATCCCGGCGCCATGGCCCGGCGTGATCGACGCCAGCCCGTTGCGGAGCGTGATGATCTCGCCGCGATCATTGCCCGCGAACAGGGTGCCCGACCGCGTGATCACCACCGTGTCGGTTTCCCCGCCGAGCGAGAAGCGTTCCTGCTCGGTCCCGCTGGCGACCTCCCAACGGCGTACCGTGCCGTCGTCGCTGCTCGACACCAGTGCCTCTCCATCGCTGCGCCATTCGACCGACAGTACATCGGCCTCATGCCCGGCGATGCTGCGCACCAATGTGCCGGCCAGGTCGAAGATGCGGATGCGATGATCGCGCGACGCGGTTGCGACATGCTGTCCGTCCGGGCTCCAGCTGGCCATTTCCACATCGTCTTCATGCCCGCGCAGCACCGCGACCGGCGTCAGACCGCCGACCGACCAGGTGCGGGCGGTGTAATCGCTGCTTGCGGTGAGCAGAAGGCGGCCATCCGGGCTGAAGCGACACTGGTTGACCAGATGGTCGTGCCACGCATTGGCGAGCGGCAGGCCGTCGGCGCCGTCCCACAGGATCACTTGGCTGTCATAGCCGGCGGTGGCGACATACCGGTCGCGATAGGCGTCGATCCCGCTGATCGGCGAGCGATGCGCGATATCGAAGGTCGCGGACGACGGGGCTTCGCGTTCGCTCATGCCACCACCACCCGGAAGCCGCGATAGCGGAACTGCGGTGCCGGATGCGGCCCGTGACGGCGCGCGCTCCGCGCCAGGTCTCCTCCGAGCGCGAAGGATCCACCGCGCAGCGTGCGGTAGCGCGCGCCCACGGCACTGCTGATATCGTCGTCGATCCGGTCGCCACCGGGATAGGGAAGGTAGAAGCTGGAGGTCCATTCTTCGACATTGCCGCCCATATCCAGCACGCCGTAACCCGACGCCCCCTGGGGATAATGGTCGACCGGGGTGGTGGTGCCGACCCCGCCCTCCATCGTGTTGCATCTGGCCGGATCGAAGCTGTTGCCGAATGGATATTCGGCATGATCGGGGCCGCGTGCGGCGCATTCCCATTCAGCCTCGCTCGGCAGGCGGCAATGGATGCCCATCTCGTCACCCAGCCAGAGCGCATAGGCCAGCGCATCGTCATAATCGACGCCCCAGACGGGGTGCCGGGCCGGGCTGCCGATGACGATCGATTCGGGGATCGGGTGGCCGGTCGTGGCGGCGAAGTCGATATAATCCTGATTGGTGACCGGGAAGCGACCGATATGGAATGCGGCGATCCGGACGCGATGCCGGGGATATTCCTTGCGGATCCAGTCGCCAAAGGCGGGCCGATAGGCGGGATCGACCAGCCGGTCCTGCCAGATCGCGATACAGGCCTGGACTTCGTCAAGCGTGGATCCGATTTCGACCTCGCCGCCGGGAATCGCGACAAGGTCCAGTTCCCTGTACGATGATATTCCGCGCTTGTTCGGTTTCAACACTGCCCCCGATCCTGTTCAGCAACTTGGCGTCACGAAACTTGTACTGAATCGAAGAATAAGATGGCCTGATCACCCGGGTCCAATTCTTTTGGAACCATAATAGATACTGTTTTGCGTAATTGGTCGGAGTCTTGGGGTGGCATGGTCATCATGGCGCTGTCTTCCTCCGTTCGCCCGGAACCGATATGCGGCGAACGGGGAAGATGCGGCTCGGACCAGCCTAGAAACTGGCCCGTAATGTCGCGCCGATGGTGCGTGGCGTGCCCAATTGTCCGGCATAGGCGAAGGGTGACGTACCGACGATCGCGGTGGTCGTCAGGTTCTGGAAATATTTCTTGTCGAACGTATTGTTGATCCACGCCGACAGATCGTAGCGGCCCTTGGCGAACGTCGTGCCGATGCGGAAATTGGCCAGCGCATAGCCATCGATGCGGCTGTAGGGACCCGCGTCGGCGGTGCCGAAGGTGCCGGAACGATAGCTGATCTGCGCCAGGGCATAGGGACGGAGGCCATTCGCCAGTTCGACATGATAGTCGATCGTCGCGTTGCCGACCCATTTGGGTGCCTGGAACAATGGCTTGCCGGTCAGATCGCACACGCCGGTCACGCCGACCGGGCAGGGCGCATTGGCATAGCTTTTATAGATCGCGCGGTTGTACGACCCGTTGGCGCTCAGCGTCAGATTGTCGGTAGCGAGCAACGACGCATCGACCTCCACCCCGCGCGAGCGCACATCGCCGACATTGGCGAGATAGGAGCGGTTGCCGCTGGTCGGGACGATATTGGCCTGCAATCCCGACAAGTCGGTCGAAAAGGCGCTGAGGTTGAGCGTCAGGCGCCGATCGAACAACTGGCTTTTCAGCCCGAGCTCCCAGTTCCTGACCTTTTCCGGCGCCAGCACGAGCGGCGTGCCCGCCGACACCGCCGAATTCAGGTTGAGGCCCGATCCCTTGTAACCGGTCGAATAGGAGGCATAGGCGAGGACATCCGCGGCCAGCTTGTACGAGATGCTGGCGAGGTACGACACATTGTCGTCAGTGACCGAGACGTCATAGTGGAACGGGATCGAGGTCGGGACATAGGGCGTACCGACGGTCGAGGTATCCGATGTGCCGGATCGCTTGTCATGCGTGTAGCGGATGCCGCCGGTCACGGTGAGGCGGTCGGTGATCGCGAAATTGGCCTGGGCGAACGCTGCGACGCTATCGACCGTCGTGTCGACATCGTCGAGATATTGCGAGCCCGGCGCGATCACCACCGCCGGCGCGGCGGGGTTGGCGAGCCGCGCATAGGTCGTATAGAAATTGCTCGCATCGGTGCCGAACTGGTTGAGGATGAAATGATCCTTCAGCCGCTGGTGGAACAGATAGGCGCCGACCTGCCAGGTGAAGCGGCCGGGGCGTGACGCCAGCCGGACCTCCTGCGAATATTGATCGTCCTTGGTTTGCGCCACATTGACCTGGATCACGTCGAGCGGCGTGCCGTCGCTGTCCTGCAACGGGCTGAAATGCCAGTAGCGCCAGGCCGAGATCGAGGTCAGGCTGGCGAAGCCGAGATCCCAATCGGCCTGGAAGGACACGCCCTTCTGGTCGGTCTTCATGTTCTGCGGCGAGTTGTTGCGCGTGAAATCGAGGCTGCGTGCGGGGGTGTAGCCCAGCGCGGCAAGCGCCTGCAGCGTGCGGCCGGTGGTCGCGCTGAGGTTGGCGGGCAGCACCAGCTTGGTCGCGCTGACGCAGCAACTGTCGTCCTCCATCGAATAATCCGCGATCAGGCGCAGCGTCAGGTTGCTCGCCGGGGTCGCCAGCAACTGGATGCGGCCGCCGGCGCGGCCCACGCTGTTGGCGTCGAGCCCGGTCTTGATATTGTCGAGCACGCCGTTGCGGTGTGTGTTGAACCCGGTGGCGCGAAAGGCCAGCAACCCGTCGATCAGCGGCCCGGTCACGCTGATGCGCTCCTGATTATAGCCGTAATTGCCCGCCGAGAATTCGGCGGTGCCGCCAAAGCTGAATTCGGGCTTGCGCGTGGTGATGTTGAGCACGCCGGCCGAATTGTTGCGTCCGAACAGGGTGCCCTGCGGGCCGCGCAGCACTTCGACCCGGTCGACATCGATCAGGTCGGACAGCGCCATGCCGGGGCGGCCGAGATAGACATTGTCGATATAGACGCCGACCGAAGTGTCGAGACCATCGGACGCGGAGGAGACGCCGATGCCGCGAATGCCGATCGAGCTGTTGCGCGGGTTGGAATTATATGCGGTCAGGCTCGGCGTCTGGAACTGCACATCGGTCAGCGTATAGCCGCCGGTCCGCTCCAGCGACGCGCCGGTCAGCACGGACAGTGCAATCGGCACATCCTGCGCGCGCTCCGACTGGCGGCGCGCGGTGACGATGATCTCGCCGCCCTCCGCCGCTTCGGCGTCGGCCGCCGCCGCCGATCCCGCGTCCGCATCGCGCAGGGGATCGCTGGCAAAGGCCGGTGGGGCAAGCATCGCCATGCCGGCAACACAGGACAGGAGCAGCGCGCGGCGACGGGAGATGTGCATGATGATACCTCGACTTCGAATGATCCGCTCCGGTGGGGTGGCTGACATCCGCTCGTCGCGGCGGCCCGGTCAGCGCCGGACTGGTGCCGTCTTAATTCCTATCTAGTCAATCGGAATTGAGTCGCTTTTCCTCTTGTCCCGACAATAGATTTTCTCCGGTCGCATCCATTGTGGCGGTATATTTCTGCACTCCGCTATGACCGATGATACAGATATTAAATGCAATTTTCAGGCCATGCGCGATACGCGGCCGCCTTGCATGGCGCCGCGCCGGTCTTGATCTTTAATTCCTATAAGATCAGTATGGATTCTGTGGATCGGGAAAGATTTTCTACGTTCGCCAACCAGCCCGACGCGCGCACCCTGAAGGTTCGAACAGCGGCAGGTCGCCGCAGCGATGGAGTAAGCCATGCCGGAAATCGGAAAGATCAACGTCAGCCGTCAGGGCTTTGGCGCGATGGGACTGTCACACAGTTATGGGCAGGCTGACGATGCCGCGTCGATCCGCACGATTCACCGCGCGATCGATCTCGGGGTCACTTTTTTCGATACCGCGACTGGTTACGGTAACGGCCATAATGAGGAATTGCTCGGCCAGGCGATCGCCGCGCGGCGCGACGAACTCATCCTGGCCAGCAAGTTCGTCCACCGCCCCAATGGCGGCGGCGCGGCGGTCGAAGCGGTGCGGCCGCGCGACGCGGTCGAAGCGAGCCTGAAGCGCCTCGGCGTCGAGCGCATCGATCTTTATTATCTCCACCGCGTCGATCCCGACATCGCGATCGAGGAGTCGATCGGCGAACTCGGCCGGCTGGTCGATGAGGGCAAGATCGGCGGCGTCGGCGTGTCGGAGGCAGGCGCGGACGGCATTCGCCGCGGCCATGCCACCTATCCGCTGACGGCGCTGCAGAGCGAATATTCGCTGTGGACCCGTGACGTGGAGGTCGAGATTCTGCCGACCGTGCGCGAACTGGGCATTGGCTTCGTCGCCTATAGCCCGCTCGGCCGGGGCTTTCTCGCCGGGGCCGAAGTGACCGATCCCGACGACCGCCGCCGCCTGCATCCGCGCTTCCAGCCCGAGGCGATCGCCGCCAACAGCCGCCGGCGCGACGTGATCGACCAGGTCGCCACGCGGATCGGCGCGACTGCCGCGCAGGTCAGTCTCGCCTGGGTGCTGTCGCGCGGCGTCGTGCCGATCCCGGGCACGCGCCACATCGCGCATCTCGAGGCGAACTGGGCGGCGAATGATCTGGTGCTCGATGCCGATGCGCTGGTCGCACTCGAGGCCGCCTTCCCGCGCGGCGCCACCGCCGGCGCGCGTTACCCGGCCGAGAGTCTCAGGCTGGTTCCGCCCGAGCCCGTTCCGGCCTGATCTCCTGCTTTTCGACCCATCGCTTTTTCCGAAAGGACCCGCCATGAACATCGCCACCGCCATCCGCCCCGACGCCGCCGATCGTTTCAGCTATAGCCGCATCACCGTCGATCCCGTCACCCCGGTGATCGGCGCGGAGATTTCAGGCGTCGATTTGCGCCAGCCGATCGATCCCGAGACCGCCGCCGAGATCCAGAAGGCGCTGCACGACTGGCGCGTCGTCTTCTTTCGCGACCAGCATATCGACAATGACCAGCTCAAGGCGTTCGGCCGCGCCTTCGGGCCACTCACTCCGGCGCACCCGATCGCCGAGGGGCTGGAGGATCATCCCGAGATCTGGGAGCGCAGCGTCGAGGAATATCGCCAGCGCCGCACCCGTAACGACACCGCCCCGCCCGGACGCGAGCCGCCGCGCGACTATAAGGGCTGGCATATCGACATTACCTTCGTCGCCAATCCCAACCGCTATTCGATCCTGCACGGCGTGGAGATCCCGCCCTATGGCGGCGACACATTATTCGCCAATCTCATCGCCGCCTATGAAGGCCTGTCCGCGCCGATCCGCTCGCTGATCGATGGGCTGCAGGCGGTTCACCGCACCAGCGGCTATGATTCCGCCGGCAGCAAGCCACGCCGCGACGGGCGTTCGACCGGCCCATTCGTGTCGCTCCATCCGCTGGTCCGCATCCACCCCGAAACCGGCGAGAAACTGCTGTTCCTCAACCCCGGCACGATCAGTCATATCGTCGGGTTGAAGGAACCGGAGAGCAAGGCGCTGCTCGACCTGCTGTTCTATGAAGCGACCCGGCCGGAATATCAGGTGCGCTTCCATTGGCGGCCCAAATCACTGGTGGTGTGGGACAATCAGGCGGTCGCTCATGCCGGGCCGATCGACTATTCCAACTTCGATCTGCCGCGCGCGGTGCGCCGCATCACCATTGCCGGCGATCTGACGCGTGGACCCGATGGCTTTGTCTCGCAGCCGCTGGAAGGCGAGCTGTTCAACGTGCTCGACTGATGCCGCGCGCGACGACGGCGACCCGGCCCTGGGGCTTTATCGGCCTGGCTGCGTTCGTTGTGGTCAGCATTGGCCTGCTCTTTGCCTTCGCCCCCAACCGCCAGCCGCCGCGCGACGCAAGTGGTGACCTGGCGGAGACGGCGCCGCTGCCCGACACCGTGACCAAAGACACTGTGCTGGTGGTCGGCGACCCGGTGACGCAATGGGTGTTCGAGCATCTCGGCTGGGACAAGCAGCTGCCCTTCACCGTGAAATGGGCGCAGATCACCGGCGGGCCCGATGTGACCGAGGCGTTCCACGCCAAGGCGCTCGATGTCGGGCTTGGCGCGAACGTACCGCCGATCCATGCCACATGGGTCGGCCTGCCGGTGCGGATCATCGCCTTTCGCCAGCGGCTTGACCCGCTCAAGCACCCCGCTTTCGTGCTCGCCATTGCACCCAAGGCCGGGATCCGGACGCTCGCCGATCTGCGCGGCAAGCGCATCGCGTTCAGCCCGAGCCAGGTGCAGAGCCAAGTCGTGCTGCAGACGCTGAAGGCGCTCGGCCTGACCAAAAACGACGTGAAACTGGTCGAGCTGCCGTCAAGTATCGGCGGCGATGTCTATACCAGCGCACTCGCCAGCAATCTCGTCGATGTCGCGCCGATCGGCAGCGGCATCGTCGCCGAACGCTATCTGCGCAAGTTCGCGAAGGATGGCGCAAAGGTCATTCCGCATCCCGAATTCCGCGACGATGCGGTGCTCGCCTATGTCCCGGCGGAGGTGCTGCATGACCCGGCCAAGGCCGCGGCGCTCAAGCAGTTCGTCCAATGGTGGGGCCGCGCCCAGGCCTGGCAACAGACTCACCGTGATGAACTCGCACGCGGCTATTATGTCGAGCATCAGGGCCTGCCGCTGGCCGACGCGAAACTGATCCTCGCCGCGCTCGGTGACATCGACGTGGCGCGAGGCTGGGATCAGCCGATCGCCTATCAGCAAGCCGCGATCGACCTGCTGGCCCCGGAAATGAACAAGCCGCGCCTTGATGCTGCCACCCTGTTCGATCGCCGCTTCGAAGAGATCGCCGCCAACGGCTTCGCCACCGGCCTGGCCGCCGACCATTGAAAGGAGCAGTCATGAACGCGCCCTTCCCCAACATCGCGACTCTCCCGGCCATCGCGGAAGTGACATTCCCCGGGGTCGCGCCGGGAACACCCGTCCAGCGCCGCAATCGCCGGCTCGGACTCGACGCCCCGCTCGCCTGGGGCTGGGTGCTCGGGCCGGTGCTGCTACTGGTCTATTGGTCGGTCTTCTCGCTCACCGGCTTTCTCGACACGCGCATCCTGCCAGCACCCTGGACAGCGGTCACCGCCGGGATCGAGCTGATCCGCGACGGGCGGCTGCAGGAAAATCTCGCCGTCTCCGCCTGGCGCGCCGCGCAAGGGCTGGCGTTCGGCACGCTGGTCGGCGTGCTGCTCGCACTGATTTCGGGGCTGAGCCTGCTCGGCGGCTATGTCATCGATGGGCTGGTGCAGCTGAAGCGCGGCATTCCGGTGCTTGCGCTGATCCCGTTCATGATCCTGTGGTTCGGCGTGGGCGAAGCGATGAAAGTCACGGTCATCGCCGTCACCGTGTTCGCGCCGATCTATATCCACACCCATAGCGCGCTCCGTGCGATCGATCTCAAGCAGGTCGAACTGGCCGAGACACTGGGCCTCGGGCGCTTCGCCTTTATCCGCCATGTCGTACTGCCCGGTGCATTGCCCGGCATGCTGCTTGGCCTGCGCTTCGGCGTGACCGCGGCCTGGCTCGCGCTGGTGGTGGTCGAGCAGCTTAATGCGACCAGCGGCATCGGTTACATGATCACGCTCGCGCGCAACTATGCGCAGACCGACGTCATGCTGGTCGGCCTGGTGGTCTATGCTTTGCTCGGGCTCGGCTCCGACGCGGTGGTGCGCGTGATCCAGCGGCGCGCGCTGGCGTGGCGCCGGACGCTCGGCGCATGAGCGTCGTCCGCATCCGCGGCCTGGTCCGCCGCTTCACCAAAAAGGGCGTGCTCGACGGCATCGACCTCGACATCGGCGCGGGAGAGTTCGTCGCTTTGCTCGGCCGCAGCGGATCGGGCAAGAGTACCTTGCTGCGCGCGCTCGCCGATCTCGACCATGAAGCGGAAGGATCGGGCGACCTGATCGTGCCCGAGCGGCTGTCGGTGGTGTTCCAGGACGCGCGGCTATTGCCGTGGAAGCGCGTGCTCGACAATGTCATTCTCGGGCTCGACGGCGCCCATGCGCGGCAGCGCGGGCTGGAGGCGCTGGCTGAAGTCGAGCTCGACGGGCGCGAACGCTCCTGGCCTTATGAATTATCCGGCGGCGAGCAGCAGCGCGTCGCGCTCGCCCGCTCGCTGGTGCGCCGGCCCGAATTGCTGCTGGCGGACGAGCCGTTCGGCGCGCTCGATGCGCTCACCCGCATCCGCATGCATGTCCTGCTGCGCCGCCTGTCCGCGACGCATAATCCGGCGGTGCTGCTCGTCACGCATGACGTTGATGAGGCGATCGAGCTCGCCGACCGCGTGGTGGTGCTCGACCAGGGCCGCATCGTCGCCGACATCCGGGTCGCACTGCCGCCGCCCGGCGCCGCGCGGCGCGAGCGCTTCGCCGCGCTCCAGCATGAGCTGCTCGGCCTGCTCGGCGTCGAGACCCAGTCCGGCGCCTCCCCCTACGCTGCTTCCCCTCCAGACAGAGCAAGGATCACCGCATGAGCCAGACGGATCGCAAGCCCAACCGCAAACTGCGCCTCGGCGCCTTTCTCCAGGCGACCGGCCATCATGTTTCGGCCTGGCTACACCCCGCGACGCAGGCCGATGCCGGCCATAATCTCGACCATTACAAACAGATCGCGCAGACTGCCGAGCGCGGCAAGTTCGACCTGGTGTTCGTCGCCGACAGCCCTGGCGGCTATGCCGATTTCACGGACGAGGCGACGTTCCGCCAGAATGCCAAGGCGGCGCATTTCGAGCCGGTCACTTTGTGGTCGGCATTGTCGCAGGTGACCGAGCGGATCGGCTTCGTCGCCACCTCGACCACCACCTATGAGGACCCCTACACCACGGCGCGCAAATTCGCCTCGCTCGACTGGATTTCGGGCGGCCGCGCGGCGTGGAACGTCGTCACCACCGGTGCGGACGTGTCGGCCAATTTCAGCAAACCCGCGCATCTCGAACATTCGCGCCGCTACGAACGCGCGGAGGAATATATCGATGTCGTGAAGGGGCTGTGGGACAGTTACGAAGACGACGCGTTCGTGCGCGACCGGGATGCCGGCGTGTATCTCGACACCGATAAATTCCATGTCCTCGGCCATGAAGGCGAGCATTTCCAGGTGCGCGGCCCGCTCAATATCGGCCGACCGCCGCAAGGCTATCCGGTGATCGTGCAGGCCGGCGCGTCGGAACCGGGCCGCGAGCTTGCCGCGCGCACCGCGGAGGTGATCTTCACCGCCAATCTGATCCTCGCCGATGCGCAGGATTTCTACCGCGACGTGAAGGCACGCCTGCCGCGCTATGGCCGCCGCGGCGAGGATCTGCTGGTCATGCCGGGAATCTTCCCGGTACTCGGCGGGACCGAGGCGGAAGCGCAGGCCAATTATGAGGAACTGCAATCACTGGTCCATCCGGCGGTCGCCTGGGGCATCCTGCGGCGGCATTATCAGGGGGCCGACCTGTCGGGCTATTCGCTCGACGATATCGCCCCGCCGTTGCCGAGCGACACCAATGGCAGCAAGAGCCGCCTGAAACTCGTGTCCGACCTGGTCGAGCGCGAGCGGCCGACCTTGCGCCAGCTCTACCGCCAGGTCTCGACCGCGCGCGGGCATCTGACCAGCGTCGGCACGCCCGAACAGATCGCCGATGTGATCCAGTCCTGGTTCGAGGGCGAAGCGGCGGACGGCTTCAACATCATGCCGCCGATCCTGCCCACCGGTCTGACCGATTTCGTCGATCAGGTCGTGCCGATCCTGCAGCGGCGCGGGCTGTTCCGCGAGGAGTATGAAGGCCGCACCCTGCGCGAGAATCTCGGGCTGCAGCGGCCGGTGAACGGCCTGACCAACCGCGCCGTAACGCCAAGGCTGGAACACGCATGAACGAGGCGCACAGCGCCATCCGCGCGCGCTACCGCCATGATGACGCGCCGCTGCCGATAACCGACAATGCCACGCTGCACACGCTGTTCGATCATCGCTCGATCCGCGCCTATCTGCCCGATGCGCTCGATCCCGGTACGATCGAGACTTTGGTCGCCGCCGCGCAATCCGCCGCGTCTTCGTCCAACTTGCAGGTGTGGAGCGTGGTCGCGGTGCAGGATCCCGAGCGCAAGGGACGACTGGCGGCGCTGGCGGGCAACCAGAAGCATATCGTCGAGGCGCCTTTGCTGCTGGTCTGGCTGATCGACTTCGACCGGCTGACGCAGATCGGCGAAGCGCTCGGTACCCGGCCCGAGGCGCTCGACTATACCGAAAGCTTCCTGCTCGGCGCGGTCGACGCGTCGCTTGCCGCGCAGAATGCGGTGGTCGCGCTTGAATCGCTTGGGCTTGGCTCGGTCTATATCGGCGGCATCCGCAACAAGCCGGTCGAGGTCGCCGCCGAACTCAACCTGCCGCCGCGCGTCTTTCCCTTGTTCGGGCTGGTCGTCGGCAGGCCCGATCCGGCGCGCCCGGCCTCGATCAAGCCGCGCCTGCCCCAGGCATCAGTGCTGTTCCACGAGCATTATGCCTGGACCGAGGCGCAGGTCGAAGCGGCGCGGCATTATGACGAGCGGTTGCGCGGCTTCCAGCGCGAACAGGGCCTGATCGAACGCGACTGGAGCGACCAGGCCAGCGAACGCACGCGCGGCCCCTGGTCGATGGCTGGCCGGCATGTGTTGCGCGACGTGCTGGGCGAGCTGGGGTTTCAGCTTCGCTAGGCAATAAACAGAACTCCCTCTCTCCGTTCGCCCTGAGCTTGTCGAAGGGCCGTTCTTCTCTTCTCAGCATTGGAGAAGGAGAACGGTGCTTCGACAAGCTCAGCACGAACGGGGAGGGGACAGTCTCCAGATCCCGCTAAAGTTCCCGCAACGCCTGCGCCGGCCGCACGCCAAGGATCGGCCACGCACCCGCCAGCCCGAGCGCCATCACGCTCGCCACCCCGGCAACCAGCGTCGCGGCGACTGCGCTATAATCGGGCAGCCAGTCGAACTCGAACAGCTCGACCACCACATACCAGGCGCCGCCCAGCCCAAGCAGGAGCGCCAGCAGCGCCAGCGCCGCGCCGAGAAAGGCATATTCGATCGCCTGGCTCGCGAGCACCTGCGCTCTTGTCGCGCCAAGCGTGCGCAGGATGACGCTGTCATAGGTCCTGACTTCGCGTGCAGCAGCGATCGCGCCCACCAGTACCGCGATCCCGGCGAGCACCGCGACCGATGTCGCCGCGGTGATTGCGGCGGCCATTTGAGTCACCAGATCGCGCACCTGAGTGAGCACCGCGCCGACCTCGATCACTGACACTGACGGAAAGGGCGTCAGCAACGCACGCATCACCGCGCTCTCCCGTCCTGCCGGCAAGTCGATCGTCGCGGCAAGATTGTGCGGCGCATCGGCAATCGCATTGGGCGAAAACACCATCACATAATTGAAGCCAAGCGTATCCCAGTTGATCCGCCGGAACGACGCGATCCGCGCACTGCGCTCGACTCCAAGCAGACTGTAGTGGATCGGATCGCCGATCTTCAGGGCCAGCGCCTGTGCCAACCGCTCGTCGACAGACACCAGAGGCGGCCCGGCATAGTGCGCCGGCCACCAGCGCCCCGCGGTCAGAATGCTACCCTCGGGCAGGGTCGCGGCATAAGTCAGCCCGCGCTCGCCGCGCAGTGCCCAGGCACCGTCGGGAATGGTCTTGAGATCGGCAACACGGGTCGTGCCATAGCCGGTGATCGTCCCGCGCAGCGCCGGCACGGTGGCGATTCCCGCGCGCGGCTCGATCGCGGTGACGATGCGGCGGAACTCGGCCTCGCGGTCGCGCGGTACATCCAGCGCGAACAGCGCCGGTGCGCGCTTCGGCACGGTCTGCGCGATATTGGCGTCGATGCTGGTGCGGATCGCTGCGAGCAGCACGAACAGCGTCAGCCCCAGCCCAAGCGCGACGACCAGCGCCCCGGTCCGCGCCCCCGGCCGGTGCAGCGCGGCGATCGCGAGCCGCAACAGGGGGCGCCGCGCGCGCGGCACTGCCGCCGCACCCCGGCGCACCACCCAGCCGAAGCCGGCCAGCATCAGCAGCACACCGGCCATCGCGGCGAGGAACCCGGCGGTCAGCCAGGGCTGCTCCGCCGACCCCAAGGCCAGCGCAACGATCGCCGCGCCCGCGCCGGTCATCCAGGGCAGGGTCCGGCGCAGCGGTGCGCGGCGCTCATCGAATACGCCGCGCAACAGCCCCGCCGCGGGCACGCTGCCTGCCGCGACGAGCGGCGGCGCGGTAAAGGCGAGCGCGATCAGCATGCCATACGCCGCGGCCAGCAAAAGCGGCAGCCACTCGATCGAGAAGCTTGGCGCGACCGGCAGGACATCGCCCGCCAGCGCCACGATCAGCGGCACCGCGCCAACGCCGACCACCAGCCCGGCGAGGATTCCGACCGCCGCGACCACGCCGATCTGCAGCACATAGACGCGTGCGATCATGCCCGATGTCGCGCCCAGCACTTTCAGCGCGGCAATGCCTCCGCGCCGCGCGGCGAGGTAGGAGGATACGCCATTGCCGACACCGATCCCGGCAATCACCAGCGCGGAGAGCGCGACCAGCATCAGGAACTGGCCCATCCGCTCGACGAAGCGCGCGGCGCCCGGCGCGGCGCGGTCGCGAGTCTTGGCTTCCCAGCCGGCGACGGGGAATTTCGCCTTGAACCCGCTCACCGCATCCGCCGCCCGCGCGCCATTGCGCATCTTCACGCGGTATTTGCTCTCATACATGCTGCCCGGCTGGATCAGCCCGGCACGCGTCATGCCCGCCTGTGAGACGATTGCGACCGGGCCCAGGGTGAATCCCTCGCCGAGCCGGTCGGGCTCATCGGTAATGATTCCGCCGACCGTGAAGCGCGCCGAGCCCAGCTTGAATGTATCGCCGGCCTTCGCGCCGAGCCGGTCGGCCAAAGCCGGCGCGATCCACACCATGTCCGCCCCGGGCGCGCGAACCACGCGCCCGCCCTGCAAGGTCAATTGTCCGTACAACGGATAGGCGGCATCGACCGATTTCAGCTCGACCGGCACGATCAGCGGCTTGGCCTCGTTCCCGCCAACCGCCGTCGCCTGCATCCGCGCGGTCTCCGACACGATGCCGATCGCCGCCATCGCCGCACGCTCGGCCGGGTCGGCCCCGCGCTGCGAAATGGCGAATTCGACGTCACCGCCCAGGATCACGGCGCCGCGCGTCGCCAGTTCGCGGTCGATTGCCTGGGTCAGGCTGCCGATCGCCGCCAGCGCGCCGACGCCAAGGAACAGACAGGCAAGCAACAGCCGCAGCCCGCGAAACTTCAGGTCGATCTCGCGCCGCGCCAGCCGCCACGCCGTCCGCCAGTCGTTCCCGGAGTCGCTCATCGCACGCGGTCCGCGACGATCCGCCCATCGGCCAGCTCGACGATCCGGTCGCACCGCGCCGCCAGCGTCGCGTCATGCGTGATCACCACCAGCGTCACGCCGGCCGCCGCCTGGCGCTCGAACAGCAGATCCATCACCGCAACACCGGTGGCGGTGTCGAGATTACCGGTCGGCTCATCGGCAAACACCAGGTCGGGACGCGGCCCGAGCGCACGGGCGATCGCCACGCGCTGTTGCTCGCCGCCCGACAATTGCGCCGGATAATGGTCGAGCCGGTGGCCGAGCCCGACCGCTTCCAACTCGGCATCGGCGCGCGCAAACGCGTCGGTCATTCCGGCCAGCTCCATCGGCACCGCGACATTCTCGCGCGCGGTCATGGTCGGCAGCAAGTGAAAGGCCTGCAGCACGATGCCGATCCGCCCGCGCCGCGCCCGTGCCAGCGCATCCTCGTCGAGCGTGCCGAATTCCAGCCCCGCCACCGCGACGCTGCCCGAACTGGCGCGTTCGAGCCCCGACAGGATCGCCATCAGCGATGATTTGCCCGATCCCGACGGCCCAAGCAGCGCAAGGCTGGTGCCGCGCGCCACGTCCAGATCGATGCCGCGCAGGATCACGGTCGGCGCAGCGGCGGCCCCCAGTGTCAGCGTGACTCCGCGCGCGGCGATCACCATATCGTCGGGGGTAAGGTTCGGCATGTCAGGGAAGCCTGGCTGGGAAGTTGATGATGAAGGCGGGAAGCATGACGATAGGAAGACGCGCATATGGGGCGGGGTTGCTGCTTCTCCAAGCACTGCTGCTGACAAGCTGCGGCCCGCAGCCGACCGCGGTGACCAACACCGCCGCCGCTGCGACGCCGGACGTGCCCGCACCTCCGGCCATAACGCCGGTCGCCGGCCCCGAACGCAGCGTGCTGGCATTCGGCGACAGCCTTTATGCCGGCTACGGCCTGGCGCGGGGCCAGAGCTTGCCCGATGCGATCCAGGCGCGGTTGCGCGCGCAGGGGCTGAACGCATTGATCGTCAATGCCGGTGTCTCCGGCGACACCAGCGCGGCGGGCCGCCAGCGCCTGTCCTTCGCGCTCGACAATCTCAAGCGCAAACCAGATCTGGTCCTGCTTGGCCTTGGCGGCAATGATGTGCTGCGCCAGATTCCTCCGACCGAAACCCGCGCCAATCTCGCCGCGATGCTGGGCGAACTGCGAGACCGCAAGATCCCGGTGATCCTCACCGGTATGCGTGCGCCGCCCAATCTCGGCCCTGATTATGTCGCGGCGTTCGACCGCATCTACCCCGATCTGGCGAAGGAATATGGCGCGACGCTTTACCCCTTCATTCTCGACGGGGTGATCGGCAATCGCAGCCTGATGCAGGCCGACAGCATCCACCCCAATGTCACCGGCGTTACCCGCATCGCCGACCGGCTGGCGCCGATCGTGGCAGAGCGGTTGAAGGAGGGCGGCTGAAGTCGAACGGCTTCAGGCAGACCCCTTGTCATTCCCGCGAAAGCGGGAATCCCGCTTCTTCTTCTTTTTCTGAGCGTGGGCAAAGGCAGCGCTATTCCTGCTTTCGCGGGAATGACGGGAAGGGCTTGTCCCGCTGTAACCCAACTCTGCAGGGATGCCATTTTCGTTCGCCACCGATTCAATGTTACGCGGGGTCATGCCATCACCACGTGCGAGTGCGACCCTGATCGGCCGCGCTCGCGCTCTTTCCACCGTGGAAACAACTGAACCACCGGCGATCTGCTCGCCGGAAACGGGTGAACTCGCCCGTCGACGATCACTCTCAATGTCCAAAAACCCGTTGCTGTTCCGCCGCGAACAGCGCTGTTTCCCATGCTGTTATCTGCTGTTCCGCTGCTGTTATTCAATAACAGCAGCGGCGGGTATCAATCCATTGAACAAAAACAGGAATTTTCCGCCGAAAATCCAACTTAACAGCAGTGAAAAAATTCCGCCGAATAACAGCATGAAACAGCATGGCGGATCAGACATTCTGTGTTCCTGTCCGGCAATTGCATCCGGATCCGATCTTGTTGGCCAACATCGCTTTACTCGGCGTCATGCGGGACGCATCCTCCGATCCGGAAACGGACGTATGCCGGAGTCGCCGTCGCTTCCTGTCTGGGCTCCGCCTGTAACGGCCGGCAGCCTGCGAAGCGTTATCGAGGATGAGCGGCGACAGGGGAGAAAGTCATGTCCGTCTTGAACAGCAGGAACTGGAAAGCGATCGAAAGCAGCGATCTGGTCGGGTCGGCGTATCTGCTCACCGTTCTGGGTGAGGTCGAAGTGTCGCAGATCAACGAGACGCCGGTACTGAAACCGGCCGTGCCGCAGGGCATCAACCCGGAGATTCTACTCCTCGACCTGTCGACCCAGACCACCGGTGATGCTGGTGGCGGCGCGACCAAATGGACGCCGGCCACCTGGTCGCAGCCGGTCTCGGCGGGAGAATATGTCACGGTCGATATCGTTGGCCAGGCCAGCGTTCCGGTCGAGCGTGTGTTGTCCTGAGGGGGCGCGTACCGGTCCGTAAAAGGGGGAAATGATGAGCGAACCGATCCAGAGGGGCGTAGACGCCTTCTTCACGTCACCGGTCGTGCGCAGCGCGCAGGACTCGATCTTCGCGGCGCTGCCGGGGATGGCGTGCCGCCGCCCACCGGCCGCGCCTTCTCCGTCTTTGTCGCCGAGGATATGGAGGCCGCGATCGCGGTCGCCGACCGTATGGCGCAGGCCGCGACCGAGGCGCTTGCCGGCGACGGCAGCGACAATGACGCGGTGGCGGCGGCGTTCGCGCTGGCCGCAGAGCTGCGCGGCAATTATCCCGACGGGCTGGTCGATCACGCCGCCAAGCTGTTCCTCACCCATGACCATGCCGCGCGCAATGTGCGCATTCCCAATCTCATGTCGCGCATGACGGTCAATGCCACCAGCCCGCTGGCGGGAACGGGGACCGGGACGCTGCCTGCGCTTGGCGGCACCACCGGGTCGGCGGACGAGGACAAGGTCAACTGGTTCCGCGAAGACCCGCTCGCGAACGAACATCATGAACATTGGCATCTGGTCTATGTCCGCTTCGACAGCCCGGGCTTCTCGATCCGACCGCGCCACGGCGAGCTGTTCTTCTACATGCATCAGCAGATGCTCGCGCGTTACGATGCCGAACGGCTCGGTGCCGGCCTCGACCCGGTCGAGGCGTTCGATGATTATACCGCGAGCATCGGCGTCGGGTATGATCCGGGCGGGCTGGCGATCGGCGGGGTGACCTATCTGCCGCGCCCCGCCAACGGCAAATGGGCGCAGCTTGCCCTGATCAACAATTATGCTCCGGCCGATCATGCACAGCGCCGCGACCGGCTGCGCGATGCCGCGGCCAACCTCAAGCTGGCGGTGCCGGGCGGCGCATCGCTGGTGCTGGACGGCGCGCCGGGCAGCGACGCGCTTGGCCATGCCGATGAAAGCAGCGGCAAGAGCATCAGCGGCGCGGGGTACAACAGCTTTTACGGCAACCATCACGGCTTCGGCCATGTCTTCACCGCCGCTCTGTCCGACCTGGCGAGCTACGAAGGCGGCGTGATGTACAATCCAGCCTCGGCGATCCGCGATCCGTTCTTCTGGCGCTGGCATCGCCATGTCGACGACATCAACTTCGCCTATCAGGAAAAATTGCCGGCCAACGACTTCGCTGCCGCGCCGGACGTGGTATTCGGCGGCGGCAACGATGCCGGGCTGGTGATCCTCGACAGCGCGCGGTTCCGCAATGCCGCGGCCGCCCGTGGCGAGACGGTGGACCAGCTTGCCGGCGCATTGCTCGGCGGTTCACGCTTTACGCGCAACGCGGCACAAGGTGTCGAAACGGTCGGCCAGGTCAATGGCCAGCCGCTCCAGGTCACGCTGCACGACACGATCGAGACCGAGCTGCGTCACGGCATCTTCCAGCTCAACACCGACCAGCAGGTCGAGGATCAGCCGCGCTTCACCTATCCCTATCTGTGGCACCCCTCCTATCACTTCGCGGTCCGGCTGCGCTCGACCGCGGCGGTGGAACAACTGGTGACGGTACGGCTGTTCCTTTGCCCGGCCCATGCGGTCGGCGGGGTGGCGGACGGCTCGCTCAACGATCGCCGGCTGTGGATCGAACTCGACAAGTTCGCTGCGCCGATCGCGCCGGGCGAGGAGAAGGTGCTGACCCGCGCCGATACCGATTCGACCCTCGTACGCCGCCCGGTCACCGCGCTCCACGCCAATCCCGATGTCGTGCGCGACCTGCATTTCGAGCAGCAGGGCGACGACCATCCCGACGCGGCGGCATGCGAATGCGGCTGGCCCTATCACCTGCTCTATCCGCGGGGCACCAAATCGGGGATGCGCTTCGCGCTGCTTGCGGTGGTGACCAAGGACGACGCGCTGATCAAGCAGGGGCAATGCGGCTCGATGAGCTTCTGCGCGGTGACCGACGAATATCCCGACGCCAAGCCGATGGGCTATCCCTTCGATCGCCCGCTGGCCGCGCCGCTCGCCGACCTGGTCGCGCAGAATCCATCACTGGCGCTGCGCTTCATCACCATCAAGGAGCGGTGAGAACCCAAGAAAGTGCTTCCCCGGCGCAGGCCGGGGCCCAGTCGAACAGGCCGGAGTAACGAAGCGCAGCCGCAGTGATCGTCTGTTTCTCAACTGGACCCCGGCCTGCGTCGGGCAAGCAGCGTTGGTGCCAGGCCTCAGTCGCGATAGCCCGGATTGACCCGGTCGAGCTTGCGCAGCAGCGCCGGCCAGGCGAGCAGGTCGGACAGCATGCGCATGCCGGGGCCGGTGGACTGGTCCTTGACCTTCTCCGCCACGCCCTGTTCCGGATTGTTGAGATTGTCGCGCCCCGCGCTGAGCATCAGGATCTGCGCTTCGCAGGCGCGCTCGAGGAAATACATTCGGATAAAAGCCTGCGGGATCGACTCGCCGACCGTCAGCGTGCCGTGGTTGCGCAGGATCATCGCATTCTTGGTGCCCAGATCGGCGACCAGCCGCTCGCGTTCCTCCAGGTCGGTCGCGATGCCTTCGAAGTCGTGATAGGCGACGTCGTGCTGCGCGATCATCGCGGTCTGGGTGTGCGGCAACAGGCCGAACGCCATTGCCGACACCGCCTGGCCGTGCGGGGTGTGGAGATGGAGCACTGCGGTCGCATCCTCGCGCGCGGCATGGATCGCGGAGTGGATGACGAAGCCGGCCTGGTTCACCGGCGCGAGCGAGTCGCCGACCTTGTTGCCGTTCAGGTCGATCTTGACCAGCGCCGACGCAGTCATTTCCTCGAACATGTGCGAATAGGGATTGATCAGGAAATGATGCTCGGGTCCGGGCACGCGCGCCGACAAATGGGTGAAGATCAGGTCGTCCCAGCCGAACATCGCGACCAGCCGGTACGCGGCGGCGAGATCGACCCGCAATGCCCATTCCGCATCGCTGATCTGCTCGCGGGGGGTGATCATCTGTGCGGTCGCCATCGTCTCTCTCCTTCGTATCGTTGCGTCTGTCCGGCATGCCGGGTGCACCGGCATCGTCTCGTTGAAACCGAGTCTAGCATGGCTCGCCGGAATAGAGTGTCGCCTGCTTGACAATCTTTGACGATCGGCAATGCTGCCGGGCATGACGATTGCCGAACTGCCCTTGCTGGAGAGTGACGACTGGTTCGGTGCACTGCCGGCCGCGCGGCGACGGCTGATCGTGGATCAGGCACGGGTGCGAAGCGTCGCGACCGGGGAACTGGTCTATGCCGCGGACGATCCGCCTAATGGCCTGTGGGCGGTGCTTGAGGGGCAGGTGCGGCTGATCGGGCATCTGGCGAGCGGCGTCGACCTGCTCGCGCTGATCCTCCGGCCCGGTACCTGGTTCGGCGAGCTCTCCACCATGGATGGCCGGCCCCGCCCGCACGACGCGATCGCCTATGGCGCGACGCGGCTGCTGCATCTCTCGCAACCGGTGTTCAACCGGCTGGCGGCGGACGAGCCAGGCCTGTACCGCGACATCGGCCTGCTGGTCTGCGCGCATCAGCGTACCGCGCTCGCCTTCATCGCGCAGGGCCTGTCGCAGTCGGTCACCACCCGGCTCGCGCGAACCTTGCTGCAGGGGGCGGAGGTGTCGGGCAGCGATGTGCTCAACATACGCCAGTCCGATCTCGCCGGCACGATCGGTGTGTCGCGCCAGACGCTCAACAAGGAGCTGCAGCGGCTGTGCCGCGCCGGGCTGATCGAGCTCGCCTATGCCCGCATCACACTGCGCGACCGCAAGGGCCTGGCGGCGATCGGCGACGATTGATTTTGCGGCGGTGCACCATTCCGATTGCCTCGCATGGCGATGTCGGCGACAATTGCCCCGATATCAGAAGAATCCGATCGGACTCCAATGCCTCTGTCGACCATCCCCGCGAGCGGGACCGCACCCGCGATCGCGATCCTCAACGCGCATATCGACCGGCTGAGCGAGCGCTTCGTCGCGCGCCGCGCACTGCTCGAACTGATCATGCTCGGGTTGATCTCGCGCGAGCATGTGCTGCTGATCGGCCCGCCCGGCACCGGCAAATCGGCTGCGGTGCAGGCGGTCGCCGGGGCGATCGACGCGACCACCTTCGAATATCTGCTCGGCCGCTTCACTGAGCCGTCCGAACTGTTCGGTGCGCTCGATCTCAACGCGCTGAAGGAAGGGCGGGTCGAGCCGGTGACCAGCGGCATGCTGCCCCAGGCCGACGTCGCGTTCCTCGATGAGATCTTTCTCGGCTCGACCGCGATCCTCAACTCGCTGCTCAAGATCCTCAACGAGCGCACCTATCGCCGTGGCCAGTACAGCATGGTCACGCCGCTGATCTCGTGCGTTGCGGCATCGAACGCATTGCCCGACGATCCGCTGCTCGCGGCATTCGCCGACCGCTTCCTGATCACCATGTTCGTCGATCCGGTCGGGGAGAATGAACTGCCCGAACTGCTGCGCACCGGCTGGCGGCTCAGCGCGGGCGACCCCGATCCGATCCCGCCGGTCGACAAGTCGGTCATCGCCGATCTTCACCGCGCCGCGTTGCAGGTCGATATGGGGCCGATCGGTGAGACCTATGCGCATATCGTGCGCAAGCTCAGGCTGGTCGGGGTGACCATGTCGGATCGCAAGATCGTCAAGGCGCAGAAGCTGATTGCCGCCGCGGCGCTGCTTCGCGGCGAGACGGTGGCGGGGCCGCAGGACCTGTGGCCGATCACCTATCTCGTCCAGGACAAGGCGCAGCAGGCCGAGGCGAGTGAACTGCTCCATGCCGAGCTGAAGGACAGCTTCAATCCCGTGCTGACCGATAGCGTGGCGAAAGCGACCTATGGCCCGACTGCGCACGCCGCGTATCTGACCGAACAGGCGACGCATCTGCTCGAGACGCGGCCGGCGCTGACCACTGACCGGCTGTACGAGATCTGGCTGGTACGGCTGGAGACGATGCTGATACGGATCGACGCGGCGTTCGACAGCGAGACCTTGCCGCAGCAGTTGCGGGTGCTCCGCGCGAGCCTTCAGGCCGTACTTGAAACGCCGCAGCATAATGGCCCGGCGGACAATCCCATCCCGGGCAGTACCGTGGCTGAGCCTGCCTGACATGCACTGGTGCCGGACCGCACCGGTGCAGGAGGTCGGCGCGCTGATCGTGATCGGCGCCGACGCGGTCGATCGCGTGCTCGATACGCTGGCGTTCAAATCCGCGCTGTTCGCCGCGCTGCAGGTCGATCACGGCGCGGACTGGATCGCGATATTCGCCGCGCCGCTGGCCGGTCCCGGACCGGAGCGGATGCTGCCCCGCCTGACGGATGCGATCGCCTTGTATGAGGAGGCGCCGGGCTGGTGGTTGCCGGTCGGAACCGAGATCGGCGAGCCTGCGCATGTCCGGTCGGCGCTGCGCCAGGCGCTGTGTGATGCCCATGATCTGGACCCGCCGGCGATCGTCGTGCCGCGCTTCACCGGAACTGCGACACGCGCCGATCAGGCGGACATCTATGTCGTGCGCGATCCGCGGCCCTTCTCCTCGTTCGATGCGCCTACGCTTGGCCGCCGCGGGGCGGTACCGGCATGACTGCCGTGCCACGGGAGAGCGATGCCGCACCACCGGTACCGGCCGCCTATGCGGCGTTCCTGCCGGTGCTCGAGCAATTGTCGGTGCCGCTGCAACGGCTGCTGCGCGGCCAGCTGGCGCAGTTCGAGCGGCTGATCGGCAGTGTCGATGACCGCGACCGCCGCGACACTGGTGAGTTCGAGGGGTTGGGTAGCCTGACCACGCGCGGCGACATCGCGCATATCGTGCAGAGCGAGCTGCTGCTGCGGACCGAAGCGCCGCTCGAATTCCTGCGCCGGTTGGCGGAGGGGGAAACGCTCTATCATGAAAAGGATTATGCCGATCCGGGCGCGAAGCCGGTCTATCGGCTGACCGTCTCGGTCGGGCCGGCGCTGCTCGGTCATGGCCGTGTCCTCGCGCTCGCCGCGATCTTCTTCATGGCGCGGGTCGCGGCGATCCGCGGCGGCACGCTGCACTGGTGTTTCGTACCGCGTGCGGACGGTGCGGTATGGTTCGAGGAAATCTCGGTCAACACGATCAAGCGCTTCCTGCGTGCAGCGAGCTATCGCGAAGCCACGACTGAGGATGTGGCGGAAGCGCACCAAATGTGGGAGCGTCTGACTGCGGTGGATCGGACCGGCGCGGGGGCGCGGCCGATCGACTGGGTGGTTGGCGTGCGCGGATCGCGCGGGGTATCGGCTCGCGCGGTGGACACGGCGCATCATTCGCTGGCCATTGCGCTGCGCCCGCCGATTGCAGGAGAAACGCGCGTCGCCGAACTGACCGTCCGCCGCAAGGGCCAGAACGGCAAGCGCGCGCTGATCGATTTCCCGTCCGACACGGTCTGCGTGTCGGCACTCAACACGCCGTTCGCACCGCTCAAGCCGGCCAGGGCGGCCGCCGCCATCGGCCCGGGCACGACGGGGCCCGCCGATCATGGTTGGGAGCCGCGCTATTTCATCGCGGTCCATGCCGGGGCGAAGCTGGTGCGCATGCGGGACGGCATTCTGGTCCTGCTCGCAGAAAAGCGGTTCGACTTCCCCTCGCCCTTCTTCGTGCCGCTGCCGAGCGATATCCAACTGGCCGGAATTCGGTTGAAGGACAGAAAGCTGTCGATTCTGGTCCAGGCCGATGTGACGGGCAAGGACGTGCTGATCCATGCCGAATTCGATCTGTCCGGAAGATCGGACCCTGCTCAGGCTCGTCAGGTGCGCAGAAAGGAGTCGGTCGCGGCGCATTTGTTCAAGGGCCAGCACCGCTTTGCCCTGCCGCTGCTGTTCCCCGGGCATGGCGTCAAATTCTATTCGACCCATCGCCGGGAGTTCGGCTTCGAATTCAATGACCACAACAAGGAAGCGGCGTTTCGCGTTCTGCACAACCGACCGCTCATCCTGTGTGCGACCGGCACGCATCGCGTGATGCGATCGGTCGAAGGCGATGACGCCTATTTGAACGTGCTCAGGGATAATGGCGGCCAGCTGGCAGATTATCGCGAAAGTGATGCACCGATCTCTCCCGATCGACTCCGCGGCCTGATCTATTCGGATTCACATCGCGGCCTTGCCTATAGCGTGACGCCAAATATCTGGACCATTCCGCTGCACCAGCGCGGCTGGGCGAGCGCGGTGGGTGAGCATGGCAGCCTGCAGTTCGACACCGCGCCTTATGAGGTACCGCTGATGGCCAAGACGGACGGCGACGGCGTCGTCGCGACGATCTGGTCGGATGCGCGGGCGGGTGGCGATGGTCATGTTCGCACGCTTCACCTGTCGAATGGGCAGCGCACGTCGTATGAAACGGTCCTGCGTACCGGTGCGGATGCAGCGAACATCGTCGATATCCGCATCACGCATGACGGTATCTGGGCGATGACAGTCGACGATGCCGGCGATCCGCAAGCCCTGCTCTGCTATTATCGCGACAAGCGTGGCGGGAAACATTTGTGCAGGCGTTTCGAACTCGATGCGCTGATCGACAAGGCAATGTCGATTGACCTTGGCGAGGTGATTCGTGGCTGACCGCAGCTTCGTCGCCGATCGCAGCCGTGCCGCAATCGATACGGCTTTCCCGGCCAGCCCGACCTTGTTGCACACCCGATTGTGCGACGGGCTGATGCTGATCGGACACGGAACGCCCGACGCGACGCGACTGCGGCCGTTGCGCGATGCGGTCACCGCGATCTGGTACGGTGCGCTTGGCGATGGCACGCAGATCGTGGTCATCGCCTTTGATTATGCAATTCCGATCGACCCGGATACATGGCCCTCGGCGCTGCCGCTGATCGTCGGCCGGGCCGACACCCTGACCAGCTATGCCAATGGTGCCGATCTCGCCGTCTCGGCCGGCACACGCGATGGCGCGGCATTGCGCCGGGTCGATATA
This sequence comes from Sphingomonas alpina, assembly GCF_014490665.1. Taxonomy (NCBI): domain Bacteria; kingdom Pseudomonadati; phylum Pseudomonadota; class Alphaproteobacteria; order Sphingomonadales; family Sphingomonadaceae; genus Sphingomonas; species Sphingomonas alpina. Next base: position 3,688,538 of record NZ_CP061038.1, on the reverse strand, counting down.
TGGTGGGGCGGGCGTCAGCATCTGATCGCGCTCGGCACGCTGATGGCGGTACCGATCGACATGTTATGGGATGCGCCGCGCATCACCGTGCACCGCTCGACCCTGCGCACCGTGGCGGTGGCGGCCGGTCAGGCAATTGCCCAGGACGGCGCAGCGCCGGTGTCGCGCACGCAGATCCTCCCGACCGGCGATGGCATTGCCGCATTCGATGAAACCACCGCTGCGCTGCGTGACCTGGAAGAGCGCACTCGGCTCGGGGCGATCTTCAAGCAGGCGCTGGCCGGTCTGTTCGGCCGGCGCGCGGTCGGCAAGGGACAGGGGGGCGGGCCAGGAGGCGCTGCACCGCGGGAACGCGGACCGGGTGTGTTCGAAAATCTCGTCGGCTGGATGCGCTGGCACAGTCCGTTGAGCAAATCGCTGATCGCTCAGTTCGGTAACCGGCTCGGCATGGTCGAGAAGCTGCTTGCCTCCGGCGATATCGACAGCGCGCTGCGTCTCGCACTGAAGCTCGGCAAGGAAAATGCCGGAAAATCGCGCAGCCTGTTTCCCAATCGTCTACCTGACATCCGCGCCAGGCTCGACTTTTCGTTCGGCGGTGGCGGCTATGCCATGCCGATCCTTGGCGGCGACAGCTATCATGCCCTGCGCACGCGCTATGCCGAGCTGGCCAAGAAGCTTGAGCGCGACGGCGATTTCCGTCGCGCCGCCTATGTTCATTCGCAGCTGCTGGAGGATCACCGCACTGCGGTGCTGACGCTCGAAAAGGGTGAATTGTACCGCGATGCGGCCCGGCTCGCGCTCGATGCGAAGCTCGAACCGGCGCTTGCGATCAGGATGTTCTACAAGGCAGGTGAGCTGGATACGGCATTGGCGCTGGCGCGGCGCACCGGCTGCTTCGATCAGCTTGCCGAGACCAGCCGGACCGGTCATCCGGATTTCCACGCTTATGTGATCCGTGCCTGGACCGATATGCTCGTCGCGACCGACCAGCCGCTGCGTGCCTTGCAGGTGACTGACGCGATTGCCGATGTCGCAGCGCCCGATCCCGAACTGGTCGCGGCGCGGCGGCGCTGGCTTGGCGCGACGCTGGCACTTGAGGCAACGCACGGCTTCGACAGCGAGACGATTGCCCGGGCGCTTGTCACGGCGCGCTGGAACGGGGAGGATTTTGCACCGCATGGCCTGACTGATTTCCCGTTCATGAGCGCGATCGCCGGCACCGGGGCGTTCCCGTCCGTGCTGCAGCAAGTCCAGGATCTGGTACGGCTCGACGCGGCGGATGCGCGCGGGAAAATGCTCGACCTGCTCCACGCCTTGACTCGTTTTGCCAAGCCCGAGCGCGAGGAACAGGCAGGATTCTGGGGCGGGCCGGCGGCGATCATCGTCGAGGTTTTCGCCCGATCGCTGCTGGAGGCCGCGTCCGATGCCCTGACCCCGCGTGATATGGAGGCGTTGCGTGGACTGCTGGGCATGGCCGATCTGCATGTGTTCGCCACCGATCTCGGCAAACTTGCCAAGCTGCATGTCGCTGTGTCGCTTGGCTATGAAAGCTGGCGTTTGCCGCCGGCGACATCGACTGCTTCGCCGATCGCGCACGGCTGCCTGCTGCATAATGGCACGATGGTCGTATGGCGGGAAAATACGCTGCTGCAGCTGCTCGATCCCGAGGGACGATCGCTGTGGCAGGACAATGTCAGCGATATCGTCGCGCTGGTTGCGGTCGGCTCCAGTCCCAATGTCATCATCGTGCAGCGTCCGGACGACGGAGCCAGCCTGCTAACTCGCTTCGCCAGCCACCGGCGCAGTTTCCATGCGATCGGCCGCGTAGATCTGGTCGCGCATCACGATGTAACGTCGGAGGGACAATGGATGGTGCAGATCGGCGGCGAGATCGGTGCGATCGATCTGTCCGGTTTGTGCGCCGACGTGCCCGGGGTCGAATGGCTCTGGTCCTGTGCGTTGACCGATCGGTTGCGGGCGATTGCCTTTTTCCACGATCCGGCCGCGCCCGCCTGGATCACCCGCAGCGCTCAGCGCGGCCGGACGGGGCTGCTCGAACTCTGGTCGCTGCGGCATGGCGGGGACTTGACCACGCAATTGTGCAATCCGGCGCCGGGGTCGATGCGCGCACCCTATCTGGCGCCGCGCGACTGGTTCTGGTCCGCGCAGCATGGCAACAACCGGATCGAGGCGGCCGATGCGCCGAATACCGTGATGCCAAGCGTTGCATGGAGCGAGCTGGTCGAACGGCAGATCGCCGCAGTGATGGCCGACCGGCACGAGGTGCTGCCCGGGTTCGATACGTTCCAGAGCGTTGATTTCCACCGTGCCCGGGTCACCTTCACTGCCGTCGATGGTTCCGCGTCCGCTACGATCCAGGTGCAGGGCGCGGCGAGCAAGTCGGCACGGATGACGATCGAACATGATGTCGAGATGCAGCTGACACTGATTGCGCGCGGCATGACGATCGGGCGGTCCGGCAACACTGGCGAAGCGGTGGACCAGTCGGCACGGGTCCTGCTCGCCGATCCGCATGGCCGCCTGTTGCGAGTCGACGTCGCGGCGAAGCGCGTCACGATACTTTGAGCAGGCAGCGCTCAGCCTGCTGGCAGTACCGCGGTCGCCTCGATCTCGATCTTCGCCGCGGCTTCCATGAGCGCAGTCACGGTGACCACCGCCATCGCCGGATAGTTGCGCCCCATCTGCTCGCGCCAGATTGCCCCGATCTCCGCTTGCGCAGCGAGATAGGCGTCGCGGTCGGTGATGTACCAGGTGAGGCGAACGATGTGCTCGGGGCCCGCATCGGCAACCGCAAGGATCGCGCGGATGTTGATGAGCATCTGGCGGAACTGGCCGGGCAGATCGTTGGTGGCGATTCGTTTCTGGTAGGAGCGGATCGTCTCGCCATTGATATGGACCGCGATATCGTCCCAATGTGCGAAGGCGTCGCTGATCAGCGCGGTTTGCGTTCGAACAGGTCGATCTCGCATGCCGGGGCGCGCAGCTTCATCGAGATCGCGAAATACAGGTCAGAGGGGCCGCCGCCGAGGCATGCGGCCTTCATGCTCGCGCCCACTCTCTTAATCTGAAGCGCTCGATCTTGCCGGTCGCAGTCTTGGGCAGGGCATCGACCAGCAGGATGCGGCGGGGATATTTGTACGGCGCGAGCAGCGCTTTGGCGTGCGCTTTGAGCGCCTCGCAGTCGCACGCCGCGCCGGGCGCGGCGACGACAAAGGCGACCGGCTTGGTCAGCCCGTCCGCGTCGGGTGCGCCGACCACCGCGACTTCGCCGACCGCATCGTGGCAAGCGAGCGCGGCTTCGATCTCGAATGGCGAGACATAGATGCCGTTGACCTTGAGCATGTCGTCGCCGCGGCCATGATAGACGAAGCGCCCGGCTTCATCGCGGTGAAACCGGTCGCCGGTCCTGACCCAGCCGTCCACGAACACCGCGTCGGTCTTGTCCGGCTTGTTCCAGTAACCGAGCGCGCGGGTCGGGCCGCGCACGAACAACTCGCCGACTTCGCCCATCGCGACGGCCGTGCCGTCTTCGGCGCGCAGTTCAAGCGTGTAGCCGGCGACCGGGCGGCCGGTGGTGCCGGGTTCGATCTCGCCCGGGCGATTGGCGAGGAAGATGTGCAGCATCTCGGTCGATCCCATGCCGTCGACGATCGGCACGCCGAAGCGCGCCTGCCAGCGGCGGCACAGCTCGGCGGGGAGCGCCTCGCCGGCCGAGACGCACAGCCGCAGCCGATCCATGGCCTGGGGTGGGACGTCCGGCAGGGCAAGCAGCGCGGCATAGAAGCCCGGCACGCTGTAGAGGACGGTCGGACGGTGCGCCGCCATGCGCGCGAGCACCGCCGCCGGGGTTGGCCGCTCCGCCATGAGAATCGCGGTCGCACCATGCCACAGCGCGAACAGCACCGAATTGCCGAAGCCGTAACCGAAGAACATCTTCGACACCGAGAAGGTCACGTCTCCGGGCGACAGTGCCAGCACCTCCTGCGCGAACAAGCCGGGCGCGGCGATCATCGCGGCGTGCGCATGCATCGTGCCCTTGGGCTGGCCGGTAGTGCCGGAGGAATATTGCCAGATGCACACATCGTCCGGCGTGGCCGGCGCGGGCAGGTCGATCGGCGTCACATCGGGCAAGTCGTCGATGATCATCGTATCGGGCACGATCAGCCCCTCGAAGCGCGGCAGGGCGGCCGGTGAGACGAGCAGCAGGCCCGCGCCGCTATCGTCGAGCAGGTAGCGATACTCGGCGGCGCTGAGCTGTGGATTGACCATCACCGGCACCACCCCAGCCCAGATCGCGCCGAGGCAGGCGACGACAAAGTCGATACTGTCCTCCGCGCAGAGCATCATGCGTGTACCCGGTGCGACGCCGCGTGCGCGCAGCACGCCGGCGAAGCTATGGACGCGGTGGATAAGCCCGGCATGGCTGCACGTGCCGCGATCGTCGATCAGCGCGATGGCGTCGGGCCGGTCGCGGTTGCGTTCGAGCAAGGCGGCGGCGGCGTTGACGATCATGTCACCGCCGCGCGGACATGGAAGGCGGGCTGGTCCCAGCTGCCGCTGGCGAGGATATCACGCAATGCCTCGACCGCGTGCCATACATCGGCATGGGCAGTGTAGAGCGGGGTGAAGCCGAAGCGCAGCGCATCGGGCGCGCGGAAGTCACCGATCACGCCGCGTGCGATCAGCGCCTGCATCACGGGCCATGCACTGGCGTGACGCAGCGACACATGGCTGCCGCGTGCGGCCGGATCACGCGGCGTCGCAAGAGTCAGGCCGAGCCCGGTGCAGCGCGTCTCGACCAGCTCTATAAAGGTTGAGCAAAGCGCCTGGCCCTTGGCGAACAGGGCCGGGCGATCGACCGCGAGAAACAGGTCGACCCCTTCCTCCAACGCGGCCATGCCGAGGATCGGCGGCGTGCCGCACAGGAAGCGGGCGATGCCCTGGCCGGGGGCATAATCGTCGGTGAAGTCGAACGGCGCGGCATGGCCCATCCAGCCCGACAGCGGCGATCGCAGCGCGGCTTGATGCCGCTCCGCGACATAGAGAAAGGCGGGCGCGCCGGGGCCGCCGTTGAGGTACTTGTAACCGCAACCGACCGCGAGATCGGCATTCGCAGCGTTGAGGTCGACCGGGACGGCGCCGACGCTGTGGCTCAGGTCCCACAGCATCAGCGCGCCCTTCGCCTGCGCTGCGCGGGTGATGTCGTCCATGTCGAAGCGCGCGCCGCTCTGGTAATGGACATGAGTCAGCATGACGACCGCGACGCTCTCGTCGATCGCATCGACGATCTCGTCGCGCGACACGGTGCGCAGTTCGCAATCCGGCAGGGTCGCGGCGACGCCTTGCGCGACATAGAGGTCGGTCGGGAAATTGCCCGGCTCGGACAGGATCACGCGCCGGCCCGGCTGCGCCTGTACCGCGGCGACGAGCAGCTTGTAGAGATTGACCGAAGTCGAGTCCGCGACCTGCACTTCGTGCGGTGCGGCGCCGATGATCCTGGCGATCTTGCCGCCGAGCCGGGCCGGCGCACCGATCCAGTCCGCTGTGTTCCAGCTGCGGATCAGGCCCTTGCCCCATTCGTCACGTACCGTCGCGGCGACGCGCGCAACGGCCGCATGGGGCAGTGCGCCGAGCGAATTGCCGTCGAGATAGATCTCGCCCGGCGGCAGGTCGAACGCGTCGCGGCAGGCGCGCAAGGGGTCGGCCGCGTCGCGCCGCTCCATCTCCGCCAGGGTGAGGCTCACAGGCGCGTCCTGACGGTGAGCAGTTCGGGGAAGAAGGTCTTCTCCAGCACCTTGGCGAGGTAATGCACGCCCGCGGTGCCGCCGGTGCCGGTCTTGAAGCCGATCACCCGCTCGACCGTCTTGAGATGGCCGAAGCGCCAGAGCTGGACGTGATATTCGATATCGACGAGCTTTTCGGCGAGCTCGTACAAGTCCCAATATTCTTCCGGGCTGGCATAGACCTGCGCCCAGGCGCGCTCGACTTCGGCCGAGGCGGTGTAGGTTTTGGTGAAGTCGCGGTTCAGCTGGTCAGCGGGGATCGCGAAGCCGCGCCGGGCGAGCAGGCGCAGCGCCTCATCGTACAGGCTCGGCGCTTCCAGCGCGGCCTGCAACGTCGCGTGCACTACAGGCTCATCGACATGAAGTGCGACCATGTCGGCATCCTTGTTGCCGAGGATGAATTCCATCTCGCGATATTGATCGGACTGGAAACCCGAACTGGTGCCGAGCCGGTCGCGCATCCGGGTGTAATCGGCCGGGGTCATGGTCGCGAGCACTTCCCAGCTCTGGATCATCTGCGCCTGAATGCGCGCGACGCGCGACATCATCTTGAAGGCGGGGCGCAGATCGTCGACAACGACATGCTCGCGCGCCGCGCGCAGTTCGTGCAGCGCCAGCTTGAGCCAGATCTCGGATGCCTGGTGGATCGAGATGAACAGCAGCTCGTCATGCGCCTCGGACAAGGGTGACTGGCAGGCGAGCAATTCGGGCAGGCGCAGATAGCTGCGATAGGTGATGGTGTTGCTCATCCGGGCTCCCTGTTCGGATGCAGGCTAGCGCGGATCACGGCAACCATTGTTCCACCGATTGCCTGTCAGATGCTATGCGTGCAAAACAAATGCTCGTTAAAGTTGATTCTGACAGAATATCATTCTGCACCGAGCACATTTGGAGGGTTGGTCATGGACCGCATCGATCACGCGATATTGGGCGCGCTGGAGACTGACGGTCGGCAATCCTATGCAACGCTAGCGGAGAGCGTCGGCCTGTCCAAGACGCCGTGCTGGAACCGGGTGCAGGCATTGGAGGAAGCGGGGATCATCACCGGCTACCGCGCCGACATCGAACCCGGCCGACTCGACCTCGGCGTCACCGCATTCGTCCAGGTGATGATCGATTCCGCCTGTCGCGAGGCGTTCGAGGCGGCGGTGCTGGCGGCGCCTGCCATCCTGGAGTGCCACACCATCGCGGGGGAGGCGGATTATGTGCTCCGCGTGGCGTGCCGTGATGTCGACGATCTCGACCATCTGCTGCGCTTCGATATTGTCGTCCTGCCCGGCGTGCAGCGATCCTCGACCATGATCTGCCTGAAGACGGTCAAGCGCGGCGGGCGTGTTACTCAGGCGGCGTTGTCACGCGCACGGTCGCCCAGGGGCTAGGGCTGGGCAGCCTGGTTTTCGATCGCGTCGCCCCAGTGAAATGCTGTTGCGGGCCGGCATTGCTGGCTGTTCCTGGCTGTTAATTCCGGAAAACTATTTTTGCTGGCTGTTATGTTGGACGCTGGGCCCAATATTTCTGCTTGTTTTCATGAACTTGTGGAGGAATTGGCGATTATCGAGAACAGCCAGGTAACAGCCAGCATAACAGCCAGGTATCAGCCAGCCTAACCGGCGATAACAGCCAGCCTGTGACATTGGTTTTTGCGACGATGAGAAAGAGCAGGATGGGGCACCATCAAGCGCTCCGTCCGGTTTCTGTCCCATGATCGCGGCCACAATTGAATCGCCGGTTTCAAGCCGGTTATCTGCCCCGTTGGCGTCGGGTCATGACCCGACCCCAACAGGATCAACGCTTCAACAACGTTCCAACGTTCCGATCCCTCCATCCTGCAAGAGCGAACAGAGAGGTTCGGTCAAGCCGCTGCCTCCAGCGCCAGCAGGCGGCGCTTGCGCTGCACGCCCCAGCGATAGCCGGAAATGCCACCGTCTGCCTTGATCACGCGGTGGCAGGGAATGGCAACCGCGATGCGGTTGGCGGCGCAGGCCGCGCCGACTTCTTGCGCGGTGGCGGGAACGGCGAGCGTCCTGGCGAGTGCGCCATAGCTGCGCGTCTCACCGGCCGGAATTGCGCGCAGGGCCTGCCACACCGCCAGTTCCTGATCGCTTCCGCGAAGGTCGAGCGGCAGGTCGAGCGGCCGGCATGGCGCGGTGAGCCAGGCAGTGATCGTGCCGATCGCTTCGGCGACCGCGCCACTGTCCTCGACCAATGCCGTGTCAGGCAGGCTGCGGCGCAACTCACGCCCAAGGGTAGCGGAATCGTCGCCAATCAGGATCGCGGCGATACCGCGCGTGCTGGCCGCGACCAGCATGATGCCGAGGCTGGTCGGGGCAAGGCCATAGCGGATCGTTTCGGCGGTGGCGTTTGGTGTCGTCCGTGTCATTGGAAGTTCCTCGACTATGTGTCGTTCCTTCTGACAGTTCCGACGGCCGGGCGCGTCCCGCCGCTTGCGCCCGAACCAACCCTTCGCCGCGCTGCGACCTAAGATCAGGCATCGGCGCGCGCGTTGCGGCGGATGGCCAAAGGCGGCTGGCCAAAGGCGCGCAGAAAGGCGCGCCGCATTCGCTCGCGATCGGCAAAGCCGGTTTCGCGCGCGACGATATCGACCGGATGGCGGCCCTGCTCCATCATCAGCCGAGCCGCTTCGAGCCGCAGATTCTCCACTGCCTTGGCCGGGGACTGGCCGGTTTCGGCGCGAAAGGTGCGGCTGAACTGGCGCGGGCTGAGATGTGCTGCCTCGGCCAGCGTCTCGACCGGCAAGGGCGCGGCCAGGTTACGTCGCGCATAATCGAGTGCGCTCTGGATTCGGTCGGATTTCGGTTCGAGTTCAAGCAGCGCGGAATATTGCGACTGGCCGCCCGCGCGGCGATGATAGACGACCAGCTTCTTCGCCACCGATCGCGCGATATCGCCGCCAAGATCTTTTTCGACCATCGCCAGTGCCAGATCGACGCCCGCGGTCATCCCCGCCGAGGTCCAGATATGATCATCGATGATGAAGATGCGGTCTTCCTCCAGCTTCACCTTGGGGAACGCCGCCTCGAATTCACGCGCGAGCAGCCAGTGCGTGGTCGCGCGCCGCCCGTCGAGTAGTCCGGCCTCGGCAAGGATGAACGCGCCGGTGCAGATCGCCGCGACACGCCGCGCCGCGCCCGGCGTTGAACTGGCCGCCGAGCGGACATAAGCGAGCAGTCCCGGCGACGTATCGGGCACGTCGACGCCGCCGCAGACCAGCACCGTGTCGAAATGCGATGCGTCGAACGCTGCGCTGTCCATGCCCGGGCCGATCGAGCTCGGCACCTGACCGCCATGTTCGGAGACGATGCTGACATCGTAGAGCGGCTCGCCGGTAGTGATGTTGGCGAATTCGAACACCGACAGGGCGGCGAGGCTCATCATCTGGAAGCCGGGGAAAATGACAAAGGCGATGCGTTGCATGGCGATGAATCCGTCTATGTCCTAAAAGGTGGTATATATGACATTCAAGACATGAGCTAGTGGTCCTATCTCCACTCCACAAGGCCGGCGCCGTCGCCGGCCGCTCAAGGAGTTTCGAAATGACCAGCAACAAGGGTACCGCCGTGATTACCGGCGCCTCTACCGGAATCGGCGCGATCTATGCCGATCGCCTTGCCCGGCGCGGTTATGACCTGATCGTCGTGGCGCGTAGCCGCGACAAGCTCGATGCGCTTGCCGCGCGGATCACCAGCGAGACGGGGCGCTCGGTCGAGGTGGTTGCCGCAGACCTCGGCGACAGGGCCGATCTCGCCCGGGTCGAGACTATCCTGCGCAATGACGCCAGCATCACACTGCTGGTCAATAATGCCGGGATCGGTTCGACCGCGCCTTTGCTTGAGGCGAATGCCGACAAGATGGAGGAAATGATTACGCTCAACGTCACCGCGCTGACCCGGCTGACCTATGCGGTCACGCCCGGACTGGTGACGCGCGGCGGCGGCACGATCGTCAACATCGCCTCGATCGTCGCGATTGGGCCGGAAGTACTCAATGGAGTCTATGGCGGTTCGAAGGCGTTCGTGCTGGCACTCAGCCAGTCGCTGCACCATGAACTGGCCGACAAGGGCATCCGCGTCCAAGCGGTCCTGCCCGGCGCGACCGCGACCGATTTCTGGGATTTGGCCGGCATTTCGATCGCGCATCTGCCCGGCGAGATCGTGATGCGGGCGACCGACATGGTCGATGCGGCGCTGGCCGGGCTCGACCAGGGTGAGTTGGTGACCATCCCGGCGCTGCCCGATGCCGCCGACTGGAATGCGTATGAGGCGGCGCGCCAGGTGCTGCTGCCGAACCTGTCGCATGCCCAACCCGCCCCGCGCTACGCCGCCTGAGAGCTGAGCGTCCGACTTGGAAGGCCGTCCCGGATCAATTCCAGGGCGGCTTTCCGATGCCGGTGGATCAGCGCCGGTGGATCAGCGAATGACCAGTCGGACCAGCGCATCGACATGTGCCTCGATCGCCGCCGGATTGGTCGGGTCGATGCCCCAGGCGCGCTGTACCTCGGGCGCGAGCGTGTAGAAAAGCTGTGCCGCGCCGACCAGGATATAAACCAAAGCGGGCAGCGAGGCGAGCGGGATCAACCCTTCGTCCTGCAGCCACTGCACAAAGGCGCCCGATGACTGGCTGGTCCGGACGATGAAGGTATCGACCATCCAGCGGAAGCGTTCGGTGTCGCGACAGCTTTCCTGCACCATCAGCCGGGCATGCTCGGGATGCTCCGCCCAGTAATAGACGCGCTGACGCAGCATCGCGCGGGCATAATCCTTCTTGTCTTCGTAATCCTCCAGCCGGGGCGAGAGTTTGATCTGTTCGAACTGGCGTTCGAACAAAAAGGTCACCGCGGCGCGCCACAGTGCATCCTTGCTCTGGAAATGATATTTGATCAGCGCGTGATGCACATTCGCTCGCTCGGCGATCGCGCGGGTCGAAGTGCCCTCGAACCCATGGGTCGAAAATTCGTGCAGCGCCGCTTCCAGGATCGTGGCCCGGGTCGCTTCCTTCTGGCGCGCGCGCACGTTCAATGGCTGATCCTCCAGCGTGTGTCCGCGTTACATTCGCCAATCTGGCGAACGAAATCAACGCCGGTTCAGCGCTTGGCGAGATGCAATAGAAAGAAATCGCGGAAGGTGGCGATCGCCTGTTTCCCTTCGGGTGTGTCCTTCAGATACGTCTGGAAGACGTGTGGCATGCCCTCATAGAGATCAAGCACCGCCGAGCCTCCGCCTGCCCGGATTGCCTGATATTGCCGCACGAAATCGCTCAGCAGGACTTCGCGGGTGCCGCCCTGGATCAGGGTCGGCGGATAGGGTTTGCTGAAATCGCCATAGACTGGCGACGCCCAAGGATTGGTCAGCGCGCCGGGCGTCTTGCCGGCATAGAGGGTGAAGATGCCGTCGAGCGTAGCGGCCACGTCGAGCGCCGGTTCGAAGCCCGCGAGCGTTGTGCGCGTGTCGCCGCCAGTGCCCAGATCGGTGCAGGGCGAGAGCAGGACCAGTGCGCCCGGGATCGGCAGGCCCTCGTCGCGCAGGCGCAGCGTCCCGCCTGCGACGATGTTACCGCCCGCGCTGTCGCCGAACAGGCCGATCTGGCGTGGCCTGTGCCCCTGGGCGAGCAGAGCACGATAGAAGGCGACGAGCTGTGCGGTGACGCCGCGGAAGTCCTGCGCCGGGGCGAGCGTGTAATCGACCGAGATGACCGGCAGTCCGGTCGCCACCGCGAACATCGCCGCGCCGCTGGCGGTGGAGGCCGCCGATCCCTGCACCCAGCCGCCGCCATGGACATAGACGAGCAGCCTCCCGTCCCTTGCCGCGCCGACGGGCACGATACGCAGCACCGGCACGCCGCCGATCGTATCGGGCGTGATGGTCACGCCGGTACGTTTGATCGCATCGGCCATCTTCGCATCGGCATCCTTGACCGAGCGCGCATATTGCGCCGCGAAGTCGGTCGCGATCGCGGCGCGTGCCGGATAGGAAGCACGCTGTGCGGCCAGCAGTGGCGTCATGATCGCCTTGGCCTCGGGCGAGACGGCGGCGGGCAGCGCATAGCGCGGATCGTCGGCGGCGGGTGTCGGGACGGCCGATGTCGGGGTCGGGATTGGCGCTGGAATCTGCGCCAGCGCCACGAGCGGCAACAACAGGGCGGCGACCAGCGCCGGCATCGACAGAGTCTTCATGATCGATCCTTTCCCGGCGGACGTGCGCTATTTGCCCTTGTCGCGTTTCGCGTCGGCGACCTTTGCCAGTGCATCGAGCGCGGGGGAGGCCGAACTGCGCGACACCGGACCTTCGGCAGCGAACACCATGATCGGCCCCGTACCGGGCGCGAAGCGGCTCCAGGCCGGCAGGCCCGGCGCATTCGGGGTGCCGCCGCGCGCAAAGGCGACCCAATAATCGCCCATTGCCTTGGCCGTTTTGCGATCGGCGTCGGTAACGGCCACGCCGAGCTCATCGAGCGTGCCGAACACAAAGGGCAGTTCGGAGGCATGCGCCGCGCCTTTGACTGTCGCGCGCTTGCCTTCCGGCACATAGTCGAAATTATAGAGATAGCTGCGGTTGCGCGCGGTCAGCCCGGCCATGTAGCGCGCCGGCTCAGTGAACATCGCATCGCCCACCACATTGCGATCGAATGCCTCGGGCGTGCCATAAGCGGCCTTGACCGCAGCCAGGTCGGGGCCGAGCTGGGCGCTGAACATCGCCGTGATCGGCGCGCGCATCGCGGCGGGGGCGAAGGCGACCTCATCGCTGTTCGCGCCGACCAGATAGGGCACCGCCGCCTGCCGGCCGGCGAGGAAGATCGCATCCGGATTGCCGGTCACGATCCTGCCGTCGACCAGCGGCCCGGAATAGGTCGCCGCTTCGGTATTCAGCAGCGACATATTGCCACGCACCGTGTCGACCGGAATGGCGCGCAGCGCGGCAACGTCCTGAGCCGTGGCGCCGGCGCCGGTGGCGAATGCCGTACCCTTTGCCTCGGCTTCGGCGAGCGTCGGCGGGTGGTCGCGCCCGCCGCCCGATTGCGCGATCGCGCGGTGGAACAGGCCGCGTGCTGCTGGCGTGACCATCAGCTGGTTGACCGATCCGCCGCCGGCGGATTCGCCGAAGATCGTGACGTTGGATGGATCGCCACCAAAGGCGGTGATGTTGCGTTTGACCCAGTTGAGGGCGGCGATCTGGTCCATCAGGCCCCAATTGCCGGTCGGGCCAGTGCCCGCCTCCGCAGTGAGCGCGGGATGGGCGAAGAAGCCGAAGCGGCCAAGCCGGTAATTGAAGGTGACGATCACCACCCCGCGTTCGGCAAGATGTCGCCCGTCATAGACGCTTTGCGCAGCGGAGCCCGCAGTGAAGCTGCCGCCATGGATCCATACCATCACCGGCGCGCGCTTCGCTCCGGCCGGCGCCCAGACGTTGAGGAACAGGCAATCCTCCCCCTTTGGCTCCTTCGCCCGCGCCGCGTCCCAGTCGCGCCGCGTCTGCTCGCAATCGGTGCCGAACTTGTCCGCCTCGCGCATCCCCGGCCAGGCGGCGGCGGGTGCCGGTGTGCGCCAGCGGCGGTCGCCAACTGGCGGGGCGGCGTAAGGAATGCCCTTGAAGACGGTCAGATCGCCGCTGCGCTCGCCGCGCAGCATACCGCTGTCGATACGGACCTCCGGGGCGTCGGCTTTTGCTTGCGCCAGGGCCGGCGTGGCTGTGGCATGTGCTGCAGCCAGCGCGATCAGTCCCACCAAAAGCCCAGTGCCCTGCATCCGCCTCTCCCTCGCTCGCCTACACATTATGCACATGCATAATGAAAGTCGAGATCGATTCCGGAAGCGATGCGCGGATGAGGCCGCCGAACGATGCGCCCGAGGCTTAAGCGGCGGCCGGTTCTCGTGCGACTTCCTCGAACGCGTCGAGGATCGTCGGGATCAGCGCGACCGGTATGTCATGGCCCATGCCGGGGATCTCGCGCAGCTTCGCGCCCGGGATCGCCGCCGCGGTATCGCGGCCGCCCTCGACCGGGACCAGGGGATCGTCGACGCCGTGGATCACCATGGTCGGCGCGGCGATCGTCGCGATCAGCTTGCGCCGGTCGCCGCCGGCATAGATCGCCGCCATTTGCCGGGTGAAGCCGGCGGGATGGAAACTGCGCTCGAAATCGCGCTGGATACGTTGGCGCAGCAGCTCGGCATCGGCGGGATAGGCCGGGCTGCCGATCACCCGCGCGACGTTGATGCCATGGGCGAGGATCGCGTCGAGGTCAGTGCTGGTCGGCCGCGTGGTCAGTGCCGCCATGGCCGCGGCGCTGGCTTGCGGCACGGCGGGGTTACCGGTGGTCGACATGATCGAGGTCAGCGACAAGGTGCGCTCCGGATAGGTGGCGGCGAAGATCTGCGCGATCATCCCACCCATCGACCCGCCAAGGATATGCGCGCGCTCGATGCCCAGCGCATCGAGCAGGCCCTTCGCATCCGCCGCCATGTCGTCGAGCGTGTAGGGCACCGACGGCTTCAGCCCGGCGAACAGGGTTGCGGCGATCTGCATCAGATTGGGGATGCCCGCCGCGTCGAACTTGGCCGACAGGCCGACATCGCGATTGTCGAAGCGGATCGCGCGATAGCCGCGCGCGACCAGATCCTCGACGAACTGGATCGGCCATAAAGTGAGCTGCGCGCCGAGTCCCATGATCAGCAGGACGACCGGGGCGCCATCGGGGCCATGGCTTTCATATTCGAGTTCGATGCCATTGGCCTGGATCTTCATGCGTGCACTCCTTGCGGTTGCGCCCATCGCAGCCGCAAGGAACCGAGGCAAGCCGTCGCGTCACCTCATTGGGTATCATGCGCGGCGCGGCTGTCGCGCGGTGCCTGTGCCCGGTCGGTCAGGCCATAGTCGCGCGACACACCGGCGATGCGCAGGCGATAATCGGTGAACACGCCGGAACGGCCCTTCGCCTGAGTGGCGCGGTGGTCGGGAGTGTTGCGCCACGCCGCGACCGCCGCTTCGTCGCGCCAGAAGGACAGCGAGAGCAATTTGCCCGGTTCGGCCAGGCTTTCGAACCGCTCGATCGAAAGGAAGCCGTCGATCCGGTCGAGCTGTGGCCGAAGCCGGGCGGCGAGGTCGAGATAATGGTCGCGCTCGTGCGGTGCCGGCCATACTTCGAAGATTACCGCGATCATGGCCGCACCAAAGGCGCGTGCGGGGCGGAAGCGAGGCGCAGGAACAGCCGGTCCTCGCGCCGGATGAATTGCTCGCGCTGGCTGAACGCGTAATTCTCGCGGCCGCGCGGATCGTCGCGCAACCGGGCGCGATACGCTTCGTATGCGGCCAGATCCTCGATATTGTAGATGCCATAGGCGGTGGTCGCCGAGCCTTCATGGGGTGCGTAATAGCCGATCAGGTCGGCGCCGCAGCGCGGGATCGCCTCGCCCCAGTTGCGCGCATAGTCTTCGAACTGGCGGATTTTATAGGGATCGAGCTCGTAGCGGATGAAGCAGGTGATCATGTCGTGTCTCCGTTGATGCCGGGACAGTCAGTACAGCTTCGGGCAAGGTGATGGTTCGGCCGGGGCCGAAGCATTGCCGTCGGCATTGAGGTAGAGATCAGAACATCATGACGAGCATTTCCTCCCTGGCCGAGATCGCATCGCTGATCGGCGAACCGGCACGTACCGCGATGCTGGTGACGTTGCTGGACGGCCGCGCGCTGACCGCGGGCGAGCTGGCGCGCGCGGCGGGCGTGACCGCGCCGACCGCGAGCGGGCATCTGGCGCGGATGCTCGAGGCGAGCCTGATCGCGGTCGAGGCACAGGGGCGACACCGCTATTACCGCCTGTCCTCACCCGCAGTCGGCGCGATGCTCGAACATATGATGGGCGTGGCGGCGACGATCGGCGATGCCGGGCTGATCGCGCGCTGCCGCATCGTCACCGGTCCGCGCGACCAGGCGCTGCGCCATGCGCGAGTCTGTTACGACCATCTCGCGGGCGAGGTCGCAGTCGCCATTGCCGATGCGCTGATCGAGGCCGGACGGATCGATCTGTCGCGCGACGGAGCGGCGGTGACCGGCGAGGGGCTGGCATTCCTCGCTTCGGTCGGGGTGAAGCTCGAGGCCTCGGCGCCGGGCCCGGTATTCTGCCGCCCGTGCCTCGACTGGAGCGAGCGCCGTCCGCACATCGCCGGTGCGGTGGGGAGCGCGCTGTACCGCTCGTTGCTCGACCGCCATTGGCTGCGCCGGGTCGAGGGAAGCCGGGCGGTGACAGTCACTCCGGCCGGCGTGGCCGGGCTGGACAACCGGTTCGGGGTCCGGGTGTAATCCGGGGTATCGACCACCCTTTGATATGCATCAATGGGAACCACTCGCCGCACTGATAGTCTTTGTCCCCGTAACAATCGGCAGGCGAGGATCGATGAGCAATTGTGCGACCGGCGTTTCCGGCCTTGATGAAATCCTCGCCGGCGGTCTGGCCCGCGGGCGGCTGTTCCTGCTCGAGGGCAGTCCGGGCACCGGCAAGACCACCATCGCCAGCCAGTTCCTGATGGCCGGTGCCGCGGCGGGCGAGCCGGTGCTCTACATCACCCTGTCGGAGACCGATGAGGAACTGCGCAATGGTGCGGCCTCGCATGGCTGGACCTTTGGCAAGAATTTCGAGGTATTCGAGCTGGTTCCGCCCGAAAGCCTGCTCGACGAGGACCAGCAGCAGAGCCTGCTCTATTCCTCCGATCTCGAACTGGGCGAGACCACCAAGCGCATCTTCGAGGCGTTCGAGCGGATCAAGCCGTCGCGCGTGGTGCTCGACAGCCTGTCGGAAATCCGCCTGCTTGCGCAAAGTTCGCTACGCTATCGCCGCCAGATTCTTGCCTTGAAGCATTATTTCTCGCGCCACGAGGCGACCGTGCTGATGCTCGACGACCTCACCGCCGATGTGATGGACAAGACCGTGCACAGCGTCGCACATGCGGTGATCCGGCTGGAGGAATTGTCGCCCAATTACGGTGCGGAACGGCGGCGGATGCGGGTGCTGAAATATCGTGGCCGGCGCTATCGCGGCGGCTATCACGACTTCGTCATCGACACTGGCGGGGTGCGCATCTTTCCGCGGCTCGTCTCGGCCGAGCATAAATCGGGTTTCGAACGCGAGACAGTGGCGATCGACAATCCCGAACTCAACACGCTGATCGGCGGCGGGTTCGAACGCGGCGCGAGCACGCTGATCCTCGGTCCGGCCGGTACCGGCAAGTCGCTGCTTACGCTGAGCTTCGTGCAGTCGGCGGTCCGACGCGGCGAGCACGCCGCAATGTTCATCTTCGACGAGGAGCTGGGGCTGTTGTTCGAACGCGCCAAGGGGTTGGGCGTCGATCTGCAAGGGATGGTCGACAGTGGAAGGCTGGTAATCGAACAAATCGACGCGGCCGAGCTGACCCCGGGCGAATTCTCCGAACGCGTCCGCACCTGCGTCGAGAAATATGAAGCGCGCACCGTGGTGATCGACAGCCTCAACGGCTATCAGGCGGCGATGCCGGAGGAGCAGGCGCTGATCCTGCACATGCATGAGTTGCTGCAATATCTGAACCGCCAGGGCGTGATGACCTTCCTGACCGTCGCGCAGCATGGGTTGGTCGGCGACATGAAATCGCCGGTCGATGTCACCTATCTCGCCGACACCGTGATCCTGCTCAGATATTTCGAGGCATTGGGGCGGGTCCGAAGAGCGATTTCGGTCGTTAAGAAACGGACCGGATCCCATGAGGATACGATCCGCGAGTTCATGATCGGCGCCGACGGCATCACCCTGGGTGAGCCGCTGACGCAGTTCCAGGGCGTGTTGCGGGGCGTTCCGTCCCTTATGGGCGATGGCGAAGGATTGCTGGAGCAGAAAAAGGCGTGATCGTTTCTTGAACCGGACATTTGCCGAAGGCGCGGTCATCCTTGCGCCACGAGGTCGCGACGGGGTGGTGGCCCGGTCGATGCTGGTTGAGGCCGGGCTGAGTGCGCGGGCCGTGCCGGATGTTCCGGCGCTGGTCGCCGCGCTTCGCGGCGGCGCCGGCTTCGCGATTGTCACGGAAGAAGCGTTCCGCGGTGCCGACCTGCATGGGCTCGTTGCCTTTCTCAAGGACCAGGCGGACTGGTCCGACTTTCCCTTCATTCTGCTGACCCAGCGCGGCGGCGGGCTGGAGCGCAATCCCGACGCGGTGCGTTTCCTTGAAACACTGGGCAACGTTACCTTTCTCGAGCGGCCCTTCCATCCGACCACATTGATCAGCCTGGCGCAGTCCGCGCGCCGCGCACGGCTGCGCCAATATGAAGCGCGGCGGCGGCTTGAGGAGATTCGCGAGGGGCGCGAAGGGTTGAGGCTTGCGCTCGCGGCGGGCGGTCTTGGCGCCTGGGCAATCGACGTGCCCGGCGCCACGCTCAGGACCGATGCGCGAAGCAAAGCGCATTTCGGCCGGGCTGAGGCCGACGCGATGAGCTATGACGACCTGCTTGCCGCAATCCATTCCGACGACCGTCCGCGCATGCAGGCGGCGGTGCAGGACTCGCTCGATAGCGGTGCCGACTATGATGTCGAATATCGCTGCCTGTGGCCGGACGGATCGCTGCACTGGGTGCAGATCAACGGTCAGGTCGAGCGCAACGCGGCGGGCGCGATTGCCCGCGTAGTCGGCGTCTCCCGCGACATCACCGAACGCCGCCGGCGCGAGGCACGCCAGAGCGCATTGTTGAGCCTGGGCGACGGTCTGCGCCAGATGACCGACGCGGCCGACATGTCATTTCTTGCCGCACGCGTGCTGGGTGAGACTCTGGGGGTGAGTCGTGCAGGCTATGGCGTGATCGATCCGTTGCGCGAGACGATCCTGGTCGAACGCGACTGGAACATGCCCGGCATCGCAAGCATCGCCGGGACGTTGTCGTTCCGCGATCACGGTTCATATATCGACGACCTGAAACGCGGCGCGGTGGTTGCGATCGCCGATGCGCGGACCGATCCGCGCACCGCTGCCACTGCATCGGCGCTGGAAGCGATATCCGCCCGCGCCTTCATCAACATGCCGATCGTCGATGACGGCGAGTTCGTCGCCTTGCTGTTCCTCAACCATGCCCATCCGCGCGACTGGCCGGCCGACGAACTGGCGTTCGTGCGCGACGTGGCCGATCGCACCCAGGCGGCGATCGAGCGCCGTCGTGCCGAGGCGGAGCTCGCCGAGCTGGCGCAGACGCTGGAGCGCAAGGTCGAGGAACGCACCCGCGAGCGTGATCGCACCTGGCAGAATTCGCAGGACCTGCTCGCCGTGGTGGGCGCCGATGGCCGCTTCATCGCGGTCAATCCGGCCTGGACTGCGGTGCTCGGCTGGCAGCCGCATGAGGTGATCGGGCGTGACCATGTCACCTTCAGCCATGACGAGGATCAGTCGGGCAGTGACGATGCGCTGGTCCGCGCTCAGGTCGGGACGCTCCGTCACTATGAGAATCGCGTGCGCCACAAGGATGGCGGCTATCGCTGGTTCTCATGGGTCGCCTCGCCCGAGGGCGACAAGGTCTATGCCAGCGGCCGTGACATCACCGCGGAAAAGGAAGCGCGCGATCAGCTCGACGCAGCGCAGGAACAGTTGCGCCAGGCGCAGAAGATGGAGGCGGTCGGCCAGCTGACCGGCGGCATCGCGCATGACTTCAACAATCTGCTCACTGCCATTTCGGGCAGCCTGGAGCTGATGCAGATCCGCATTGCGCAGGGCCGGTCGGGCGATGTCACGCGCTATGTCGAGGCAGCGCAGCAAGCGTCGAAACGTGCCGCCGCGCTCACTCACCGGTTGCTTGCCTTTTCGCGGCGCCAGACGCTCGACCCGCGCCCGACCGACATCAACCGGCTGATCGCGAGCCTGGACGAGCTGCTGCGCCGCTCGGTCGGGCCGACGATCGAGCTCGAGATGGTCGGCGCGGGCGGATTGTGGACCACGCTGATCGACCCCAACCAGCTCGAGAACGCTTTGCTCAACCTGTGCATCAATGCGCGCGATGCGATGCCTAAAGGGGGGCGCATCACGATCGAGACCGCGAACAAATGGCTCGACCGCAAGAGCGCCGAGGAGCGCGATCTGCCGGCCGGGCAATATGTCTCGCTGTGCGTCACCGACACCGGCGAGGGTATGGACGCGGAGACGATCGCGCGCGCGTTCGACCCGTTCTTCACCACCAAGCCGATGGGCGAGGGGACTGGGCTCGGCCTCTCGATGATCTACGGGTTCGTGCGGCAATCGGGCGGGCAGGTGCGGATCTATTCCGAACTGGGGCAAGGCACGACGATGTGCCTCTATTTCCCGCGCGTCCACGAACAGGCCGATGCCGTCGCCGTCGAGACCTCACGCGAAGTGGTGCGGCCCGTCACCAGCGGGGAGACGGTGCTGGTGGTCGATGACGAGGCGGCGGTCCGCATGCTGGTGGCCGAGGTACTTGACGAGATGGGCCTGAAGACGATCGAAGCGAGCGATGGCCCCGCCGGCCTCGCCATCCTCGATTCCTCCGCGCGGGTCGATCTGCTGATCACCGATGTCGGCCTGCCCAAGGGGATGAATGGCCGCCAGCTCGCCGATGCCGCGCGGATCAAGCGGCCCGACCTCAAGATCCTGTTCATCACCGGCTATGCCGAGAATGCGGTAGTCGGCAACGGGCATCTCGACCCCGGCATGCATATCCTGACCAAGCCGTTTGCGATGGACGCGCTGGGGGGCGAATCCGCGAGCTGATCGGATAGCGGCGGGACAGGCAGCCCAGTCGGATCATCGGGGCGCGACCGCTGTTATTTCGCGAAAAAAAAGCCCACCCCTGTTAAGTTGGATTTTGGGCCTAAATTCATGACTGTTTATCAGGGGCTTGATGCCATTTACCGCTGTTGTCGATAACAGCGGTGGAACGGCCAATAACAGGGGTGGACGACCCCTGTTATTGCCACGGAACAGGGGTGACCCCGGTTCCGCAGCCGCTGGTGCATCAATCGCCATGAGAAAGAGCGCGACGGACATGGAGGTCTGTCGTGCGTGACGTTGTCAGGACTGGCGGGCGGGTTGAATCGCCGGCCGGGGTGGATCGTTCCCGCCTTTCCCGACCTGACCAAAGAGAAGGTGGCTGGCAGTAGTCAGGTGCTGATTGATCCTGCGACCGCAAGAATATTGACGAAGAGCGTCGTATGAGCCCGCCTGCAGGGACGTATCGTCCGCCGGCAGGCAACTCGCGCGGCTCCGGCTCGTTATCTGCTTCATCTTCCATCATTTCATCGAGGTGCGTCATGACTCATAGTCCCCCGATTCCCGCCGGAAACCAGTCGCCCTATCCGCTGCAGGAGCCGCCGCACGATCATCCTTCGCCACCGCCGGAGGCGGTCGCCTATGATGATGACGACGAGAGCCGTGAAGAGGGGCTGGTGCCCGGGATCAGCAACAAGACGCTCGGTATCGGCGCGGCGGTCGGGATCGGGTCCGCGGCGATCGTCGCAGGATTGCTCTATGCACGCAGCAGCGGTGCTGTGGCCAAGCCGGAATCGCGCGCCAGGTTCAAGGCTGTGGGCCGTAAGCCGGCGGCCGCGAACAAGTCGAGTGCGAATAAAACCAAGACCTGAGTCGCCTAAAGCCCGGTATCGCTTCCTCGGAGGCGATAATCGCGGCAGACTTGGTCCAGCCCGCCGCATATCAACGGCGCGATATCCCCGACCACGGTGTGCCGGTTGCTGCCGGACGCCGTGCTTGCCAGGTCATTGGTTGCGTATAATGCGCCATCGCCGCTGTCGGCCATTGACAATGGTGCACCCGCTTCGCTTCTGACGGCTGATTTCCAGCAATCGGAGATTGGCTCGTGAAGGGGGAATTATGAAACCGGTATGCTTTTTGATCCGCGCAGGCGTCGCCGCGATTGCGCTGGCATCCGGTGGTGCGGGGCAGGCGTCGAATGGTGAAAAGTCCGCGCCTTCTACCCCGACGACGTCAGCCGTTAAAGCTGCCCTTCCGGCGGCCTCGGAAGTGCCGCCGATCCAGTATCAGGAACGTATCCTGAAGAACGGCCTGCGGGTGCTGTCGCTGCGGGACGTGACAACGCCCAATGTCTCGGTGTCGATGTGGTACGAAGTGGGGTCGAAGCACGATCCGGATAAACGTTCGGGTTTCGCGCATCTGTTCGAGCATATCCTGAGCCGCAAGACGGTGAACATGCCCTATAACATGATCAACCGGCTGACCGAGGATGTCGGCGGAGTGCGCAATGCCTCGACCAGTTTCGACCGGACCAATTATTACGAGACGGTGCCGGCGCAATATCTCGAAACCATGCTCTGGACTCATGCCGAACGCATGGCGCGTCCGGTAATCGACAAGGAAGTGTTCGAGACCGAGCGCAATGTGGTGAAGGAGGAATTGCGCCAGCGCGTGCTCGCGCCGCCTTATGGTCGCTTGTATAACTTCGCGATGACCGAGAATGGCTTCGACGTGCTGCCGCATCGCCGCCCGGTCATTGGCAACATCGCCGATCTCGATGCGGCGACGCTGGAGGATGCCCGCGCCTTTCATGAGGCCTATTACGGGCCGGATACCGCGACGCTGATCGTGTCGGGCAATTTCGATGAAGCGCGGCTGCAGGCTTTTGTCGATCGCTATTTCGCCGCCATTCCGAAGCGCGCAAAGCCTATTTCACTGGCCATTAACGGCAGCGAGCCGCCCATGGCCCCGCGGCGGATCAACGCCACCGGACCCAATCTGCCGCTGCCGCTGGTCGGCGCGATCTACAAGGTGCCGGGCGCGAGTCATCCCGATCGCGAAGCGCTCGAGGTGATGGCCGCAATACTGGGTAGGGGCGAGACGTCGCGCTTGTACCGGACCTTGGTGCGCACCGGCAAAGCCAGCCGGATCGATGCGGATCTGGACGTCACCGAAGAGGCCGGAGTGCTCGCGCCAATTGTGGTCCTGAGTGACGGACAGGATATCGAAACGGTGGCCGGCGCGCTGGATGCCGAGCTGAAGACCATTGCCACGGTCGAGGTGTCCAATGCAGAACTGGGCGAGGCGCGAAGCCAATTGCTGTCCGATGCACTTGAGGAGCGCGAGACTTTCTCCGGGCGCGCGTTCGAACTGGGCGAGGCACTGGTGCTTACGGGCGATCCCAAAGCGGCCGACAAACGGCTGGCGGCGATTGCCAAGGTGACCAAGGCCGATGTTTTGCGCGTGGCAAAGCGCTATCTCGACCCCGCGGCGCGGGTCGAAGTTCGCTATACCAATGGCGACGGCAATCCCGCGAGTTGGGCCAATCCCGTGCCAATGCCGACCTTCGCCATCGTCCCCGCAGCGCAGGGCATCGCCAATCAGCTCGCAGCGGAAGGCGCGCGGCAGGCCCCGCCGGGGCCGGGTCCAGCCCCGGTGGTGGCCGTGCCGAAAATCGCGGAAACGCGGCTTGGCAATGGTGTCCGGGTCGTGGCGATCAAGACCGGGCCGGTACCGTTGGCGACGATGAGCGTGGTGATTGCCGGCGGAGCTTCGGCCGATCCGGAGGGCAAGGCGGGGACGGCGCGCTTCGCCGCCAATCTCGCGACCAAGGGCACTGCGACACGCACCGCCGAACAGATCGCGGCGATCATGGAGCGGCTGGGCGGATCGATTGCCGGTGGAGCCGGGCCCGACGGTACCACCTTCTCGATCACTGTCCCGACCGTCAATCTGGCCCAGGCGGCTGAAGTGCTGAGCGACGTGATCCGCAATGCAAGCTATCCCCCGGCCGAGTTCGACCTGGAGCGCAAGCGCGCGGTCGACCAGATCCAGGTGACGATGAAGGACCCCGGACCACTGGCCAACATGGCCATGCTACCCATGCTGTACGGCGCGGCCCCTTATGGCCGGCAGAGCGGCGGGACGGCCAGAAGCCTGAATACGCTCAGTCGTGCTGATCTGGTCGCGTATCGCCAGCGCTGGTGGCATCCCGCCAACAGCTCGGTCATCGTCACCGGCGGGGTCGATCCGGGGACGGGAACGGCGCTCGTCAAAAAGCTGTTCGGGGATTGGCAAGCGGTGGGTGCGACGCCGGAAATTCCCAAGGTGCGCGCAGGGCAAGGGAAAGCGATGCGCACCGTCGTCATCGACTTGCCCGGTGCCGGACAGGCGGCGGTGATCGCTGCGGTGCGCGGGGTGAGCCGATCGGATGCGGAGTATCCCAGTCTGCTGCTCGCCAATGCGGTGCTCGGCGTCGGCTCCAATGGCCGCCTGTTCACTGAAGTACGCAGCAAGCGTGCGCTGAGCTATGGTGCCTATAGCGTGCTCCCCGCGCGTGCCGACACCGCCATGCTCTCGGCGAGCGCGCAGACCAAGAATGAAACCGCGACCGACGTCGCTGAGATCTTCCTCAATGAGTTCAAGCGGCTCGGTAAGGAACCGATCGACGGCGATGCGCTCGACAAGCGCAAGGCCTATATAAAGGGGAGCTATGTTCGCCAAATGGAGACGGGCGGGGGCTTCAATGCAATCATCGCCGGGCTGATCCAGCAAGGATTGGACCCCAGCGAGGCGTTCGCTCTGGCCGGGCGGCTCGACGCGGTGAAGCCCGAGGCCGCCAATGCCGCCGCCGCGCGGCTGGTCACGCCCGAAAATGCCTGGCTGGTGATTGTCGGTGATTCCGCCAAGTTCATCGACAAGCTGCGCGTCCTGCGGCCCGATGTGGTGGTGATTCCCGCGAACAAGGTGGATCTGGAATCGCCGACACTGGGTGCGGCGGGATGATGATCTGATCGAGCCTGGTTGAAATTCGCGGGAGTACGGCGGAATCAGCGTTCCGGATCGGGCAGGAAGGCCGCGAGCAGGCCGATCGCGGGCAGGAACGCGCAGATCATATAGACCAGCTCGATCCCGCCGCGGTCGGCGACTTCGCCGAGCACGGCGGCGCCGATCCCGCCCATACCGAACGAGAAGCCGAAGAACAGGCCGGAGATCATGCCGATCTTGCCGGGTACGAACTCCTGAGCGAGGACGACGATTGCCGGAAAAGCCGATGCGAGGATCAGGCCGATCACTACCGTCAGCGGGCCGGTCCAGAACAGGCTGGCATGCGGTAGCAGCAGCGTGAAGGGCAGTGCGCCGAGGATCGAGAACCAGATCACATATTTGCGCCCGAACCGATCGCCGATCGGGCCGCCGGCGATCGTACCGACCGCCACTGCGCCGAGAAAGACGAACAGATGGAGCTGCGCGACCTCCACGCTGACGCCGAAGCGGTGAATCAGATAGAAGGTGAAATAGCTGGTGAGGCTGGCGAGATAGACATATTTCGAGAAGATCAGCGCGAGCAGGATGGCGATGCCGGTCAGCACCTTGCCGCGCGGCAGCGTGACCACGGGCTGGCCGCCGGCCCGGCCGCGAGTCAGGCGGGCAAGGCCGTGATGCCGGTACCATTGCCCGACATTCCACAGGATCGCGCAGGACAGCAATGCGAGCATTGCGAAAAAGGCCAGGCTGGACTGACCCCAGCGGACCACCACGATCGCAGCGGCAAGCGGGCCCAGCGCTGACCCGGCATTGCCGCCGACCTGAAACATCGACTGGGCGAGGCCATGCCGCCGACCCGCCGCCATGCGCGCGACGCGCGAGGATTCGGGATGGAACACCGACGATCCCATACCGAGCATCGCCGCGCCGACCAGCAACAGCCAATAGCTGTGCGCCGCCGACAGGACGAGCAGTCCCGCCAGCGAGAAGAGCGTCCCGCCCGGCAGCGCCAGCGGCGTCGGCTTCCTGTCGGCATACAGGCCGATCAGCGGCTGCAGGATCGATGCGGTGAGCTGATAGACCAGAGTCACCAGCCCGATCTGGCTGAACGACAGGCCCAGTTCGGTCTTCAGGTTGGGATAGATGGCCGGCAGCAGCGACTGCATCATGTCGTTGAGGAGATGACAGAAGCTGATCGCCAGGATCACGCCGAACACAGTCGTTTCGGTCGCGGGAAGCGTTGGCGCTGCGGCTTTTGTGGCGTTCATCCGGGCATCTCTTCGTGAAGCTGGCTTTGGCAAAGCCGGAGCGGTCCCGTACCCCCTCCCGGTCTTGCCCGCATTCCTGTATGGGTCTTTCACTTTTGCAAGTGGGACAGAGTCATGCCGTGGAGCAATCCGGCACTGGTCGAGGATATCGCGCGGCCGATTGTCGCGGTGGGCAATGAATATCCGCCGGCGTTCGAGCTCGACTGGCATCAGCATCGCCGCGGCCAGCTGCTCTATGCCGCGCGCGGCGTGGTGGTCGTCAGCACGCGGCACGGCGCCTGGGTGGCGCCGCCCGAACGTGCGATCTGGACGCCGGGCGGCTGCAGCCATGCGGTCCGGATGGTCGGTGCGGTCAGCACCCGCAGTGTCCTGATCGAACCCGATGCCCATGGCTCGCTGGGCGATCGCAACAAGGTGATCCAGGTCTCGCCCTTGCTTCGCAGCCTGTTGCAGGCCTCGTGCGAGATCGTGCCGGAATATGATGTCGACGGGCGCGACGGCATGGTCATGGCACTGCTGCTTGAGGAACTGGCGCGCGCGCCGACCGTGCCGCTCGCAGTGCCCTTCCCCAAGACGGTGGAGATGGCGCGCAAATGCCAGGCGTTTCTGGAACGGCCCACGCCGCATGACACGATCGATCTGTGGAGCGCCGATCTCGGCATGGGGCGGCGTGCCTTTACCCGCGCGTTCCGCCGGGAAACGGGGCTCAGCTTCGGCGCCTGGCGGCAACAGGCTTGCCTGCTCATCGCATTGCCGCGGTTGGCGGCGGGAGAGGCGGTGACGACCATTGCGCTCGACCTGGGGTATGAAAGCCCTGCCGCCTTCACCACGATGTTCAAGCGGCTCGCGGGGGTGGCGCCAAGCCATTATCGCCCCGGCGGAGCAACCGGCGCAGCCTGAGGATCCCGATTCGCGAACGCCGGATGGCCGGGTCGAGCAGCGCAAACCTTCGAATATCGCGCAAACGGTCAACGCTTGCCTGCCACGGCTGAGCATCGTCCCGAGCCCAAAACGTGACGAGCCGAGCCGCGCAAGTCTGGCCTTGCCCTGCTCCAGCCGCCTATCAAAAGGGGGCCGGCGTGTATCAGCCGGACCAAGATCGGGAGTATCTTTTCAATGAAAGCCATAGCCATTCTGGTGGCGGCAGCGGCGATGCTGCCGGCCGCGACCTTCGCCCAGACGGCGCCGTCTTCATCGCCATCGACTCAGAGCACCAGCCCGACGGAAACGCCGGCGCCAGCGCCCGACACGACCAATTCCTCGGCGCCGGTAGACACCGCGACGCCGGCCGCGTCCGATCCATCGAGCACGCAGCCTAGCGCAACGGACACCACGGCGGATGCATCCGCTCCGCAAGCGACCGAAGAAGCAACGTCAAAGAAGAAGCATAAAAAGCCGCATTGAGCGGTACCGGGAGGGGTATGGGCATCGGGCGTTCAGCGCCCGGTGCCCTTGCTCATTCATGCTGCCCGAGCAGTGACCAGCCAGCAGGCGAGGCTGAACCGCGCGACGCCGTTCGATATGAACGGATCGAATGCGGCGGTCAGAGCCGCGGACACTGACGCCCGCGTACGATCGTCGAGATCGGGAAGCAGCACGCCGACCCGGCCCATGTTCATGATATAGGTCCGCAAGTCCCCCGCGGGGAGCGCGCAGGCGATATCGACCGGCTTGATGCCGGTCTCGCGCCATCCGTTCGCCAGGATGCGGCGGACCTTATCCGGATCGGCAAAGGCGAACTGGCCCGGCGCGTCCGGATCGGATGGTGTCAATTGCGGTAGTAGCGGGGCCGCCGCGCGCTCTCCCGCTGTCATGAAGGGATTCTCCGCCGGATCGCGCCAGGTGATCATGGTCAGGCCGGCGCCGTCGCGCACAGCGCCGCGAAGGTTGGCGAAGGCCCATTCCGGCTGGTCGAAGAACATCACGCCGAAGCGGGAGACGATCCAGTCGAAACTGCCGCGTGCGAAGCTGTAATTCTGCGCGTCGCCAGCGAGGAATTGCGTCGCGACGCCCGTCTCCGCTGCGCGACGACGTGCCGCCTCGATCAGCGGTACCGAGATATCGAGGCCGGTACACTGGCCATCCGGCGCAAGCGCCTGTGCCACCGCAAGCGTGGTCGCGCCGGCACCGCAGCCGATATCCAGGACGTCGCGCGCGCCGGTTGGCCGGACGGAGTCCGCCAGTAATTCCTCCAGGGGCAGGAACAGGCGGTCGAGCATCGCCTGCTGCGCTACCCATGTCTCTCCGGCACGGGCGTTCCATAGCTCGGCCTGAGCCTGGTTGGATGGGGCCTGGTTGCGCGGAGCCTGGTCGGTCCGGGCGGATGGCGGCGTCATGGCGATTTTCCTTGTGCTTATCGAGTCCCGGCAGCACCATGCCACTTCAAGCCGACTTGAGGTCAACAGTGAAACTTCTCGATATCGCCGAGGTCGCGAAACGCTCGGGCATGCCGGCCTCCACGCTGCGCTTCTACGAGGAAAAGGGGCTGGTCGAGTCGCTCGGGCGGCGCGGGTTGCGGCGGATCTTCGGCAGCGATGTGCTGGAGCGGCTGTCGCTCATCGCGCTGGGGCGGATGGCGGGTTTCTCGCTCGACGAGATCGGCGGCATGTTCGGCGGCGGCGGCCGGCCTCAAATCGATCGGGCGATGCTGAGCGGGAAGGCAGACGAGCTGGACCGGACGATCGGGCGGATGGCGGCGCTGCGCGACGGACTTCGCCATGCGGCCGCCTGCCCGGCGCCGAGCCATATGGAATGCCCGACCTTTCGCCGCTTGCTGACGGTTGCCAGTGCGCATCCGGAGCGGGTGGAGTCGGTCATGGTCCGGGGCCGCCGTCGTCGCGCGCATGCGAAGGGCATGGCCTAGCCGAGCGGCGGCGATTTCTGGCACGGTCACGGACCCGTGCAGGCAGCCGATACGTTCATCCGCCGCAAGACCCGTTACCATCTCATCCGGAGCCCTACATGAAACATCTCGTCGCCTTCGATCTCGATGGCACGCTCGCTGAGAGCAAGCAGCCGCTGCAGGAGGCGATGGGCGAAGCGCTGGCCGATCTGCTCGCCGTGGCGCAGGTCGCGGTGATTTCAGGCGGGGACTGGCCGCAATTCGAAAAGCAGGTTGCCAGCCGCTTGCCGGCGCGCGCCGATCGCAGCCGTTTGTGGCTGATGCCGACCACCGGAACCAAGCTGTATCGCTATGACGGCGCCTGGGCGCCGGTCTATGCCGAGTTGTTCGACGATGCGCAGAAACAGGCAATCTTCGCCGCGTTCGATGCCGCGCTGACCGCGACCGGTTTCGTGCCCGAGCAGGTCTGGGGCGAGCGGATCGAGGATCGCGGCAGCCAGATCACCTTTTCCGCACTCGGCCAGCAGGCACCGCTCGACGCCAAGGAGCATTGGGATCCGGACTTCGCCAAGCGCAAGGTGATCCAGGCGGATTTGCGCACGCGCCTGCCCGGCCTGTCGATCAATATCGGCGGGGCGACCTCGATCGACATCACGCGCGAGGGCGTGGACAAGGCCTATGGATTGAAGAAGCTGCGCGATGCGAGCGGCATCGCGCTCGACGCGATGATGTTCATCGGCGACGCGATCTTCCCCGGCGGCAATGATTATCCGGCGAAGGAGCTTGGGCTCGACACGGTGCGGGTGCGCGATCCGCTCGACACGCTGTCGGTGATCGCAACGATCGTCGCCTGCCAGAAATAGCCGGGTTCATCGCGACCACGGCCTGGATCAGCGAGGCACTGGAGTCTCCGTCCTGGAGGGCAGCGCTTGCATGGCCGGGCGAGCGGCGGGAGATATGGGACACCGGTCGTTGCATATCTCCCGCCGCGGCTTCGGCTGGAAATTGAAATAATATTCTTATATATCAGTGAGTTATATTTACACACCATAGAAGGACTCACACCGTCATCCCCGCGAAGGCGGGGATTCCGCTGCCTTGCCCTGCGCTTAGAAGAAGAAGCGGGATACTCGCTTTCCCGAGTATGACAGAGATGGCTCGATCAGATGTCATCCCGCTCCAAGAGGACATAGCTGATCTGGGCCGCCGCTTAGAGCCGGTCCCAGCTGGTCCAGATGCCGATGGCATGGACGATGGCGAAGACGAGCACGATCGCCGAGCTGATCTGCAGGAAGGTCGTGCTGTGGCCCGGCATGCGCGCGAGCATGACGGGGTAGGCGGCGGCGCGCGCGAAATAGATCGCGCAGATCAGGATCAGCGCGGGGCGGAGCAGCGGCAGGCGCGGCAACAGCCCGGCACCGGAAAAGGCATAGGCGGCCCAGCCGGCCAGGATTGCGGTGATGCCAAGCGTAACGACGACGGGCCGCCATGATCCCTGCTCGGCGAGGCGCGCCATGCCCTCGCCCGCGCCGAAGAAGCGATACCAGGACGGGCCGCCGAACACGCAACCGAGATGAAGTAGCGCGGCGATGGCGTTGAGCATCCCCGCCGCGACCAACCAGTTGATCCTGTCCATGCCTTTGCTCCCCGTTTTACGCGGGCGATGTTAGGCCTTTTCGAGCCCGAATACACGGTCGAGCGACCAGGCGCCTCCGCCGCGCGCAATCAGCGGCAACAGGATCGCCGCCCAGCCGAGATGCGTCGACCAGGCATCGGGATAGACGAAGATCTCGATCACCAGAGTCATGCCGAGCAGAGCTGCGGCGGCGGGGCGAGTGAACAGGCCGAGCACCAGCAGGATCGGGAAGAGATGTTCGGAATAGGCCGCGATATGCGCCGCGATCACGGGCGGAGCGAAGGGCAGGGCGTATTCGGTCGCGAACAACTCGTAGGTTGCCGGTGTGAGGGTCAGCAGCCCTTCGACTTTGGTCCGGCCGGACAGGAAGAAAATCGCGGCGATCGCGATGCGCGCGACGAGCAGCAGCAGGTTGCCGGGCACAAGCGTGTCGAGCCGCGCGGCAGTGCGGGCATAAAGTGTGGCGGGGGTCATCAGCGTCTCCAGTCAGGCCCCTCCCCGCCTGAGGGAAGGGGCCGATCCAGGCTTATGCCTTGGGGGTCAGCGAGCCGTTGCCTCTGGGCGTCTTGATCGAGGTGCAGGTGCCGGCGGGCACGAGTTTCCAGGCATCGCCCTGATAGGCGACGCGCGAGGTGCCGGCGCAGCTGGTGCCGGCGCCGGCCTTGCAGTCATTCTTGCCGGCGAGCGACACGCCATAGCATTTTTCCATCGGCTTCTTGGCGGCCTGGGCATTGGCGCCCGACCCGAGTGCGATGCTCAGGGCAAGGGCTGCGGCGATTGCCGCCGGGGTCTTCGACATCATGGGTTTCCTCTGAAGATCGGCCTCGACGCGCGGCGGGGAAACAACCCCGCCGCACGGTGACCCCTGGGAGGCCTTGTGGGCGCGGGTCACGGAAGCTGCTTCGCGTTGCCCCGGGCTTCGGTTACACCGGCGGCACGGTCGATATGTCGCTGCTCGGCCGCCCGAATTTTTCTGTAACCTTTGGCCACGCTGCCACGAATGACCCGTCGGGAGTGCATGTGAGGGCGAGCGAAGATCAGCTCAGGATATGGATGATCGGCGGTCTCGATGGAGATTCCGGCGCCTATACCGCCTTGCTCAATGCGCTCGTGCCGATGCTGCGATCCTTTTTCGGGCGGCGCCTTCGCGGCGCCGCCGACGATGTCGAGGATCTGGTGCAGGAAACCATGATGGCCATTCACACACGGCGCGGTACCTATGACCGCGACCGGGCCTTCAGCGCCTGGGCCTATGCCGTCGCGCGCTACAAGATGATCGACCATTTCCGCCGGACCCGCACCACCGTGCCGATCGAGGGGCTGGAGGATATCCTGGTCGCCGAAGGGTTCGAGGCGGCGACCTCTGCGCGGATGGATGTCGATACGCTGCTCGGCGAATTGTCGCCCAAACAGGCGCGGGTGATCCGCGAGACCCGGATCGAGGGGCTGAGTGTGGCCGAGGCGGCGGAGCGCGGCGCGATCAGCGAATCCGATGTGAAGGTGTCGGTGCATCGCGGTCTTGCCGCGCTCGCCAAACGCCTGAAAGGTGGCACCTGATGCGCACCGAAGATCTGATCCGCTCGCTCGGCGAGGAATTGCGCCCGGTGCCGCGCGGCGCGGTCGCGCGGCGGATCGCGATCGGCATGGCCGGCGGCGCGATCGTCACGCTGGCGCTGGTGCTGGGCTGTCTCGGCATGCGCCCCGACATGATGCACGCCATGTGTGGTTCGTCGTTCTGGATGAAATGGGGCTATACCATTTTGCTCGATCTGGTCGCGGTCGCGGCAGTGCTGCATCTGGCGCGTCCGCAAGCGGCGCGGCCGCGCTGGCTGTGGTTGATGTGGGTGCCGGTGGTGGTGCTCGCCCTGCTTACCGGTCGCGAGTTGCTGATCATGCCGATGGATGGATGGCACCATCTCTGGACCGGGCATAGCTGGCGAATCTGCTCGATGCTGGTGGCGATGCTTTCGCTGCCGATCCTTGCCGGTTTGCTCTGGTCGTTCCGCAAACTTGCCCCGACGCGGCTCAGGTTGACCGGTGCGGTCGCCGGGCTGGCGGCAGGGGCGTGCGGGGCGACGCTGTACGGGCTGCATTGCCAGGAATCCTCGGCGCTGTTCATCCTGACCTGGTATTCGCTGGGCATTGCCATGGTCGTCGCATTGGGTGCGCTGATCGGGCCGAGACTGTTGCGCTGGTGACCCCTTAAGTCCTCTCCCCCGGTCCATGGAGAGGAATTTGGCGAGCGCTGTAACGAACTTCCGACCCCTCTCCGAAACCCCTTTGCCATTCCGGCTCAAGTCCATTCGGAGACCTCCCCCATGACCACCCGTATCCTCGGCGCGAGCTTCGCCGCCACTGCCGCCATCATTGCCGTTGCCGGCGTCGCGACCAGCACGCCCGCGCTGGCGAAGGGCGAAAAGACCGTCCATTGCTACGGCGTCAACACCTGCAAGGGCACGTCGGACTGCAAGACCGCGTCGAACGACTGCAAGGGTCAGAATGAGTGCAAGGGGCATGGCTTCAAGGCGCTGACCGCCAAGGCGTGCGCCGCGGCCGGCGGCAGCCTGACCGAAGCCAAGTGAGTTTCCGGGCCCGGCTGGATGACTGGCCGGGCCCTTCATACTGGACCGCGCCATGACGATGACCCGCAACCCGGCCTTTCACGGCTTTGGCCTTGGCCTCAGGTCACAACATTATCCCGATTTCCTCGACCATGATGTCGAGGTGGATTTCGTCGAGGTCATCTCGGAGAATTTCATGATCGCCGGCGGGCGTCCGTTGCAGATCCTGGAACGGATCCGCGAACGCCATCCGGTCGCGCTGCACGGGGTGTCGATGTCGATCGGTTCGGCCGACGGGCTCGACCGCGATCATCTGATGCAACTCAAATCGCTGGTCGACCGGATCGACCCGCTGTTCGTGTCGGACCATCTGTGCTGGACCGCGATCGAGGGCTTCAATTCGCACGACCTGTTGCCGATCCCCTATACGCGCGAGGCGATGGACGTGGTGTGTGCCAATATCGCGCAGGCGCAGGATGTGCTTGGCCGCGCGATGCTGATCGAGAATCCGTCGAGCTATGTGCGGTTTGCCGACAGCGACGCGACCGAATGGGATTTCATGGCGGAGATGTGTGCGCGCACCGGGTGCGACCTGCTGCTCGACGTCAACAATATCTTCGTCAGCGCGACCAATCACGGCTTCGACGCGATCGCCTATCTCGATGGCGTGCCGGCGGAGAGGGTGCGTCAGATCCATCTTGCCGGGCATAGCGAAGGCAAGGATTTACTGATCGATACGCATGATCGGCCGGTGCCGGACAGCGTCTGGGCGCTGTACGATGCGGCGCTGGCGCGGGTCGGGCCGGTCGCAACGATGATCGAGCGCGACGATGACATTCCGCCGCTTGCCGAGCTGCTTGCCGAACTCGATCAGGCGCGGCGCGTTGCAGCGCTGCGCGAACGGGCAGCGCTACGCGAACGGATCGCGGCATGAGCCTGATTGCGCTGCAGCGCGACTTTCGTCGCCATTTGCTCGATGGGCCGGGCGCGGTGGAGGGCTGGATCGCGCCCGGGGCGCTGGCCGGGCTCCATGTCTATCACAATGCGTACCGTGTGCAGCTGACCGATTGCCTCGCCGAAACCTATCCGCAGCTCCAGGCGTGGCTGGGCGGGTCGGGCTTTGTCGATGCAGCGCGCCATCATATCGAGCATATGCCGCCAAGCGGCTGGACGCTGGGCGTCTATGGCGCCGGGTTCGACCGGACTCTGGCCGGGCTCCATCCCGACGATCCCGAAATCGCCGAGCTGGCGACGCTGGAATGGATGCTGGCCGAGGCATTCGCGGGCGCGGATGCGGTGGCGCAGCCGCCGGGAGCGATTGCCGGAGTCGACTGGGACAAGGCACGGTTGCGCTTCGTGCCGACGCTGCGCATCGAATCCGCGCGGACCAATGCCGGCGCGATCTGGTCGGCGCTGTCGGCCGGTGCCGCCCCGCCCGCTGCAGCGATTTTGCCCGAGCCAGCCGCGATGCTGGTGTGGCGGCAGGACTTCACGCCTTGTTTTCGTACGGTCGAGAAGGTCGAGTGCGAAGCCTTACACATGCTGGCGAGCGGGAAGGGTTTTGCCGATCTGTGTGGGTGGCTGGTCGCGGCACATGGCGAGGCCGTGGGTGTCGCGCATGCCGGCGCGATGCTCGGCCAATGGTTTGCCGATGGACTGGTAGCAGGCTGCGAGGAAGGTTCGGGCGCGTAACCGGGCGTCAGGCTCCCTATATGGAGCGCTGATGCGCGCTGCAGGGCGCCGACGCGCGGGGAGCATGACATGGACCGACCGATCCCATCCGATACCGTGGAGCAGTGGATGACTCATTTGCGGCTGCAGCGCACCCGCGCGCGAGACATGATCTGGCTGATCGAGACAGGTGCGACATTGCATGACGGGCACAAGGGCGAGCCGATGCATGACGCCACTGGCCGCTGGCTGGCCGAACAGAAGGAAGTGGTGGCCGAGGTCGACCGGCTGATCGCGCTGTACGACAACGTCAACGCCTGAGCGTCTGTTTGGAAACTCGCGAAAGAGCGAGTTTCGATCGGGCCGGCACCGCGAACGCGCTCCGGCGCGTTTCCAAACACACTATGCAAGAAAAGCGGCCCGGCGTTGCCGCCGGGCCGTGAGGTTACGCCTTGGGAGCTATCCGGGCGATAAGGGGATGCGACGGCGACGCGCGGTTTGTGGCCGCATCAGGTTCGGGCTGGCCGTCGTGCCGCACCATGAACCGCTTAGTGTGCGGTGGTGTTGCCGACGCTGGCATTGCCATCGGCGGCATTGCCGAGGGCGGTTTCATTGCCGGTCGGAACCGCGTCGAGGCTGCCGGCATTCCCGCTGAGCTCACCATCGGTCGACAGATTGGCGTCGAGCGGCGCTTCCTCATTGACCAGCTTCAGGTCGTTGGTCGTGCCATTGTCCGCCGGAGCAGGACTGTTGCACGCGGAAAGACCGAGCGTCGCGGCAGCGATCAGAGGGGTGGCGAACAGCGATCGTGTAAACAGCTTCATTGCATTCTCCTAGAAATCCCTGGGGCGGAAAGGGCGCGTCAGCGCCTCCCCCGGCCCGCCGTTCAATCTCCACTGTTTTAATAGGAATTCAACACAGGCTGATCTTTGTCGCGGCAAAGCTCAGCTATCAACGACCGTGTCTTCCTTATGCTAATGAGTTTGACTCGCAATTGCGGCATTGATACCGGGCGGCTCAATTTCCGGGGGGTATCGATGACGCGCATTTTCCTGAGGCTGTCGGCCAGCCTTGTCGCCATGGCGCTTGCCTCTACCGCACAGGCGCAGTCTGCTGGGCCGAACCTGTCGGATCCGCCGGCCGATGCCGCGCAGCAGGTGGACACGTCCGAAGACATCATCGTCACCGGCGAAAAGGTCGCGCGATCGTTGCAGGAGACCAAGACCAGTGTCGCGGTGATCACCGCGGCGCGGATCGAGGAGGAGAATCTCCGCTCACTGCAGGAGGTGCTGCAGCGTACCGCCAATGTCTCGACCATTTATGGCGGGGCCGGCTTCACCATTCGCGGGATCGCCAATAACGGCGTTTCGAGTGGCGGCGATGGCGCGCTGTCGACGGTCTATCTCGATGGCGCGGCGCTGCCGACCGGTACGCTGCATGGTGCGCCGACCGATATGTGGGACGTCGCGCAAGTCGAAATATTTCGCGGGCCGCAATCGACGTTGCAGGGGCTGAACGCACTGGCCGGCGCGGTGATCATCCGCACCACCGATCCGACGATGGACTGGAGTGCGCGCGGGCGGGCGCTGTATACCAGCTATGACGAACGCGCCTTCGCCATTGCCGGAGGCGGGCCGATCATCGCCGACGAGCTTGCCTTTCGCGTTGCCGCGGAAAAGCGCGACGGCGATGGCTTCGTCCATAACGTCACGCGCAATGCGCCGGAGAATCCGGTCGACGCGCTCAGCCTGCGCGGCAAATTGCTCTGGACGCCCGGCGCGCTGCCGGGGTTCGAAGCGCGGCTCGGCTATACCCATTCCGAACGCAAGGGCGGCTATGCCTTCACCTATACCGACGTCACGCCCCACATGTTTGATGATCGCACGGCCTCATCGAATGCGCCGAATGCCAGCACGATCAATGCCGACATCGCCACGCTGGATTTGAGCTACAAGCTGGGTGACCGGTTCTCGCTCAACAGCGTCTCGTCGTTCAACAAGATCCGCCAGTTCGACACCTATGACGGCGATCGCACCGCAGCCGATCTGACCGCCGGCAATATCGGCTTTCGCTACCGCACCTTCACGCAGGAGCTGCGCCTCAACTACAAGGGCGAGCGGCTGAGCGGTCTGATCGGCGCCTTTTATTATAATCGCGACCAGATCGGCACTCAGGCCAGCCTGACTCAAGTCCAGACCCCGACCGGCACGATCGCCGCCTTGTTGCAGGGCAATGGGGTCGACCCGGCAACGGCTGCCCTGATCGCGGCCCGCTATACCGCTGCCTTGCCGTCGATCCCGGTCGATTATGCCAACCGCACGCCGACCAGGGTCGAAACCATGGCGCTGTTTGCCGACGCCCGATATGAACTCACCGATCGCCTGTCGGCCCTGGCCGGCGCGCGCTACGACCGCGAGACCAACCGCCTTTCATCGGATACGCGCGCGCGGTTTGCCGGAACCCTGCCCAATCCTGCGGACTATGGGCCATTCGCGCCGGCATTTACCGCGATCAATGCCGGTGTGCTCGGGCTGGTCGCGCAGGCTGCCGGGGTAGCGTTGCCGTCGAAGCGGACATTCAACGCATTCCTGCCCAAGCTGGGGCTGGAAATGAACTGGACGCCGACCGTGTCGACCGCCTTTGTGGCGCAGCGCGGCTATCGCTCGGGCGGATCGAGTTCGAACATGGCGCGCAACCTGACCGTGGCCTATGATCCGGAATTCACCTGGAATTATGAATTGTCGCTGCGCACGGCCTGGCTCGATGGCGCGCTGACGATCAATGCCAATGCCTTCTACATCGACTGGAAGGACCAGCAGACCTCCGTCAATTTCGGGCTCAACACCTATGACTTCAACACGGTCAATGCCGGCAAGTCGCATCTTTATGGCTTCGAGATCGAGGCGCGGCATCGCGTCAGCCGGGCGTTCGACTGGTATGCGTCGATTGGCCATGTCCGCACCAAGTTCGATTCCTTCAGGGTAGATGTCGGAGCCGTCAACGACTTGAGCGGGATGCAATTCCCCTATGCCCCGAAATGGACGCTGTCGGGCGGCGCCAATGTCCGCGTCGGATCGCACATCGTCGCCAATGTGAATGCCAGCCACCGCAGCGGCGTGTTCACCGATGTCGGCGCGCCACAGTCTCAATATGTCGTGGGCGGCCGCACGCTGGTCAATGCCAAGCTGGGCTATCAGGCCGAGCATTGGAGCCTGTCGGCCTATGCGAGCAATTTGTTCGACGAAAAATATTTCGAATATGGCAATGCGTCGCAGCGCAATGGGGTGCTGGGCGATCCGCAGGTCTTCGGCCTGGTGTTCGAGACGAAATGGTGATGGCGGAATCGCTCACCTGGCTGGCCGCGATCCCGATCCTGATTGGCGCGGCGGCGGGCGGATGGGCGCTGCGCCGTGCGTGGCGATTGCGCATCGAGGAGCGGCTGCCGTGGATGCTTGGCGGCTGGGCGATCCTGATCGCGACCCTGTTGTGGCCGGCCTGGGTGCTGGGTGCGGCGCGCGGGCCGTTCATTGCCGTGGCGCTGATCCCGGCCGGTGTGCTCGCGGTGGTGACGAGCGGCGCGACGGTGAAGGCCGCGCGCGCCGATGGTAATGGGCGCAATAACGACCAGAGCCTCGCGCCTGAACCGCTCGAGCGGCCCTCGACCGCCTGGCGCACGATCCTGCGCTGGTTGCTCGCCGGGCCGATCGGGATGATCGCGGCGATGGCGGTTGGTGTCTGCTATGCGGTGTGGGTACCGGGCGAGCCGCAGACGCGGCTGCTGATTTCGGGGCTGATGGTGCCGGTATTATGGGGCGGCGCGATGGCCTGGACGCTCGCTGACAGCCGCATCCTGCGCGCTACCGCGATGCTCGCCGGCGTGACGCTGATCTGCTTCACCGCCGCCATTCTCAGGGGGTTCGCATGACCACGAGGACAGAGCGTGTAGCGGGCAAGCGCCAGCCGATCTGGCCCAAGGTGCCGGCCGATTTCGTGCGCGCTGTGCTGAAGGGGCATAGCGCGCTCGGGCTCGCCTTTGCCGCCGCGATCTATCTTGTCTGTCTGTCGGGCAGCATCGCGGTGTTCGCGCGCGAGTTTCAGCGCTGGGAGCATCCCGCCGCACCGCGCATCGAAGCTGCGGCTCCGGGTGCAGTGCAGACCGCCTTCACCGGCGCGATGGCGCAGGCAGGAAATGGGGTCGAGCATGCCTATGTGACATTGCCGTCACCCGAACTGCCGTGGCTGCTGATCACCACCGAGGGAAAAGCCGGCGAGCACGCATGGATCGCCGACGGGCAGGGCCGGATCGCCGAAAGCGGCGCGTCGCCCTGGACCGAGTTCGTCACGCATCTGCACATCAATCTGCATCTGCCGCAGACCTGGGGCATGTTTCTGGTAGGGCTGACCGGGGTGGCGTTGCTCTCTTCGCTGATCTCCGGCCTGCTCGCGCATCCGCGAGTGTTTCGCGATGCCTTTCACTTGCGGCTCGGCGGATCGCGGCGGCTGCAGGAGGCGGATTTGCACAACCGGCTCGGTGTCTGGGCCTTGCCCTTCCATGTCATCGTGTCGCTGACCGGCGCGTTGCTCGGGCTGACCACGCTGATCGTCGGCGTGCTGGGCCTCGCGGTGTTCCAAGGCGATGTGAACAAGGTCTATGCCTTGTTCCTGCCGCCGCTGCCAAAGGATGACCCGCGGCCCGCGCCGCTGCCCGATCTCGCCGCCATGCTGCGCCAGGCCGCGGTGCGGTCGCCGGGCGCGACGCCGGCCTATATCCTGATGCAGCACCCGGCCGAATATGGGCAGGCGACGCAGGTCGGCCTGCGCCAGCCCAACCGGCTCGCCGGGACCGATGCCCTGACCTTCGACCGCGAGGGCAAGCTGTTTCACGCCAGCTATGCGCGTGACAATAATCTCGGCAAGGATATTCTCGGCTCGATCGGCTCGCTGCATTTCGGCTGGTTCGGCGGTGGCGTGGTGCGTGTCGTATACGGCCTGCTCGGGCTTGGCCTGACCTATCTCGCGGCGAGCGGCGTGACGATCTGGCTCGCGCGGCGGCGCGACAAGGGGCGGCCGGCACCGGGCTGGGAACGGGTGTGGACCTCGGTCGTGTGGGGCCAGCCCCTGGCCTTTGCCGTCGCGGCGCTGGGCGTGGTGATTGCCGGCGCGGGCGCGCCGCTGTCGCTGCCCTTGTCGCTGTGGGGTGGGGCGACGTTGCTTGCACTGGCGGTGAGCGGATTCGTCGAGGCGAAAGCGCTGTCGCGGGCGTGCCGGGCGATCGGCGGCGCGACCTTGGTGCTGGTGGCACTGGGGCATGTCGCGCTGCGCGGCGGGTTGGCGGGCGATCCGGTCGCGGTGATCGTCAATGTGGTGTTGCTGCTGCTGGGCGCGGGCCTGGTTGCGTCGGCGCTGCGAGGCCGGATGGTGCGCTCCGCTGCCTGACGC
This sequence comes from Sphingomonas alpina, assembly GCF_014490665.1. Classification (NCBI taxonomy): domain Bacteria; kingdom Pseudomonadati; phylum Pseudomonadota; class Alphaproteobacteria; order Sphingomonadales; family Sphingomonadaceae; genus Sphingomonas; species Sphingomonas alpina. The sequence goes on along the minus strand of NZ_CP061038.1, from coordinate 3,648,599 downwards.
GGTAGATCGGAATGATGTCCGGATCCCGCATCACCCGCATCCCATTCTCGCATCCACCGCAATCGCTTGCGTGGCAGGACGACGCGCTGGTGGATTGGGTCGGCGGCGGGGTGCGGTGGCTGGCCGATGGCACCGAAATTCCGACCAGCAGACACTATGCCTATGACTTCGACCGTGCGCTCGTTTCGCCGTCCGGGCGGTTTTCCGTCCTGTTCTGCGATCGGCAGACCAAGGGCATCATTCTCGATCAGGGTCAGATCGTCCGGGAGATCGATCGCAGCTATTACCAGGCCAGTGCCTATGCCTATCCGATCGCGCTTGGCCGGTTGAGCGATGGCCGCGAGGTGCTGGCGCATTGCCCGGATGCCTATAACGTCATCGAGATAGAGACGCTGATCGAGGGAGAGCGGCTCACGGGCAGAGAAGGTGGTGCGCAGGACGTCTTTCATTCGCGGCTGAGTTTCAGCCCCGACGGGCGCTTTCTGTTGTCGGCCGGCTGGGTCTGGCATCCCTATAACGTCTTCTGCGCCTTCGACGTCGAGCAGGTGCTGCGTGATCCGACCTTGCTGGATCGGGAAGAGCGGCATCACGGTGCTTTGGAGACAGTGGCACCGGGGGCAGAGGTTTATGCCGCGTGCTGGCTCGATGCCGATCGGGTGATCGTCACGGCGAGCGCAGATGGCAACGAACTCATCGGGGAGCCGCTGCAATCCGGCATCTGGTCTGCGCGAGACGGATCGTGGATCAGCCGGTCGAGCGACTGGAATCCGCAGGCAACATTATTCCCCTGTGCCGGCGGCGTAGCGTATGTGGACGATGGGCACCCGCATTGGTGGGCGCCAGGCAGAAGCGCGCCTGTGGTTTGGCAGGATATCGGGGTTGTTGCGGCGCCCGCCGCCGACTCCGGCTTCGGCATCATCCATGATAGCCCGTTGTTGGCAGCGCATCCGACTGACCGGCGTTTCGCTGCGGTGACCGAGACTGAGATCGTCATCGTCGAGTTCGAATAGCCGCTCAGGTGTGGAGCGAGCCTCTCTGGCTGGGATGGCCGCCGCGGCGACAGCGGGTCGCTTGTAATCAAGGTCCAGCGGTGCTAACGGCCGCAACACTATTCGAGGAACATCATCGTGACGGTTAAAGAATTCGACAGGGCGGCAATCGACGCGACGGCAAATGCCGGCGTTGCGCTGCTATATTCGATCGACATCTAACCCGTCTCTTGTGTTCAGGAGGCGTCGGCCTCCGCTGCGTTGCAAGACCCCGGATGGCCACCGCCTTCCGGGGTTTTTCTTGTGCGCATGCTTTGCTTGCGCTCTGCTTGCGAAAAGGAGCAAGGCGATGCCGCTTTTGCTGACGATCAATGCTGCCCTGAGCGCGTGCACCATGCCGGTGCGCGCCGCCGGCGCATGGCGGATCGAAACCTGACTTTCCGGGCTTGTTCCGCCCGGGTCCCCTGACGGACACCCGGACATACCGAGCAAAGGCTCGCCGGGGATCCGCCCGGCGGGCCTTTTGCTTTTGGGGCGACCGCGCACCGCGCGCGCCCTCCACCGAATTGGCGCGCCAATGCCAATGGCCGCTCGGGCCCGGTCTGGCCAACCGGGTTCGACGGCGTTTCAACGAGAGTGAAGACAATGACCAACAAGATGCATGTGAATGTCGGGACGATCGGCCATGTCGATCATGGCAAGACCACGCTGACCTCGGCAATCACCCGGGTGCAGGCCGCGCGGCTGGGCGGGAAGGCCCTGTCGTTCGACCAGATCGACAAGGCGCCCGAGGAAAAGGCGCGCGGCATCACCATCAACACCAGTCATGTGGAATATGAGTCGGAGCTCCGGCACTACGCCCATATCGATTGCCCGGGTCACGCCGATTATGTGAAGAACATGATTACCGGCGCCTCGCAGATGGACGGGGCGATTCTGCTGGTCGACGCCACCAAGGGCGCGGCGAAGCAGACGATCGAGCATATCCTGCTCGCGCGGCAGGTGAATGTCGGTCACATCGTCGTGTTCGTGAACAAGATGGACATGCTCGATCCGGGCGACCGCGACGACATGATGGCGCTGATCCAGCTCGAAACCAGCGAGTTGCTGGCCGCGCAGGGGTATCGCGATTCGCCGTTCGTGTTCGGCAGTGCCCTGCGTGCGGCCGAGGCGGTCGAGCGCGGTGACCCTGCCGGAGTCGACGCGCAGGCGATCGTCGATCTGGTGGCGGCGCTGGATGCGCATATCCCGGACCCGGTGCGGGACTATGACAGCCCGTTCCTGATGCCGATCGAGGGTGTGCACACCATTCCCGGTCGCGGCACCGTGGTGTCCGGCCGGGTCGAGCGCGGCACGCTCAGGATCGGCAGCGCGGTTGAGATTGTCGGGCTCGACAATCACGGTGCGGAGCTGATCGTGACCGGCATCCAGAGTTTCCGGAAGGATGTTCCGGAGGCGCGCGCCGGCATGAATGTCGGGCTGTTGCTCCGCGGGTTGAAGCGTGACGATGTCGAGCGTGGCCAGGTGCTCAGTGCGCCTGGCGCGATCAAGGCGCGAGTCATGGGCAGGGCGCAGATCTTCGTCCTGACCGGCGAGGAAGGCGGCCGTCACACGCCGTTTGCGAGTGGGTATCGCCCGCAATTCTTCTTCGGCGTGACGGATGTCACCGGGGTGATCGAGATCGACGGGGGCGCCTCGGTGTCGCCGGGCGACCAGGCGGAAATCGGCTTCACGCTGAACAAGCCGGTCGGGATCGAACCGGGTGTGCGCTTCGCGATCCGTGAAGGCGGCAAGACCGTCGGCGCGGGGGTGGTGACCCAGGTCATCGACTGAAAGTGCAGGCCCTGCCCGCAAACTGCCCGGCCCCGGGATGTCCCGGGGCCGGGTTTTTTTGACTTAGCCGGCCGCGTGCCCGGCATGGGTCAAGGTCGCGCAGCCATAAAGCGGGCGGCCGCCGGTGATCAGCCGGTGCGCCATGCTGACCGTGCGTGACAGGACGCCGGACCGGCGCGCCACGTCATAGCGCTCCGCGACACGGAAACCCGGCGCGATGCGGACCGCATCGTCGATCCGGCGCAGGCCCCAGGAAAACTGTGCCTGAGTTTTCCTCACACTGGGGTTGCGGCGTGAGTTGCGGACCATGAAGGGCGAGGCGAAGTCGAAGGCAAGCGTCAGCGGCGTCGCACGCACCCCGGCAAGATAATCGAGCGCGCGCAGCCAGGCCGCGCCGGCCTCCGGCTTGAGGTACATGCAGACACCTTCCGCCAGGACCAGCATTGGCCGCTCGCGATGCCAGGGAACGACATCGACCCATGCCAGGACATTCGCGCCGTCGGCGGCGATCGCATGAACATTGGGCCGGGCCGGGATCAGCGCCTGGCGCAGTGCCACCACATCGGGGAACTCGATATCATACCAGTCCACTCCCGGCGGCGGCGTGACGCGGTCGGTGCGCGTGTCGAGCCCCGAGCCGATCGATACGCACAGCGCATCGGGATGCGCGGCGAGAAAGCGCCGGACCACGCTGTCGAACCACAACGCACGAACGATCGAACCGCGCATGCTGCCGCGATCATCGGCGAAGCGCGCAGGGTCGAAGGCGAGGCGTTCGCCAACCACCCGCGCCGCCGGATCGATAAAACCGAGATCGGGATTGCGCTCACTTGCGAGCAGCCGCGCCGCGAGCGGGATCAGCAAGGTTTCCGGAACGCCGCTCAGCGCGGCCGTCGACAGTCTGTCCATCATCGCTCCCTTAAAATCTTGCGCTGAGTTCCAGTCCGATCTGCCGCGATCGCCCGATCGGCGAATACCAGTTGCCGTCATTGCCGAAGCCGAGGTTGCGAAAGGCAAGGCCGGTGCCGCGGCGGATATTGGTCAGATTTTCGACGAACAGCCGTGCGGAATAGCGCTTGCCGTCATAGCCGGCCTGCAGGCCGATCGTCTGTGTAGCGGGCTGAACCGCCTCACCGCGGCTCTCCAGCGTTTCGGTGCCGGTAAGCGCCAGTTCGGCGCGAGCGAACCAGCCGCTGGCCAGTTGATAGCGCGCGGCGAGATAGCCGTCATAGGCCGGCACCAGCTTCACGCGCCGGCCGCGCGCATTGGTCGTCGCGTCGATCTGCAGGTCGCGATAGCGCGCATCGGCATAGCCGAAATTGGCGGTCAGCGTCAGGCGCGGAACCGGTTCGGCCGAGGCCTCCAGCTCGAACCCCTTGCTGTCGATCGACGCATTCGAGCCGATATAGTCGGACGAGATGATCCGCCCCTGCGCATCGGTCGCGACCTGGATTTCCTGCCAGTTGTTCGACCGGATATAGAAAGCCGCGCCGGCGACGCGCAGCTTGCCGTCGGTCGAGCGCCATTTGAACCCGGCCTCGCGGCTCCACATCGTCTCGGACGCGAAACGCAGCACATCGTCACTGAGATTGGCCTGTGCGGCAGTGAGGTTGAAGCCGCCGGGAATATAGCCCTTGGCGGCATTGGCGTAGAAGGTCAGCTGCGGCGAGGGCGCATAGCGGACCGAGATGCGCGGCAGCAGCGCCGAGAAGCCGCCCGACAAAGTAGCGTCACGATAGACGAACTGGCCGCCTGCGCCGAGATCGAGCGAGCCGGCCAGCTGGCGCGCGGCGCGCTGGGCATGATCGTAGCGCAGCCCGGCGCTGAAGGTCAGCCCGGCAAGGCTGATGGGCGACCAGTTGGCCGATGCGAACACGCCCCAGTCGCGCGCGCTGGCGCGCTGCAGGGGCGCCCGGACAAAGGAATCGATCGTGCCCGGCCCGACAAAGGTCGCGAGGAACCGGCGATCGTCCTGACGATAATGTGAGACGCCGACGATATAGTTGAACGGCTTGGCTGCGGGCGAAGAGAAGCGGAGTTCGGCGTTCCAGAAATCCTTGGTCTTGTTGTCCTGCCCGGCGACGGTCGGCAGGGCGGTGAAGTCGAAATCGAGCCCGCGCGCGTCGCTGGTGAACTGGCGATAGGATAGAGCCGCGTCGATCGTGCCATAGCCGAGCCGGTAGCTGGCGCTCGCGCCGGTCACGATCTCGCGCTCATTGGTCCGCTTGGGGGCATCGTTGAGATAGGTGAAGCGCTCGATCCGCCGGCCGCCATTATATTTTTCGGCATAGCTCGCATTGTAGCGGTCGATATCGAGCGGCAGATATTCCTGGTCGAACACGCCCGGCGCGCGCGTGTCGAGGATATAGGCGGTGGCGTTGACGGTCAGGCGTGCATCGGGCGTCCAGCGCAGCCGGCCCTGCACGAACGTCTCGCCGATCCGCCCGCCGCGCGCACCGGGCGCGCGATTCTGCAGGAAGCTCGCCTCGCGTCCAAGCTTGAACGCGACCGATCCGCTCAGCGTGTCGCCGGCCAGCGGGCCGCCGAGGAATCCGTCCGCGACCACGCCCTGGCCGCCGCCATAGCTGGTGCCGGTGACGCGCATTTCGCCGGTGGCGGTCGTGCTCGGCGCGCGGGTGTTGATGACGATCAGCCCGGATTCACTGTTCGCGCCGTACAGCGTCGCCTGCGGTCCGCGCAGCACTTCGATCGACTCGACCTGGTTGAGCACGGCGTTGGACAATTCGCGGAACGGGATGCCGTCGATATAGACCGCGGCGCGATTGACGATGAACGGGTTGGATTCGATCCCGCGGATCGAGATGAAGGTGCTGCCGAGCTGCCCGCTTTCATTGAACTGGACATTGGGCACGGCCGCGTCGAGCTGACGAATGTCGCGGATCCGCGCCGCGTCGAGCGCCTTGCGATCCAGCACGGTGACCGACAGATCAGTGTCCTGCAGGCTGGTGCCGCGCTTGGTCGCGGTGACGACGATGTCGCCGGCCTTGTCCTGCGGCGCGGCACCTTCGGTGGGGGCGGGCTCTTCAGCGGCGGTTTCGGCATAAGCGGGCACGGCAAGGCCAAGTGCGATGGCGGCGGCCGAAGCCGCGGTGACGATATGGTTCACGATGATCCCCCGGCCGGCGCGAGGGGTCGCTGCCAGCTTATTGCGAATTATTCTCAGCGCGTGTAATAATGTCTCACGAGCGTGCCGCTACTCCGCAACGGGACAGGCTGCTCCGAAACAGGAAATATTGGAGTCGGGCGGTGGTGGGACGAGCGGACGGACGAATGGAAGACCAGCGCGCCGACCGTGCCCTGATCGAACGGCATGCCGGACAGGCGGGCAGTGTCAGGGCCAACCCGGCCGGATCGGTGATGATGGTGCGGGCGGGGTACGACGCCTTTGCCGGGGAAGTGCGGACCGGCCCCTATCTGCGCATCGGCATGGCGCTGGGGCCCGCGACGCGATTGTTCCAGGACGCTGACGGGGTTCGGCTCGACGGCCAGTGGCGGTTCGGTGAGGTGGTGGTCACGCCGCCGCATCGCCGGGTCGAAACGCGCAGTGCCGCGCTGCGCATGGTCGGGCTGGCGATTGATCTCGATCGTGCGACGCAATGCCAGGGCTGCGCGGTGCTTGACGCCGATCTCATGCGCGCGGCCGGCGGTTTCCAGCGTGACCAGTTGCTGTCATCGGTATTGTCGGCGCTATGGCACGAGGCCGATGTGCATGGGGCCTCAAGCGCCTTTTTCGATCATGGCGTCGCGCTGGTGCTGCAGCGCCTGGCGGATCTGCCGCCGCCGTCCGGCAACCGCCGCGTCCATCCGCTCGGGCCGGAACGCTTCGGGCGGGTGGTTGAGCTGATCGAGAGCCGGCTCGATAGCGACCTGTCCGTGCCGGAAATGGCAGCGGAGGCAGGGCAAGATCCGAGCGGCTTTACCCGGTCGTTCCGGGCGACCACCGGGATGACGCCTTATGCCTTTCTCACGCTGCGCCGCATGGAGCGGGCCAAGCTGCTGCTCACCACCGGCCTGTCGGTCACGAGCGTGGCCGGGGCGGTCGGCTATGCCAATGCCGGGAAGTTCGCCAGCGCCTTTGCCCGGATGTGCGGCGTTAACCCGTCCGCCTGGCAACGCGGCCGATAGACGTGACGCCAGTCATGCGGCGGACGGGGATTGATCCACCAGCTGCAATCGGCCGATCCGGGTATTGGGTGGCAGGATCGCGCCAGGCGCGATCACCGCATTGGCGCCGATGCGCGTGCCGTCGCCGAGCAACGCGCCGAACTTGTCGACGCCGGTGTCGATCGTCTCGCCCTGGAAAAGGATCCGGATACGCTTGTCGTCCTGTTCATTGCGGTAATTGGCGATGATCGCACCCGCCTCGACATTGACGCCCGCGCCAAGGATCGAATCCCCGACGAAATTGAGATGCGCGATCTTCGATCCCTTGAACATGAAGCTGGTCTTGAGCTCGGCACCGGGCCCGACGATGCAGTCTTCATCGAGGTAGACGCCGCCGCGCAGATACGCGCCCGTTGCGACAAAACAGCGCGGCCCGATGATCGCCGGCCCTTTCAGGACAGCGCCCGGCTCAACCGTAGCCGATGCGTGAACGGCGATGTCGCCCTGGACGCCATAGTCGGGGCCGAGACCGGACAGGGCCGACCGGATGAGCGCCTCCGCGTCATGGATGATCGTCCATGGCGCGCCGTCGGCCACGCCGAAGGGAGAGGCGACCCAGCGTTCGACATGGTGCGACACAAACAGGCCGATGGTCATATCGCGTGCCGATCCTGCGCCCATTGCTCCGACCATAGCAACAGCGGTTCCAATGCGGTCAGCAAGTCCCGGCCGGAAGCGGTGAGTCGGTAAGCCCCCTCCGCTTCGACGATTCCGGCGGCACGAAGTTCCTTCAGGCGCGTGTTCAATGTGGCCGGCGGGAGCGCCGACGCTGCCGACAATGCGCGAAAGGTCAGGTGCGTATCGCCCCTCAATTCCCACAACACCCGCAAGCATCCCCGGCGTCCCAGCAAGTCCAGTGCGGCCATGACCGGCCGGCCGGTTTTCGACCCGCGGACCGATTGCCCGGGCAGGGGTGCTACAAAAACCATAGCGCTCATTCTCCAATCTGCTATGGCTTTCATAGCAGATTGGAGAAGGCCATGCCCGTTCGTATTGCTCCCGCCAGTGCCCCCTGGTCGCCTGCCGTCGCCAGCGCGTTCGAGCGGCTGCCGCAATTGCAGCTCTTTCGCGTCCTGGCGCGGGATGAGCGGCTGTTCAGCCGATTTGTCGGAGGTGGCCTGCTCGACCCGGGTCATATCAGCCTGCGGCATCGGGAGCTGGCCATCCTCCGGGTCTGCGCGTTGAATGGCTCGGACTATGAATGGGGCGTCCATGTCGGCCTGCTCAGCGCGGCAGCGGGACTGACCGCAGCGGAAGTGAGTGCGACCGCCGCCACCGGCGCGCAGGACCATCAATGGATAGCGCAGGATGGCGTCATCATCCGGCTCTGCGATGCGCTGCAATCACGCTGCGATATCGACGAAGAGCTTTGGTCGGACCTTGCCGGCCATTTCGATGAGATGGCAATACTGGAACTCCTGATGCTCATCGGGAAGTATCGTCAGGTCTGCATATTGACCAACGCTCTCAAGCTTGACCTTGAGAACGGCATGCCGTCGATCTGTAGTTGATGAAGAGTCCAGAAACCTCCGAAACGGTCCCGTTTCCAGTACGTCGCCAGCAGAATCACAGTAAAATACCGTGGCGACTCGACGTCGCGATAATCGGGAGGAAGCAATGGCAATCCCTAAGCTTCAGCGTGAAGCGCTCACACTGGCACGACTGCGTGATCTGCTTGACCCGGGTCGGGTCTATTATCGGCCTGTGGTCTTCGACATATTGCAACGTGCCGATGCGACGGAGCTCAAGGCACTTGTTGCCGGGGTGAAGGACCTGAAGGCCGAATATGGCGACCTGGACGGCATCATCAAGGCGGCCGAAGGCGCGTTGCGCAAGGCCAAGGGGTGATCACCGAACGGGCCGATCTGTCGCTGCCCGTTCGCTATTCCGGTCTGGACGACATCCTGAAGCGTGTCCCGGTGAGCGTGGTCTGGGAGATCACGCTTGCCTGCGACCTGGCGTGCCAGCATTGCGGCTCGCGCGCCGGGCGGCGGCGGCGCGACGAGCTGACCACTGCCGAGGCGCTCGATCTGGTCGACCAGATCGCCGAGCTCGGCGCGCGCAGCGTCGGGCTGATCGGTGGCGAGGCCTATCTCCGCAAGGACTGGCTGCAGATCATCGCGGCGATCCGCGCGGCGGGCATGGAATGCGACCTGCAGACCGGCGGACGCAATCTGAGTGACGCGCGCGTGGCGCAGGCGGCGGCGGCGGGCCTCAATGCGGTCGGCATCTCGATCGACGGCATCGGCGCGACGCACGACCGGCTGCGCGGCGTGATCGGATCGTTCGAAATGGCGCTGGACGCGATGCGCAATGTCCGCGCGCATGGGCTGGAGGTCGGCGTCAACACGCAGATCAACGCCCGCACCTTGCCCGAGCTGCGCGAGCTGATGGACATCATCATCGAGGCCGGCTGCCACAACTGGCAACTCGCCATCACCACGGCGATGGGCAATGCCGCCGATCACCCCGACATGCTGCTCCAGCCATGGCAGATGCTCGACGTGCTGCCGCTGCTTGCCGAACTTGCCGTCGAGGGGCGCGAGCGCGGCCTGTTCCTGCAGCCCGCGAGCAATATCGGCTATTTCGGCCCGCACGAATCCGCGCTTCGCAACGTGATGAACGAGGAGATCCATTTCCATGGCTGCAACGCCGGCGACACGGTGATGGGGATCGAGGCGGATGGCACGATCAAGTCCTGCCCCGGCCTGCCCAGCCCCTATGCGGGCGGCAATATCCGCGACCGGCGGCTGCGCGACATCTGGGAGAATGCCGAACCGATGGCATTCAACCGGCGCCGTACGGTCGAGGATCTGTGGGGCTATTGCCGCACCTGCTATTATGCCGAGACCTGCCTTGCGGGCTGCACCTGGACAGCGCATGCGCTGATGGGGCGGGCCGGCAACAATCCGATGTGCCACCACCGCGCGCTCGATTTCGAAGCGAGGGGCCTGCGCGAACGGCTGGTCAAGGTGAAGGACGCCGAAGGGCGATCCTTCGACCATGGCGAGTTCGAGATTATCGTCGAGACGGCGACTGGGGCCGCAGTCGATGCGGCGATCGGGGGCGGGACGCTCGCCCATGTCTGAGCCGGGACGGATTCCGGTTCCGCTGCGCCTGTGCCGTGGTTGCCGGCGCTTCGTCCGGATCGAAAACGAGCTATGCGATTTTTGCGGTGAGGACCTCGCGGCGCTGGAAGCGGCTCATGCGGCAAATGTCGCTGAAATTCGCGACGTGACCGAAGCATTGCGCGCGGCGATCGACGAGGCGAGGGCGGGCGGCGCCTGACGGCGGCGAAGACGATCGGGCAGCCGGCATGTCTACCACGGCGGAAATGCGGCATCACCCGGCTTCCGGCCGCGCCGGTCGATGTCATGCATCGCATTGCCAAACAGGAGGCGGTGCAGCGGGGCGATGGGTTGCGGCAGTCGTTCGGCCTGGATGGAAATTCGTCGTCACTTGCTTTGGCGGAGTTTGACCGAGTCCGCTGGACAGGCTTGCGCGGAATCTCTTGTTTGCGCCATCGCGCTCACGAACAGCGGTGACGCGATGTGTGCGTCGAGCCAGCGCATCACCCCCGGTACGGGCTGTGCGTCGAACCAGTTGCGGTCGACCGCGGCGAACTGGCGCACGAACGGCATCAGCGCGATGTCGGTCAATGTACGGCGCTCGCCGCAGAGATTGGTGGTGACGACGAGCCGCGCGTCGAGATCGGCAAGTAGCGCCAACCCTGCGGTGCGATGTTCGATCGGGTCGCCATGATGGCGGTCGGGATATTTATAGCGGTCGAGATGATGTTTGAACCGGCCGTCATTGGCGGCAATCAGCGCCGCGTCGTCGCCGGCCAGCCAGTGTTCCGGGTCATTCTGCGCCAGGGCGTGGCGCATGATGTCGAGGCTCTGGTCGATCACCCGTTTGTCCGGCAACACCAGCACCGGCACCGTGCCCTTGGGCGACGCAGCGAGCATCGCCGCCGGCTTGTCGCGCAGACTCACTTCGTGCAGTTCGAACCTCATGCCACTGACCAGCAGTGCCATGCGCGCACGCATCGCATAGGGGCAGCGGCGGAAGCTGTAGAGGATCGGGTGGTCCATCGGTTCCTCGATACGCGAATGGCAGCCGCGGGGCGATGGTCGTCGCACCCCGACTCATCTCAGTCCATCACCGCCTTGGGTTCGATACAGGCTTCAAGCCCGAACACGCCATGTTCGCGGCCGATGCCCGATTGCTTGAAGCGGCCGACGGCGCGGTGGCATGGGTCAGGGTTCGATGACGATCTGGTCGACCCGGTCGGGGTAGAAGGCGACGTGATCCTTGATCTGCGCGACCGCATCATAAGGGGCCTCATAGGTCCAGATCGCATTGACCGACCGCTCGCCACCCGCCGGGATGCTGAAATAGGACGCTTCGCCCTTGTACGGGCAATAGCTCGAGTGAGCGGTGCGTTCGACCAGCGCCAGGTCGAGATCGCCGCGCGGGATATAATGGACCGGCGGGTAGGACGCCTCTTGCAGGATGAGCGCATTGCGGCTGTCGGCAATGGTCTTGCCGGCGACGATCACCTGGACGCGCGACGAATCTGCGGTGATGGTGATGGGATGGTCGGGGCCGGGAATCCTGATGGGTTTGTCGGACATGGGTGATCTCCTTGATTGATGTCGGAGATAGGAAGCGGGACGCGCTGCTACCATGACCGGCCTGCCGCTTCCGCACCGGGCGTCGCGCTGCTAGTCTTCCGCGCATGAAAGTTCTGATCTTTGGCGCGACCGGCATGGTTGGGCAGGGCGTGCTACGCGAATGCTTGCGCGATGACGGCGTCACCGAGGTGATGACGGTCGGCCGCGCGATCACTGGCGTGTCCCACGGCAAGCTGCGCGAACTGGTGGTCGAGGACATGTTCGCGATCGGCACGGTGCGCGAGGGCCTGCTGCAATGCGATGCCTGCTTCTTCTGTCTTGGTGTGTCGGCCGTGGGGATGAGCGAGGCGGATTATACTCGCATCACCCACGACCTGACCTTGGTCGTCGCCGAGCGCATCGCGGCGCTAAATCCCGGCTCGACCTTCGTTTATGTCACTGGCGCCGGGACGAGCGAGCAGAGCCGGATGATGTGGGCGCGGGTCAAGGGCCGGACTGAAGCAGCCTTGGCGCGGCTGCCGTTCAAGGCGAATTTCATGTTCCGGCCGGGCTTCATCCAGCCGCTGCACGGCATCGTGTCGAAGACCGGCTGGTACCGGGCGGCCTATGCCGTCACCGGCTGGATCGCGGGGCCGATCCGGCGGCAATGGCCGGGCGCGATGACGACCACCGAGACTGTCGGACGCGCGATGATCGCGGTGGCAAAGCGCGGTTTCGACAAGCCGGTGCTGGACAATGCAGATATCAACCGGGCGGCGAGTTAGGGAGCGACAAGGCCAAATCCGCTTTGTCGCTTCCCCGGCGAAGGCCGGGGCCCAGTCGAGAAGGCGGAAATCATGAAGCGCAACGGCAATTACAGTTTGGTTCGCTGCTGGGCCCCGGCCTTCGCCGGGGAAGCGATTTGGGAAGTATGCGGATGAACAAATCCGGGGTGACGGCCGGCATTTAATTGCGCAATAGTCCTCAAACACCATTCCCCGCTTGCCCTTCGCGCCGGCCCGGCGCAAAGGCACCGGCCCGCCGGGCTCGAGACTCGCGCAAAAAATCCAGAGAGACGTGTCATGCAGACCCAAGGCCCCGTGCTCGGGCTCGATTTCGGCACGACCAACAGCGTCGCCGCGCTTGGGCGTGATGGTGCGTCGCCTGAACTGATCGACTTCGACGCGCCCGATGGCCGGGACGCGGTGTTTCGTTCCGCCTTGTGCTTCTGGCACGACGAAGCGGTGCGCGGCGGGATCGCGTCGGAAGCCGGGCCCTGGGCGATCGCCGAATATCTCGAATATCCGCAGGACAGCCGCTTCGTGCAGTCGTTCAAATCGGTCGCGGCGAGTGCCAGTTTCGAAACCGCCTCGATCTTCGAGCGGCGTTTGCGCTTCGAGGATCTCGGGCGGTTGTTCCTCGACAAGATGCGTGCACGCAGCGGCGGGCGGCTGAGCGCCGCGCCGGCGCGCGTGGTGGTCGGCCGGCCGGTTGAATATGCCGGCAGCCGGCCCGACGCGGCGCTTGCCCGCACGCGCTATGACGCGATGTTCGCCGGGATCGGAGCGGAGATCCATTATGTCTATGAGCCGGTCGGCGCGGCGTACAGCTTCGCGTCGCGGCTGACCGAGCCGGCGACGGTGCTGGTCGCCGATTTCGGCGGCGGCACCAGCGACTTTTCGGTCGTGCGCATTGCCGCGCCGGGCGCCGCGCGGCGCTGCGAACCGCTCGGCCATGCCGGTATCGGCATCGCCGGCGACCGCTTCGATTACCGCATCATCGACCGGCTGGTGCTGCCGATGCTCGGCAAGGGCAGCAGCTATCGCTCGTTCGACAAGCTGCTCGAAATCCCGCGCGGCTATTTCGCCGATTTCGCCGACTGGTCGAGACTGGCGCTGATGCGCAACCGCAAGACCATGGCCGAGCTGGAGCAGTTGCGCCGCAATGCGACCGACCCCGATGCCATCGGCCGGATGATCGCAGTGATCGAGCAGGAACTGGGCTATCCGCTCTACGACGCGGTCGGCCGGCTGAAGCGCGCGCTGTCGAGCGGCGAGCACGCGCATTTCCACTTCGCCGGCGCCGGACTGACGATCGAGGCCGATGTGACGCGCGCCGAGTTCGAGACCTGGATCGCCGAGGATATCGCGCGGATCGACCAGACGGTGGATCGCGCACTGGCGGTCGCGGGGGTGACGGCGGCGCAGGTCGACCGCGTGTTCCTGACCGGTGGTACATCGCTGACGCCGCGTGTCCGGGCGATCTTCGCACAGCGCTTCGGCGAGGACGCGATCGCGTCGGGCGGCGAACTCACCTCGATCGCGCATGGCCTGGCGCTGATCGGGCAGGAGGATGATCTGGCGGCGTGGTCGGTTTGAGCGGCAAGCGATGGACGTGATGGGAGACGGCGACCATTGCCAGGGCGACTGAGCGCCTTCATCATGTCGCCATGACCCGGTCGATCACAATCATCATCGTCATGCTGCTCGGGCCTGCGGGCCTTGTATTTGCCGCGGGCTATACGGGTTTCCTGTCGACGGGATCACATTATCTTTCCACCGGCATATTGCTGGCGGCCTGGGCCATAGGAATTGCCGCGTTGATCATGTCGCGATGGTCGGCGACGATCAAAGTCGCGGTCATCGCCGCCTATACCCTGGCATCGATCCCGGCCTTCTGGTTCATTGGTCTTCTGGCGGTATGTTCGACCGGCAATTGCCTTTGAATCGGATGGCGGTTTGAGGCCTTTTCCGGGGATCATGCGGGATTGGGCTGGTGGTACAGCGCGATGCTAGCCGGATGTGGTGACCTGGCTTCCGCGTCGCAGCCAAGCGGAGGCGGATGGGGTGAAGAGCAGCCCCACCGAGACCAGTGACACCATCAGACCGAAGATGATCCGTGCGATGTACCAGGCCGTAAGGGGTGGCAATTCGACCGGCTGAGCGATCCAGAGCCATGCCTGAATGAGCAATCCCAGTGCGACCATGGCAAAGAACAACCAGCGCGCGATGTTGCTCCTCTTGCGCGCGATGAACAGCACAAGGGCCATGACGAAGACAAAACCGACCGTTTTCAAGATCACGTCATCGGTGGGCGACAGGATATAGCCCAGCACAAGCAGTGCGATCTGAATGATCTCGAAAGCCGCTATTGTCTTCGGTCGCATCATCCGCCCCCGTTCAGAATCGCTCGCGCTCGACTTGGCCAAACGGCAAATCCGCTGCCAATTTCACCCGCCAGAATCTGGTCTGCACCCCTTCCGTGCCGAAGTCGTTGTCGTTGACCAGCAGCAGCGTATTTGGCGAGAGGACGATCAGCCCTTCGAGGTCCGCATCGATCTCCGGCAGGTCGTCGGTGTCGAGGATCAGCGTCTTCGTCAGAGCCAGATCGCCGATCAGACCATCGGCACTGAGCTGTTCGAGCGTCGGGCGTGTTGCGTCGTCAAGCAGCTCCGGGCTGGTCTCATGCGCCGGATCAAGCTGGACGGCATAGAGTTTGGTGGTCGCGGAACCGCGTTCGAGGATCAGCAGGCGGTCAGGGGCAAGCAGAACCAGTTCGCTGACCTTGAGATCGGACCAATCCACCGCACCCAGCGCGCAATCGCGGCGGAAGGTTTCGGGCGGATCGAACGGGTAGAGATATTGTGCGACGACCGTACCGGTTGCCGTGTCCATCTTCCAGATGCGGACATGCCTCGCCATGCGGTGCGCTTCGGCATCAGGGTGAGCGAGCGGGCTCTGGAACGCAAGATAGAGCCAGGCACCGTCGTCCGACAGCGCCAGCGCCTCGACGCCGCGGTTGATCTGGCGGCGCGCGGCGATGGCGGGGAGCGCGCCGACCACCGGATAGTCGGCGCCGGCGAACAGATCTTCCGTGCCGCTCGGCACCCAGCGGGCGAGGACCGCGCCATCGGCTGCGACACGGAACAGCGACGGGCCGTACTCGTCGGCGACCCAGAAGCCGCCGTCCGGCGCGGCGGCCACGCCCTCGGTATCGGCGCCGGACGGGTCGGGCGCGAGGATGGTGCCGTCGAGCGCGATCGCCGGTTCGCTGACGCTGTTCGCGCCGCCGGGGGTGGGCAGCCCGGACAATGTCGCGCCGCTGCGACCGCGCAGGGGAAGCGTACGGAGCAATGTGATGGTGTCGCCGTCGATCCGCAGCTCCGACAGAGCCGGGCCGATGTCGGGACGCGGCATGACCTTGGCGCCCTCGGCATCGGTATGGCATGCGACGACAGTGAGGCCATAGAGCTTGACCGCCGGACCGATCTTGAGATTGGGGCCGCGGTCGCCGATCGCCCAGAAAATGCCGGGCGCATCGCCGGCACGACGCGCGAGGCCCGAGCCGATGCCGCGCGTGATGCTCAGCGGGCCGCCGGGGAGATCAAGCGTGGCGATTTCCGCATCGGTGTAAGCGAGCGGGGTGACGCGGGCGCGGGTGTTGGTCATCACAGACCCCTTAGCAATTTTCTGCCGTGCGAGCAGAAGAGCGGTGCTTCGACAAGCTCAGCACGAACGGGGTGGGGAATTCCCCCAATTCGATGTGACCCTGGATGTCATGGATCGCCGACACCTTGAATCGATCCGTTCGCCGCATCCGTCACCCCGGACTTGTTCCGGGGTCCACAGTGCCCAGGACAATGCTGCTCGCGTGGCACGGTGGACCCCGGAACAAGTCCGGGTGACGGTTTGCGATTATGGCGCACCGGCCTCACACATAAGGCGGCAATTTCCCGATCACCTTGTCGAGCGTGACCGGATAGTCGCGCACCCGGACGCCGCAGGCGTTGTAGGTCGCATTGGCGATCGCCGCGGCGACGCCGCAAATGCCGAGTTCGCCGACGCCCTTGGCCTTCATCGGCGAGGATTTGTCGTCGACCTCGTCCATGAAGAACACGTCCTGGTGCGGGATGTCGGCATGAACCGGCACTTCGTATCCGGCGAGGTCATGATTGACGAAATAGCCGAAGCGAGGATCGACCACGGCTTCCTCCATCAGCGCCGCACCCGCGCCCATGGTCATCGCGCCGATCACCTGGCTGCGTGCCGATTTGGGGTTGAGGATGCGCCCGGCCGCGAACGCACCGCTCATCCGTCGGATGCGGATCTCGCCAGTCGCGCGGTCGACCCCGACCTCGGCGAAATGCGCGCCGAACGTCGCTTGGGCATAGGTCTTGGCGAGGTCACCGAACTCGATCGAATCCTCCGCCGACAGGCCGGCATCGCCTGCTGCTTCGGCGAGCGAGACGCTGCGCTTGCCCGACTTGATCTTGCCGTCGGCGAAGATGGCGGTGTCGGGATCCATGCCGAGCTTGCGAGCAATCGCGGTGCGCAGCGCGTGGCACGCGGCATAGACGCCGGCGGTCGAACTGTTGGCGCCCCATTGCCCGCCCGATCCGGCCGAGACCGGGAAGCTCGAATCGCCGAGCAGCACCACCACCTTGTCGATCGGCACGCCCATCATCTCGGCGGCGGTCTGGGCGATGATCGTGTAGCTGCCGGTGCCGATATCGGTCATGTCGGTCGCGACGGTGACCACGCCCTTCCTGTCGATGCCGACGCGCGCGCCCGATGTGGTGGTCAGGTTACCGCGAAACGCAGCCGCCATGCCCATGCCGACCAGCCAGCGGCCATCGCTGACCTGAGCCGGTTTCGGGTTGCGCTTGTCCCAGCCAAAGCGTTCCGCGCCGGTGCGCAGGCAGCCGATCAGGTCGCGGTGCGAGAAAGGCGTGCCGGGATTTTCCGGATCGACCTGCGTATCGTTGAGGATGCGGAACTCGACCGGGTCGAGCCTCAACTTCTCCGCCATCTCGTCCATCGCGATCTCGAGCGCCATCAGCCCCGGCGCTTCGCCCGGTGCGCGCATCGCATTGCCTTCGGGCAAGTCGAGCACCGCGAGCCGGGTCGCGGTCATGCGATTGGCGCCGGCATAGAGCAGTCGCGTCTGGTTGACGGCCGTCTCCGGCCCGCCCCCGGGCAGGTCGCCCGACCAGCTTTCATGCCCGATCGCGGTGATCTTCCCCTTGCGGGTCGCGCCAATGCGGATGCGCTGGATCGTCGCGGGCCGGTGGGTGGTGTTATTGAACATCTGCGGCCGGGCGAGCGCGAGCTTCACCGGCCGCCCGGCCGCACGCGCGCCAAGCGCGGCGAGCACAGCGTCGCTCCTGATCCACAATTTCGAGCCGAAGCCGCCGCCAATGAAGGGCGACATGACATGGATATCCTCTTTCGGGATCAGCAATGTCTCGCTCAGGTCGCGTACTGCCCAGGCGATCATCTGGTTGGAAGTCCACAAGGTCAGCTTGTTGCCGTCCCACGCGGCGATGCTGGCATGCGGTTCCATCGAGCTATGGCACTGGTCGGGCGTGGTATAGGTCGCGTCGAGCTTGACCGCCGCCTTGCCGAACGCGCCGGGAAAATCGCCGACCGCCGTATCGGATGGGCCGCCCCAGCCGTCCTTGGGCTTGATCGCCGATGCCTTCGCCTCGGCGAGATCATAGGCGCCGTTGCCGCGGGCATAATCGACCCGCACCAGCTTCGCCGCCGCGCGGGCCTGTTCGAAGCTTTCGGCGACGACCACAGCGATCGCCTGGTCATAATGCTCGACCAGTGGCCCTCCGAGCAGATGCGCGGTGATCGCCTCGGCCTTGCCGAGCTTGCCGGCATTCTCATGCGTGACCACCGCGAGCACGCCGGGTGCGGCAAGCGCCGCGGCGGTGTCGATACGAGTGATGCGTCCGGTCGCGATCGCCGCGCCGACGATGAAGCCGTACGCCTGATTGGGAATGACGTCGTGACGCTCATAGGCATAGGGCGCGCGGCCGCTGGTCTTGAGCGGGCCGTCGATGCGGTCGTGCGGGCGGCCGATGACCTTCAACTGGTCGATCGGGTTGGTCGTGGCGGGGGTGTCGAATTTCATGGCTCAGCCCTTCGCTTCGGCGAACACAGCGGCGAGCGTGCGCTCGACCAGCGGCAGCTTGAAGGCGTTCTGCGGCGTGGTGCGCGCGCCGGCCAACACCCCGGCGGCGGTCGCTTTCGCGCCGCTCGGGATGTTCGTCTCGGCCGCCTCGACCCGCCACGGCTTGTGCGCCAGGCCGCCAAAGGCGAGCCGCCCACCACGCCCGCCGGGCTCGATCACCGCCGCGACCGAGATCAGCGCGAAGGCATAGGACGCGCGGTCGCGGACCTTGTGATAGGAATGCACGCCGCCGATCGGCGCGGGCAGGGTGACGCCGGTAATCAACTCGCCCGGAACGAGCGCGGTTTCGACCTCGGGCGTGGCGCCGGGCAAGCGGTGGAAATCGGCGATCGGGATCGAGCGGGCGGTGCCGCTGGCGTCGACCGTCTCGACCTTCGCATCAAGCAGCCGCATCGCCACCGCCATATCGCTCGGATGCGTGGCGATGCACTGGTCACTGGCGCCGAGCACCGCATGGATGCGGTTGAACCCGCCGATCGCGGCGCAGCCGGCACCGGGCTGGCGTTTGTTGCACGGCTTGGTCGTGTCGTAGAAATAGGGACAGCGAGTGCGCTGGAGCAGATTGCCGGCGGTGGTCGCCTTGTTGCGCAACTGGCCCGACGCCCCGGCAAGCAAGGCGCGCGACAGCACGCCATAATCCTTGCGTACGCGCTTGTCGGCGGCAAGATCGGTGTTGCGCACCAGTGCTCCGATCCACAGCCCGCCCTCCGGCGTCGCCTCGATTGTGTCGAGCTTCAGGTGATTGACATCGACCAGATGCTGCGGGGTTTCGATCTGCAGCTTCATCAGGTCGAGCAGATTGGTGCCGCCGGCAATGAAGCGCGAACCGGGATTGCGTACGACCATTGCCGCGGCCTCGGCCGGGGTCGAGGCGCGTTCATAGGTGAAGGCTTTCATGCTTTCACTCCTTTCGCCACGTCGAGCATCGCTTCGATGATGTTCGAATAGGCGCCGCAGCGGCAGATATTGCCGCTCATCCGCTCGCGCATCTCGTGCGCGGTCATTTGCGGCGCGGCGACGATATCGCCGCTGACATGGCTGGGAATGCCGTCGCGGATTTCCTTCAGCACCGACACCGCCGAGCAGATCTGGCCCGGCGTGCAATAGCCGCACTGAAAGCCGTCATGCTGGACGAATGCGGCCTGCATCGGGTGCAGGTCGCCGGGGCTGCCCAGCCCCTCGATCGTGGTGATCTCATCGCCGTCATGCATCACCGCGAGCGTCAGGCAGGAGTTGATCCGCCGCCCCTCGACAATCACCGTACACGCACCGCACTGGCCATGGTCGCAGCCCTTCTTGGTGCCGGTGAGCTTCCAATGCTCACGCAATGCGTCGAGCAAAGTGGTGCGTGTGTCGAGATCGAGCGCGCCGGCCTTGCCGTTGACCTTGAGCGTGACCTTCATGGTCGGCGGCGGCGCGGCGGGCGAGGGTGCGGTCTCGGTCAGCGCAGCAGCGGGGGTGGAGGCGACCGCGACACCGGCCACACCAGTGGTGAGGATACCGCGCCGGGTCATTGCGAGAGCTTGGGGATCGGACATGAGCGATATCGGCCTTTCGTCCTGACGGGCGCCGTTCCGAACCATATGGATGAGCGCCCGATGCAGGTGAGCATCATGCTCCAACGCGGGTCGGATGTGAACGATCCCGAGGGGAAATGTACGACATTTTTTAGCGTGGCGGACGGGACGAGGAATGTGTCCCGAGTCAGTGACGGCGCTGCTGTTCCATGCTGATCATCGACATTTATTTTTCCGATGCTGTTAAGTTGGATTTTCGGAGAGAAAATCTCGCGTCTGTTCAATGTCTTGATGGGGCGCCATGCTGTTATTGAAGAACAGCATGGAACAGCGTGCGGAACAGCATGAACGGGGGGGCATAGCAGCATAAGCCCGATTCAATCGGGCGGCGGGAGCGGATAGGGAATTGGACGGGTGCGCCATGGCCGCGTGGTGGCACGGTTGGGGGAGAGTTAGAATCGGGCGGAGGCCCTGTGAGCCTTGACCCTCTCCCCGTTCGCCCTGAGCCCGTCGAAGGGCCGTTCTTCTTCAAGGAAGGACGGGGCTTCGACACGCTCAGCCCGAACGAGGAGAGGGATTTCCTTCTACTCTCAGGCCGGCACAGCCGCCTTCATCGCATCGTTGAGCCAGCTCCACGCCCGGCTTTCCGCCTTGGTGACCGTCTCTCCACGCAATTGCGCCAGCAACTCGCGATAGCGCCCCATGCGGCCCGAAAGCTTGTCATATTGGGCGATATGCCAGTCGATAAAGGCGCGGTCGGGCGTGCGGCCCATCGCCCGGGCGGAGGTCCGCAGCCACTCTTGCGCGATCGCCCGGCCTTCCGCGCTGTCCGGGGCAAGGTCCTGGTCGACCGCCCGGGTCACCACCTCATAGGTTTTCAGCGACGCATCCTGATATGCGGCCGGGTCGAGCGCATCGGTCCAGAAGGCGCTGGTCTCGGCGCGCAATTCCTGCGCGAAGCCTTCGTCCTCCAGCAGGGTGGCGATCTCCTCCCAGGCTGCGATCTGCTCTTCGGTCGGGTCGTCGGGCAGGTCGGGGACGCTCGTCTCCATCATCCGCTCGCGCCAGTCATCGTCGATCGGCGCGCCCTCGGCGATCCGGTCGACAAAGGTTTCGACAAGGGTGCGCATCTGCGCGTTACTCAATCTGCTCATGGTCCAAAGCCTCCTTAAATCATTAGCGGCAGGGTCTGGGACGCGAAGCGTGGCACGAAGGACGGCGGCGGTCCTGCGCTTGGCCAGGATCTCGGTTTCGAGAATGTCGAGCCGGGTCCGCAGCACGTCCCGGAGCGACAGCCGGCTGCGCAGCAACTTCTCGATTGCCGCGAGGCCGACCCCGGCGTCGCGCAGCGCCCGAATGAGATCGAGCCGCGCGACATCGGCATCCGCATAGAGCCGGTAATTGCTGGCCGACCGGATGTTCGGCGGCAGCAGGCCCTTGTCGGAATAGAAACGGATGCGCCTGACCGACTGACCCGTCAGGCTCGCCAATTCGCCGATCGTGTACAATTTCACTCCCATGGCGACTCGATTACGGTCTCCACCAAGTGGAGGGTCAACAGCAAAATTGGCGGAGACTTGCTTCAGGGACGTACTTTCTTGTTCCCCGGCGAAGGCCGGGGCCCAGTTGAAGGCGTTGGCGGCGGCGCGAGGCGCCCGTTTACCACGGTCTCTCTACTGGGCCCCGGCCTTCGCCGGGGAGCAGCTGAAGATTGGCAGATTACATGTCGAGCAAAGCGGCCGATAATCGTCGGCAACCGGCTATCCGTTCACGTCCCGGCCGTCGCTGTCCCAATAGCGCCAGACGCCGGATTCCTGGCCGCGATCATATTGTCCCTCGGCGGCGATACGGCCATTGTCGTGATAGTCGCGCCACAGACCCTGTTCGATGCCGTCGCTATAGGTTCCCTCGGAGGCGATGGCGCCGTTCGGGTGATAGGCGGTGAACCGGCCGTCCCGGATCCAGCGCGTGCCGTCCTCCGACAGTCGTCGCGCATAACGATAGCGGATGCCGCCATCCTCATAGGGTATTTCGGCGATCTGGAGTTCGGCCATGGCGTCAGGGTGCTGTCAATCCGGTGCCGGCGCAACCGGGGTTCGACCTAACCGACCGCGCGCCCGATCCGCACCAAAGTGCCGCTCGGGTCGCTGACGGCGAATTCATAGGTGCCCCAGGGCTTGAGATGCGGCGTGCCCTTTTCGATGATCAGGTCGCGCACGCAGTCGGCGACCGCATCGACATCGTCGACATAGAGATAGAGGCCGAAGGGATTATGCTCGATATGCGCCGGCCATCCGGCGACCTTGTTCAAATGCAGATGCCAGCCCTTGCCGTCGGCCAGGATGCGATAATCGCCATAGTCATTCTCCACCTCGAAGCCGAGCTTGCGGTAGAACGCTTCGCTCGCATCGAGATTGTTGCTCGGCAGGATCGCGGTCACCCGGTGCATTTCGCTCATTCGCTGTCTCCTTTGGCCGACCTGTCTGTATGGCGTGCCGGACCGGATCGCGACCGGTAAAGCGCGGGGCGATCCGTTTCCGGACGATCGCCTCACAATGTCCGGCATCCGTTCGCGAACGGCGGTTAAAAAGCGCGGGCGCATCGTGTATCCTCAGCCGATGAGGCCGGGAAACCAGGACGATCCGGATCGGCGGGTGCGCCGGACGCGGGCGGCGGTGGTCGACGCGTTTATCCGCCTGATCTTCGCGCGCCGTTATGACTCGATCCGCACTGCCGACCTGATTGCCGAGGCCGATATCGGCCGCTCGACCTTTTACGAGCATTTCCGCAGCAAGGACGATGTGCTGGCCGTGGTGATCGATCCGCTGTTCGTGCCGCTGGCCAATGCCGCGACCGGCCGTGCGGGCGTGGTGCCGGTACGAATGATGCTCGACCATCTGTGGGAACAGCGTGCCCTGGCGCGCGTGATCTTCGATCCCGACCGGCTGCCCAGATTGCAGCGCAAGCTGGCGGCGATGATCGACGAACGGCTCGAGCGCACCATGCCGGACACCGCGTCGCGTACGCTGGTCGCGACCGCGGCGGCGGCGGCGCAACTGGCGATGCTCCGCCTGTGGCTGGCCGGCGAGGTGGCGTGCCCGGCGGCGGAGCTGGCGCTGCTTCTGATCAGCGATCGGCCGGTGAAGATATCCAGGCCGGAGCGGTTGGGCGCGGCGGTTTGACTCCTCCCTTCCGTTCGCCCTGAGCTTGTCGAAGCCTGTCCTGAGCGCCTGCCTTGGCAGGCAGTCGAAGGGGGCCGTTCTTCTTCTGTGGCGAGAAAGAACAGGGCTTCGACAAGCTCAGCCCGAACGGGGAGAGGTGATGCCCTTCAATCGAGGGCGCTCCAGGTTCTTCATCCCTTCTTCAGTGCCGCGATACGCTGGTCGATGCGGCGTTCGAGTATGCTCAGCGGCATGGCGCCTTCCTTCAAGATCTCGTGAAACTGCTTGAGATCGAATTTGTCGCCCAGCGCTCCTTGCGCCTTTTCGCGGGCGCGGGTCCAGGCCATGTGGCCGACCTTGTAGCTGCAGGCCTGGCCCGCCTGGGTGCAATAGCGTTCGACTTCGCGCTGCGTGCGCGGCTGCGCGAAGCCGGTGGTCGCGACCATATAGTCGGTCGCCTTTTCGCGGCTCCATTGCTTGGCATGGATGCCGGTATCGACCACCAGCCGCGTGGCGCGGAACAGGAAGGACTGGAGATAGCCGGCGCGCTCCAGCGGTGAGGCATAGGCTTTCAGCTCGTCCGCCAGCTGCTCGGCATAGAGCGCCCAGCCTTCCGAATAGGCGGAGAAGAAGCCGGTCTTGCGCAGCGTCGGAATGTCCTTCGATTCCTGCGCCAGGCTGATCTGCAGATGATGGCCCGGCACGCCCTCATGATAGGTCAGCGAGGGAAGGGTATATTTCGGCCAGTCGCCGACATCCTTCAGATTGATGAAATAGATTGCCGGCCGCGTGCCGTCGAGCGAGGCGCGGTTGTAATAGCCGTTCGACGCGCCGTCCTGGATCTCGACCGGCACGGCGCGGATTTCCAGCGGCTGGGTCGGCACCGTCGCGAAGACTTGCGGCAGCCGCTCATGCATCGCCTTGACGCCCTGGTTCAGTCCGGCGATCAGCTCGGCGCGGCCGTCCGGCGTGTTGGCGTAGAGCTGGTCGGCGGCGATATTGAGCTTGGCCAGCCGCTCGCCCACCGTGCCCGTGGTATAGCCCTGCGACTTGAGGATCGTGTCGAGTTGCGCGGTGATTTCGGCCACCTGCGCCAGGCCGATCCTGTGCACCTCGTCGGGGCTCATCGTCGTGGTGGTGGCCTGGTTCAGCGCCATCGCATAGATCGCGTCGCCATTGGGCACGCGCCAGATGCCGTCGCCCGCCTTGGTGCCGGGCTTGAGCTTCTCGATCAGTGCGATCTGGCGATCGAGCGCGGGATAGATCTTGCTCTCGACGATCTTTGCCGCCTGGGCCTGCCAGTCGCCGGCAATGGTCTTGGCCGCGGCGCGCGTGACCAATGACTGGACGATGCTCGCGGTCGCCGCCGGCTGCCCGCGCAGCTTGCGCATCTGGCCCAGAGTGAGGTCGAGCGACCAGCCGGGCGCAAGGAAGCCCCTGGCCGCCTCGGCATCCTGCATGGCGCTTTCCTGGTCGAGCACCGTGGCGAACTGGTCGAGCCGGGCGAGATAGGCATCGGCGTCGGATTTCGCGTTGATCGTGTGCGCGGTGTTGAGGAAGTCGGGCACCGAGAAATAGGCGCCGCCCTGCTGGAAGATGCGATAGGGGCGGATCGCGCTGTCGATGCCGAATGCGTCGGCCGAGGCGATCTGAGTGCCGAGCGAATAACGCACCACTTCGAGGTTGAGCTGCGCCGCCGGCGAGAGGGTGGCCGGATCATATTTGGCGAGGCTGGCGATCGCCGCCTTGGTCTCGGCCACATCCGCCGCGCGCTTTGCGGCAGTGCGCGGCGACAAGCGGCTCTTGGCGCCGGCCAGCGGCCCCTTGTCGAGACCGAGCGAAGTGGCGAATTCGGGCGAGCGCCCGACCGCCTGCTGGAAGATCCGCTCGAAATCGGCGTCCAGCGCAGCATCGCCGCCCGTTCCGCTCGCGGCGATCGCCGTGCCCGGCAGGGTGGCGGCAAGCGCGGCGATGCCGCTGGAAGCGAGGAACTGGCGACGATCCATGACGGGTGACCTCTCGATGGGCTGGTATTGGCTCAGTCTAGGCGAGCGGATGTTGCGTCGGCCAGTGGCATTTGGGGGGATTGGGGCAGATTTTGGTTTTGGCTGCGCGGGCGTCGCGCAGCCATCACGCTGCGGCAACCACCTCAATCTCCACCAGCCATTCGGGCAGCAAGGTCTTGACCACGATCGCCGTCGTCGGAACGCGGCGGTCGCCAAGCGCGCGACAGCGGGCGTCCGCATTGGCTTCGGCAAAATCATGGTCCGTGAGGTAGCTGGTAAGGCGAACGATATTGTCGACCGTCATCTCCGCTTCGGCGAGAATGCGGGCGATGTTCTTCCAGATGAGGATGAGCTGGTCGTCCAGGCTCTCGGGCGCATTGCCCGCTTCATCCAGCCCCATCGTGCCGCTCAGATAGAGGAATCTGGTGGGCGCGATGACTTCCATCGCATGCACATAATCGTCGCTGGCCGGATAGACGCCATTGGTGGGATTTCGCGGTATCATGCGCATCTCATTCTCTCCTTTTTGCGATTGGGCATTGTAGGACGGTTGTTGCGCAAATCCGAATGATGCGTGTGTTTCACGCCGGCAGAGCGAAACGGATTCATAGCCGATACGGCGTGACATTTCGGTGTTCGGTGCGTTGAATGGCCACGTCGCGATATAGCCTAGTCGTCAATTGCACAGGAGCCAGATGTGTTCGTACCCCTTCCCATCCTGATTGTGCTTGGCGTCATCTTTGTGATCCTGCTCGCGCTGGTGCTGCGCCGCTCGCGAGTGCGCGATCCACTGCTTGGCGGGCAGCCGCCGGTCTATCGGCCGGTGCCGACACGCTATCAGCCGCCGGCAAGCGCCGCGGTCGATGTATCGGGTGGCGCGCCGAGCCATGTCCTGTCGCCCGAAATCCAGGCGCAGGTCATCGCGCTGCTCTCGGCCGGCCGCAAGATCGAGGCGATCAAGGTCGCGAAGGACGCGACCCGGCTTGGCCTGAAGGAAAGCAAGGATCTGGTCGAAGGGCTGGAATAAAGCCGGGGCCGGTGAGCGATTCAACGCGACTGCGCGGTGCCGCAGGGTGAGGTCGGATGAGACGCCAGCCGGCGCTCGTCCGGCTCTTTCTCATGGTCGTGGAACAGGGGCGCTCACCCCTGTTCCGATGAAATGACCCCTGTTCTTCCGCTGCTCCACCGCTGTTATCAGTAACAGGGGTGGGGGAGGGTAAGGCACTGTAAAGGTGCGAGGAATTCGGCCGCGAAATCCAACTTAACAGGGGTGGGTTTTTATTTGCCGCGTAACAGCGGTGAACGGCGACGTTCGAAGAGTACTTCCTCGCGCTGGCGACGCGCGGTCGACATGCTCTTCAACCCAAAATGCTCCCCGGCGCAGGCCGGGGTCCAGTTGGGAAGGTTGAAGCTAATAAAGCGCAGCGACACTCACTCGCGTTTCCCAACTGGGCCCCGGCCTGCGCCGGGGAAGCAGCATCTTTAGTAAAGGGGCCTAACTTGAACCCGCCTCACTTCCCGAAGCGGCGCTCCGTCAGCGTACCCTGTGCGGTGGTCCCGCCCGTGCCGCTGGCATCCTGCGCCAGCGTCACCCGGTATGACCCACCAGCGATATGCCATTGATGCCCGGCATCGTCCCAGTTGGCGAGGATGCGCGGTTCTGCGGCGAGCGTGATGTGACGAGTTTCGCCCGGCTTCAGCGTGACGCGCTGGAACGCGGCAAGGCGCGGGGCGCCATCGGCGCGTGCGACATAGACCTGCGGCACATCGGCGCCGGCCCGGGCACCCTTGTTGGTCACGTCGAAGCTGATCGTCAGCGTCTGACCGCCTGTTACCTTCAGATTGGCATAGCCGAAGCTGGTGTAGGACAGGCCATGGCCGAACGGGAACAGCGGAGTCAGCTTCTTCGCTGCGTACCAGCGATAGCCGACATCGCTGCCTTCCTGATACTCGACCGGGAAGGAGACCGGTGCGGCACCCTTGCCACCGTCCGAATTGGCGGCGGCAACGCGGTCGGCGGCGGTCTTGAGCGTCGACAGGCCGACCGGCTCGGGGCGCGGCGCCTGATCGGCCGAGCGTGGGAAAGTGATCGGCAAGCGGCCCGACGGGTTGACCGCGCCGAACAGGATATTGGCGATCGCCTCGCCGCCGCGCTGGCCGGGGTACCAGGCCTGGACCACGCCATCGACCCGGTCGATCCACGGCATCAGCACCGGGCCGCCGGTTTCCAGCACCACGACGGTCTTCGCATTGGCGGCGGCGACCGAGGTGATCAGCGCGTCCTGATTGTCGGGCAGCGCCAGCGTCTCGGCATCCTGCGCCTCGGTCTGCCACTGAGTGGCGAAGACGATGGCGAGATCGGCCGATTTGGCAGCCGCCGCCGCGGCGACGGGATCGTTGCCGTCCACGAAGCTGATCTCAGCGCCGGGCGCGAGCTTGCGGATTGCGGCAAGCGGGGAGGAAGCGTGATAGGTGACCCGCGCGAACGAGGCGGCCGCGCCGCTGGTCAGCGGGATCTCGACCGGTGCGCCGCCGACCGAGCGGACCTGCGACGATCCGCCGCCCGACAGCACGCCAACATCGGCGTGGCCGCCGATCAGCACGATGCGCTTCGCGGTCTTGGCAAGCGGCAACAGCTCCTTCTCGTTCTTGAGCAGCACGATCCCGGCTTCCGCCGCGGCCTGCGCGACATTGGCATGGGTCGCGTAATCGATCGGCTGTGCGGTCTCGGGCATCGGATGGTCGAGCAGGCCATTCTCGATCATGCCGGTCAGGATGCGCGTGACCATCTCGTCGAGCCGCGCCTGCGGCACGCTGCCATCGGCCACGGCGGCGGCGAGCGGGGCGGCGAAATAAGGTTGCTTGTCGAGCTCCTTGCCCGATTGCTGGTCGAGCCCGGCAATCGCCGCCTTGGTGGTCGAATGGACGCCGCCCCAGTCGGACATGACCCAGCCCTTATAGTCCCAGTCCTTGCGCAATATGTCGGTCAGCAGGACCGCATTCTCGCACGCCCAATCGCCATTGACCTTGTTATAGGCGCACATCACCGATCCGGGCCGGCCGCGCTCGATCGCGATCTGGAAGGCGAGCAGGTCGCTTTCGCGGAGTGCGGACGGCGTGATCCGCGCGTCGAGCAACATGCGCCCGGTTTCCTGCGAATTGAGCGCGAAATGCTTCACCGTCGAGACGATGTGGTTGCTCTGCACGCCGCGAATGGCTTCGCCCGCCATCGTGCCGGCGAGCAGCGGGTCTTCGCCGAGATATTCGAAATTGCGGCCGTTCCACGGATCGCGCGTCAGGTTGACGCCGCCGGACAGCAGGATGTTGAAGCGCTTGGCACGCGCTTCCGACCCGATCATCGCGCCGCCCTGATAGGCAAATGCCGGGTCGAAGGTTGCGGCGGTGGCGAGCCCGGCGGGGAGCGCGGTCGCGACATCGCCCTTGCGCTGCTCGACCTGGTTGGCGACGCCGAGGCTCGCATCGCTTTCGCGCTGCGTCGGAATGCCGAGCCGGGGGATCGGCGGGGTATGGCCGGCGGACGGGATCATGTCGGTCGGGGAACCGGGCTTGCCGGTCGCATGCGGCGGGAAGAAGCTGAAGACGAGCTGGAGCTTTTCGGCCTGGGTCATCGCCTTGACCAGCTTTGCCGCGCGCGCCTCGGCATTGGTGCCGGTTGCCGCCTTGGTGGCGGGTGCGCGCTTGGTGGCGCGCGCGTCGACCATCGCCGGCATCGCTGTCGATACCAGCATTGCGCCGATCACGGCGCGGGTCCTGAAACTCATCATGTCATGTCGCCTTCCACATGCCGACGGCCGGACGCCTCCGGATTCAGGGGGAGGCGCCGGCGGTGGTCTTCACGGAAAAAAGGGCGGGCAAGACCGACAGGGGGAGGGGGGAGGTCTTGCCCGCCAAGTTTATCAGAACGATGCCTTGATGCGGGCACCAATGGTCCGCGGCGATTGATAGACCGAGAGGAACACGGGGTCGTAGCGGGTCGGGCCGAAGGTGCTGGCGCCGGTGCGGATCTTGCTGTCCTCGACATTCTGCACGAACGCCTCGATGCTGAAGCTGTCACCCGGCGCGGTATAGCGGAGCGAGAGGTCGCTGCGCGTATAGGCTTTCTGGCTGTCGAAGCCGTCGCCATAGACGACCACCTGGCCAGTGGTCAGCGTGCGCGGTTTGAAGTCGCCGTTGAAGTAGGTGAGGTAGCTCTTGGTCTCGTAATGGATCGTGCCGCGCGGCGTGATCCGCCCGCCATTGGCCAGCACGAAGTCATGCTCATAGCTTGCCGTTGCCGAGAAGCGCGGCGCGTGCGGCAGCTCATTTCCCTTCAGGTCGCGCGCCGCGGCGGTGTTGCCGCCATCATCGAAGCGGCCATCGATCGCGACCAAAGTGTCGAGCTTGGTCTTTTGCAGCGTGCCGGCGAATTGCAGCCGGTCATGATCGGTCAGGTTGGCGTTGAGCTCGGCCTCGAAGCCGTACGCCTTGGCGCCCTTGGCATTCTGCGTGCCGACCTGGCTGCTGATCGTGTTGCCGTTCGCGTCGCGGATCGTGACCACCTGGTTGACCTGGTAACCGCGGAAGTCGGAATAATAGGCCGCGAGGTTGAGGGTCACGCGGCGGTCGAACAAGCGGCTCTTGAGGCCGACTTCATAGTTGGTGATCGTCTCCGGGTCGGTGGTCTTGCCACCATCCTGGATATTGCCCGACTTGAAGCCGCTGCTGATGCTCGCATAGCCAAGCATGCCGGGCGAGAGATCGGCATCGACGCGGGCGAGATAGGTCAGCTTGTTCCAGCTGCCCTTCACGTCATTGTTCGAGATCGAAAAGGCGCCCTGCGGGAACAAGGCGAGCAATTCCTCGGCCGTGGCGTTGGGATAGGCGCCGAAGAAATTGGCGGTGCAGATCGGACTGCCGGGCGTGGGGCAACCAAAGCCGGTGACGTTGCGCCCGCCGATATCGGCCTTCTTGTCATGGGTGTAGCGCAGGCCGCCCGTCAGGCGGATCGCGTCGGTTGCGTGCCAGATGACCTGGCCGAAGCCGGCGAGCGAGTCGATCGTGCGCTTGGCCTGGATGAAGCTGCCGACAAAGGCGCGCGTGCTGCCGTCGCGATAGCCGTCACGCTGATCGACGTCGAAGCGGATGCTGTTGTTCTCATGCGAATAATAAGCGCCGAGAATATAGTCGAAGCGGTTCTCGCCGGTCGATTTCAGCTGCAGTTCGTGGCTGGTGAAATCATAGCGCGACTTGACCGTGCGGTTCTCGCCGAACGCGCCGAGATAGAGTTGCTGGCCGGTCACCGGGTCGAAGCCGCCGGTCGGCGGCAGCGCGCCGGCATCGGCATCGGCCTGGGTGCTGCCGCCAAGACGCGAGAAACCGGCGATATAGCTGATCTGCGCATGGTCGCTGATGTCGAGGTCCATCGTGCTGCGCACCGCGACCGAATAACGGTCGGTGTCGGGCGCGGTGTCGCTGAGCGTCGAGAAGAGCTTGGTGCCGGGACGCGGAGTCTGCAGCAGCGAGATGACGGGCGCGCCCTTGTCGAGGAACCCTTCCGCACTGAGGTTCCAGGTGAAGCGATCGCTCGGCTGCCACAACAGGCTGAGACGGCCCGACATCTGGTCCTGCGCGTAATATTTCTTGCCGGTGGTGATGAAGGCGGACCGGTCGACATTGGGCACATTGGGTGCCGGCTGGAAATCGGCATAGCCGTCATGGCGCTCGGTGACGAAGGCGAAGCGTGCCGCCAGCGTATCGCTGATCGGTATGTTGATCGCGCCGCGCGTGCCGATGCGGTTGTAATCGCCGACGATCGCCTCGGCATAGCCGCCAAGCTTGTCGAAGGTCGGCTTGGCCGAGATCAGGCCGACAGCGCCGGCGGTCGCGTTACGACCGAACAAGGTGCCCTGCGGCCCGCGCAACACTTCGACGCGCTCCATGTCGTACATCAGCACCGACGCACCCTGCGCGCGCGGCGAATAGATGCCGTCGATATAGATCGCGACCTCGGGATCGGCGACTTCGGTAAAGGCCGTGTCGTTGCCGATGCCGCGGAGCGTCAGCAGCACGGCCGACTGATCGCCCTGCTGGTTGAACTGCAGGCTGGGCACGAAGCGTGCGAGGTCAGTGATGTTGTTGACCTGTTGCCGGTCAAGCGTCGCCTGGCTGAAGGCCGACACCGCGAGCGGAGTCTTCTGCAGGCTGGTCTCGCGCCGCGTTGCGGTGACCAGAATATCGCCTTCATCCACGGGTGCGGCCGTAGCCGCCGGATCAGCCGTCTGCTCGGCGGGCGCCGGCGCGGCCTGCGCGAATGCGGGCGCTGCCACAAGGAACGAAGTGGCGAGCATGGTGCTCGCGGTGAACAGAGACCGTTTCATGAAATCCTCCCACACGACTCACCCTTTTGATCGGGCTTGGCGGCACCCAAAGGCGCGCTCGACATCGATGTCAACAAAAACCGACATCGATGTCAAAGGAGGCCGACATCGATGTCAAAAATTCCCCGGACAGTTGCACGATTGCATCGCTCCGGTCATGAAAGGCCGTGGCGACCTCCTCATCAGATCCCGAAGCGCGGACCAGCAAGACCCTGTTCGAGCTGTCGATCGGGGTGTTCTTCCTGGGCGGTTTCCTGACCTCGATCGTCGGATTGCTGGTGCCGCGCCTCACGCTGACCCTGGGGCTCGACTATACCCGGGCGCTGCTGGTGCAGTTCGCCTTTCACCTGAGCTACCTGCTGTTCGCCTTCCCGATCGCGCTCGCGATCCTGCGCATCGGCTATATGCGCGCGATCGTCGCCGGGTTGAGCGTGATGGTGGCGGGATGCCTGGCGCTGATCGCCTCGGCCGAATGGCGTTCCTTCGCGCTGGTGCTGCTCGCGTTGCTGACGCTCTCGACCGGCATCACCTTCCTGCAAATGGCGGCCAATACCGTGGTCACCGTGGTTGGCCCGTCGCGCCGTGCCGCCGCGCGGCTGACATTGCTTCAAGGATTCAATGCGCTTGGCACGGTACTCGGGCCGCTGATCGGCGCGGTGTTCCTGCTCGGGTCGATCGGGTCTGATCGTGGCGGCCCGGTGGGCGATGATGCGGTGCCGTTCATCGGCGGAGCCGTGTTGCTCGGGATACTCGCCATCGCCTTCCACCGGCAGCGCAATCTGCTTGGGAAGGCGGCGCTGTCCCCGGCAGGCGCATTGCTGCGCCATTTGCCGACGGTGCTGCACGATCGGCGGCTGCTTGCCGGGACGGTGGCGATGTTCGCCTATGTCGGAGCAGAGGTCGCCATCGGCACGCTGATCCCCAATTACCTGATGCTGCCCGGCAGCCTGCATGCGACACCGCTCGCCGCCGGACAGCTGGTCAGCCTGTATTGGGGTGGGGCGATGATCGGACGGTTCGCCGGCGCATTCCTGCTCCGGCGGATTGATGCCGGCATGCTGCTCGCGGTGGCGGGGCTGGCGGCGATGGCGCTGGCCGTGGTTGCGAGCCTGGCCGGGGGTGTGACCGGTGCGGTCGCGCTGATCGCGGTGGGGCTGTGCAATTCGATCATGTATCCGACACTCTATGCGCTGGCGCTGCCCGAGGACGAGACGCAGGCGCCGCTCGCGTCGATGCTGTTGTGCATGGCGGTGGTTGGCGGGGCGATCGTGCCGTTGCTGACCGGGGTACTGGCCGACCGGATCGGGCTGGAACTGTCGCTGCTGCTGCCCGCCTCCTGTTATATAGTCATCGCCGGCTTCGCAGTCGTCAACCGGACGGCGGCCGACCCCGTGGCGGTGGCGGTATGAAGCCGATCACGATCAAGGAAGTCGCGGAGCGCGCCGGGGTGTCACCCAAGACGGTGTCGCGCGTGATCAATGACGAGGATCATGTCCGCCCGCCGGTGCGCGAGCTGGTCATGCGCGTGGTGCGAGAGATGGGCTATCGCCCGAACAGCTTCGCGCGCAGCCTGTCGAGTTCGAAATCCTATCTGCTCGGCCTGCTGGTCGACGACCCGGCCTCGGGCTATGCCGCCGATGTCCAGCTCGGCGCGCTGCTGCGCAGCCGCGACCTTGGCTATCATCTGGTGATCGAGCCGCTCGATACGGCAACGCCCGACTGGCTCGGCCAGATGGATGTCGGCCTGCGCGCGCTCAATCTCGGCGGGGCGATCCTGACTCCGCCCCTGTGCGACCGGGCGGACCTGATCGCGGTGCTCGAGCGGCACGAGCTGCCGTTCGTGCGCATCTCGCCGAGCAGCGACGACGAAAGGTCGGGCTCGGTCCGGATGGACGACCGCGCCGCCGCACGCGAGATGACCCGGCACCTGATTGGCCTCGGCCATCGCGACATCGCCTGCATCAAGGGCGACCCAGTGCACAGCGCATCGGGCCTGCGTTATATCGGCTTTCGCGACGCGATGCGTGAGGCGGGGCTGGACGTGGCGCCGAACCGCACGCTGGAGGGTGACTTCTCGTTCCGCTCCGGCCTCAGGCTCGGCGAGGAGATACTGGCCAGCGACGACCGGCCGACCGCGATCTTCGCCAGCAATGACGATATGGCACTGGGCGTGCTGGTCACCGCGATCAAGCATGGTATCGCGGTGCCCGACACGCTGTCGGTCGCCGGCTTCGACGACGCGCCGGTCGCGCGGGTGTCATGGCCGCAGCTGACCACGATCCGCCAGCCCAAGATGGAGCTGGCTGCCGCCGCGGTCGATATCCTGACGGATCCGACCTACGCCGCGCATCCGGACAAGGGGTCGTTCAGTCGCAACCTGCCTTATGAACTGGTCATGCGCTCAAGCACCGCCGCGCCGGCGCGGCGCCTATAATCGCGGATAATGGTACGCCCGGACAACTTGATACAAAGTCGCCGGGCCTGCCTTTTCTTTGCCTCAGATTGGCCCGAGTTGATCCGTGTATGAGCGCCGAGTTGCATGGCGTGAAATAGCGCTTACCTGTTGGGCAGATATTCGGGCAATTTTCGGGCGGTAAAAGGGATTTGAATGGCTAGCAGGACGGACGCGCCAGTCGGAAGCGAGGTGCGACTTGTCTTCCCCGGTGCGGCGGCAGCCGAACGGCTCGTCGCGGGCGTGGCCGTTGCGGCGCATGCCACGGCGCACGCGCGCCGGCATGGCGCACACCAGATCTGGATCGATGTCCAGGATGGCGGGCGCCTGTCTCCCGAAGCGGTCGACGATGTGCGCCGCGCCGGCGGCGCGGACGCATCGGTTCATTTCGTCGTCGACCATGAGGCACGGCGGCTGAAGGCGATAGAGACGGGGCCGATCACCATTGCCGGGGTGGTCGAGGCGACCGGCAAGCCAAGCGACGGACTCGTCTCGCGCTGGATCAACCGGCCAGTGTCGCGGCGCGTTTCTGCGCTGGCATTGCGTATCCCGGGGCTGCGCCCCTGGCACGCGACGGCAGTGGTCGGGCTGGTCGGCGCAGCGATGATTCTCAGCCTGTTGTTCGGCGGCTATCCCGGGCTGGTCGCGGGTGGGCTGCTGTTTCAGGCGGCGTCGCTGCTCGATGGAGTCGATGGAGAGGTTGCGCGCGCCACTTATCGCAGCAGTGCCGGCGGCGCGTTGCTCGACACCAGCGTCGACATGACGATCAATGTCAGTTTCTTCATCGCGGTGACGATCGGTTTGACTCAGCTATATGGGCAAAGCCAAGCGCTTGCCGGCGGGATCGCGATCATTCTGGTCGTGGTGGGGCTGAGTTTGATGGCATTGCTCGCGCGGCGGCTCGGCAAGCCGGGCGATCTCAATTTCCTCAAGCGTTTCTATGAGCGGCGCTTTCCGACCGGACTTGCAGCGAAGATCACCGATGCGCTGGTCGTGGTCACCAGCCGCGATTTCTTCGCATTCCTGTTCGCGCTGATCATCCTCGTCGGCGGCGGGCGGGTCATCCTGTTCACCTTGTGCGGCTTCGCCATGCTATGGTTGTTCCTGGTGCTGTGTGCGGTGCGGCCGATCCTGCGCGCATCCGCCGGGGTGACCGAGCCGCTTACGGGCGGGCTGACGGTCGACGACACGACGCGTCTGGCCTGACTTTGGCCCGCGACGATACCCATCCAGGCGTGACCGCCGATCGGATGATCCTGCGCGGTGCGTTTTCTACCGCGTTCGGCTTCGTCATCCGGCTTGGTGCGCGCTTCCTGTTTCTGTTCGTCGCCGGGCGGCTATTCGGCGCCGGGTTGTTCGGCGCGTACAGCATTGCCGTCGCGGTACTCGAGGCCAGCGTTGGGCTGACCGGCCTGTCGCTGAAGAAGACGCTGTTCCAGCTGCTGGACCGCAATGTCGAGGCAGGGCAGCTCGAAACGGAGAGCAAGCGGGCGGGCAGGCCCGATTTCCACATCGTGCTTGACGCTGCGCTGCTGGTGGTGATGGCGAGCGCCGGTGTCGCTGCGCTGATCATGGGTGCCACCACTTTGGTTCCGCGCGAGGTGGCCGGCTCGGCCGCGACCGCCTTGTTCTGGATCGCCCCGATGATTGCGGGACAGGCGCTGGCCGACGTGCTGTTCGCTGCGACGCGCTGGAAACATGTCGTGAAATATGAGGTGGTCGGACGCAGCGTCGTCGAACCCTATTCATTGCTCACCGGCACGGTCGTCGCCTATTCGCTCGGGTTTGATCATACCGGCCTGATCATCGGCTATTGGGTCGGCAATGTGATGCTCAATGCCTATGCGCTCTATGCGGTACGGCGTAGTTTCCCGCATTTCGCACTGCGCAGCTACCGGCCGGGACGGCGCCTGTTTGCGCTGCTGCGCGAGCTGCTGCCCAATACCGGCACTGACGTGATCAACGGGATATTCACGCGGCTCGACCTGTACCTGGTCGGCATCTTCCTGGGCAATCATTGGGCCGGCATTTACGGCATGGCGCAGCAGCTGCGCACGCCGCTGCGCCATGCGCGGCAGAGCTTCGACAGCCTGCTCGTGCCGATGGTGGCGCGAACCTTGTCGGTAAGCGGCCAGGCGCGCACGGTCACTGCGCTCGCCACCGCCGCGCGGTTGATCCTGTCGGTGCAGACAGCCTTCCTGGTCGCGTTCGTCGCGGTCGGCGGTCAGCTGCTCGAACTGTTCGGCCCAGGGTTCAGTGCAGGCTATGTAGCGCTGATCCTGCTTACCGTGGCGGAGGCGGTGCAGGGCACGTTCGGGCTGGGCGATTTCCTGTTCGTCTATCTCCGGCCCAAGACCGGGCTGCTGATCATGGCCGCAAGCTTCGTCGTGTGCGTCGCCGCAGCGATCAGCTTCACCCCGCGCTTTGGTATTGCCGGGGCGGCAGGGGCGGTGTTGCTGGCGACGATGGTTCAGGCGGCGCTGCGGCGGCTGGTGCTGCGTGCGCAGCTCGGCGTGCGCGCTCCGCTCACGCCTCTGTGGCCGCCGGTGCTGGCCGGCGCTGCCGGGCTGATGGTCGCGTTGACCTTGCATAGCGGCCTGAACACGGGCTTCGGCACCGCGACCGTGGTGGCGTTCGTCGCGACTGCGGCGGTCTATGGGGGGGTGCTGTTCGCATCGCTGCGCCTGACGGGGCAGAAGCTGGCGATCAGCGGCTTCGCCGCGGGATGATGCCGCTCGCTCTCCGGTGAGGGGCTGCGCTCACGCCCCCGCCATTACCTCCATGAAATGCGTCAGCACCGCTTGCGGGCCATGGGGCGAAATCGCATGGCGCAGCCCTTCCATCGCACCACGCGCCGCCGGCTCGGCACGGGCAGCCATCGCTTCCTCGAAGCGTGCCACCGCCGCATCATCGCCCTGGATCAGCGCTGCCGCCAGATCGGCGGCGTCGCTCATCGCCAGATTGACGCCTTCGCCGCCGAAGGGCGACATCAGATGCGCGGCGTCGCCGATCAGGGTCAGGCCCGGACGATGTGCCCAGCGATGCCCGACCGGCAACGCGTAGAGCGGCCGCACGCCGATGATCGTGTCGGCCAAGCGGATCGCATCGGTCAAGATGGGTGCCCAGCCCTTGAGATACCCCAGCATCCGCTCGCGGATCGCTTCGGGGGCGGCATCCTCCAGCGCGGCTGCCCAGGGCTCGTCGCTGCGCAGTGCAAAATAGCCGCGGATATGGGCATGGCCGTTGCGCTGCAGGATCAGGCCGCGATTGTCCCCCAACGCAAACATCTTGCCGCGCCCGGCCAGCGCGGCGATCGCGGGATGACGGCGATCGACATCGTCGAAGCCAAGTTCGACAAACGTCACGCCTTCATAGGCGGGACGCGCGCCGGAGAGCAGGGGGCGGACCTTCGACCAGGCGCCATCCGCTCCGACCACCAGGTCGAAGGACCCGCGCGCGCCACCCGTCACCACGTCATAACCATCGCCCGCCGGTTCGATCCGATCGACGCGTGTGCCCCAGCGAATCATCGCCGGAGGCAGCGAGTCGATCAGCATGCGGCGCAGTTCGGTGCGGTCGACTTCCGGCCGGTCGCCGTCGCTCGAGTCATCACCGAACAGCAAGGCTCCATTGCTATCGTACAGCCGCATGCCCTGATCGTCATAACGTGCAGCGGCAAGAAACTCGCGCTCGAGCCCGGCGAGGCGCAGCGCTCGCTGGCCGGTATCGGCGTGCAGGTCGAGCGTGCCGCCTTGCGGCCGGTCGCCGGCATGCGCATCGCGCTCGAACACGGTGGCGGACAGGCCGCCGAGATGCAGCAGCCGCGCGAGCGTCAATCCGCCCGGCCCGCCGCCGATAATCGCTATCCGATATTGTCGCATCAGAGTCGGTCCTCTATGATCTGCATAGGACACTATGTATATTAGATAGGTGGCTATGTAAATGCACGACGATGCATGGAATCCGATGGCGACGCCCGGCCACCATATCAGCCGCGCGGCGCGGAGCATGGCGCGGCTGGGCGATGCGCGGCTCAAGCCGTTGGGAATGAGTACCGGGCAATTGCCGGTGCTGGTCGCGCTGAAGGACGGCGCGAAATTGTCACAGCGCGAGCTGGCGCGCTGGGCCAAGGTCGAGCAGCCGACCATGGCACAGATGCTGACGCGGATGGAGCGCGACGGGCTGATCCAGCGCGAGCCCGACCCCGAGGATGGGCGCAGCAGCCTGATCTCGCTGACCGAGGCGGCGCGTGTGCGGCAGGGCGCGGCGCGCCAGGTGCTGGCGGCGGGCAATGCGGCGGCGGTGCGCGGGTTCACCGCGGACGAGGTCGAGACCTTGCTGTCGCTGCTGAAGCGGGTGATCGACAATATCGACGCGGAGGAAGCATGAGCGACATCGAGTATCGGCGCTATAAGGGCAGCGCGGACGAGGCGATCGCTCTGCTTTTGCCGTTATGCTTGACGCTGTTTCCCGGGTTCGATCCGGATTATCTGGCGCTGCGACTGCCCGGAATTGCCGAACCGGAGCTTTGGCTTGCGTATCGGGAGGGCGAGTTGGCCGGGTTCAAGCTCGGCTATCGGCGTGGGCCGCATCTTTTCTACAGCTGGCTCGGCGGGGTGCATCCTTCGGCGCGCAGGCTCGGGATCGCCGATGCGCTGATGGTGCGACAGCACGAGGCCGCCGCGGCGAGCGGCTATACCCATGTCGAGACGCGGACGCGGGCGGTCAACAATGCGATGATCATCGTCAATCTGCGCCACGGGTTTCAGGTGGTGGGATTCGAGATCGACACGAACGGAATTCCGATTGTGACTCAGCGCAAGGATCTGCGCGGCTGAACCGTTCAGGCGACCCGGCCATGCTCGGCGAGATGATCGAGAAACACCCGCGCCCGCGCCGGTAACGATTCCGACCGGCCGAGAAAGACGGCGTGAAAGGCTTCGGTATCGCCCGGGTTATACTCTTCGAGCAGTGGCACCAGCCGGCCCGAAGCGAGATCATCGCCGATGGTGAAGGTGGCGAGGCGGGCTATGCCGATGCCGGCCAGGGCGAAGCGACGAATGCCTTCACCGTCGCTCACCCGAATCCGCGCCGCCAAGGGCAACAGCGTCTCACTGCCCTGGTCGAGCAGCGGCCAGCCATTGGTGGCGCGCGAATAGGCGAAGCCGAGCCGGTCGTGCCGTTCGAGCTCGGCCGGGGTATGCGGCGTTCCGTGGCGGGCGATCCAGCCGGGCGCGGCGACGATCATCATTCGCGTCTCGCCAAGCTTGCGCGCGACCAGCCGGGAATCGGGCATCGGGCCGGCCCGGACCGCAATGTCGGTGCGATCGGCAAGCAGGTCGATCACGGTGTCGGTTTGGACGATATCGATATCGACATCGGGCCAGGCATGGAGAAAGGCGGGAAGGATCGGCGCAAGAACATGTGTGACATAGGAGGCGCTACTGCTGATGCGCAGACGCCCCACCGGCCGGCCGCCCGCTCCGGCGGTGCGCTCCGCCTCGTC
This sequence comes from Sphingomonas alpina, assembly GCF_014490665.1. Lineage (NCBI taxonomy): Bacteria > Pseudomonadati > Pseudomonadota > Alphaproteobacteria > Sphingomonadales > Sphingomonadaceae > Sphingomonas > Sphingomonas alpina. The sequence goes on along the minus strand of NZ_CP061038.1, from coordinate 3,608,979 downwards.
CAGATCGGCGAGAATGCGGAGTGCGCGATCGTAATAATCCTGCCCTTCCGGCGTGAGGGCGAAATGGCGCGTCGAGCGCTGCGCCAATCGCACGCCAAGCCGGGTTTCCAGCCGCGCGACGAGCTTGCTGACCGCCGAAGGGGTGAGGCTGGCGGCCTGTGCCGCGGCGGAGAAGCCACCGCTTTCGACCACGCGGACGAACATCTCCATCTCGCCCGCACGATTGGTATCGGCTCGTGCCATTTGTGCCGTCAATTCCCGAATGATGTGCCTTGATGCTCTCTACTTCACGGATGGCGGCGGGTCCATCTCGAGCGGAACGAGGGCGCTGTGCCCTTAGCCGAAGGGATGCTCGATGAACCGTCTGTCTGCCGCGCTTGCCGCTCTCGCCCTGGTTGCGCCGGGGAGCGCCCTTGCCGCCGACTGGGTGCCGGGGTGGAGCGCGAGCCCGCAAGCAGTGTGGGGTGAGGGTTTCGTGCTGCCGGCAGGGGTTCCGGTCTCGCTTGAGGATCGCACCGTGCGCCAGGTGGTGCGGATCGGTATCGGCGGCACGCGCGTGCGGATCCGCTTGTCCAATGCATATGGCCGGTCGCCGGTGCGGATTGCCGGAGTACATCTGGCACGATCGACCGGCGGTTCGGCGATCGCTGGCGTGACCGACCGGGTGGTGACCTTTGGCGGCGAGCCCGGCGTGGTTCTCGCGCCGGGTGCGTCAGTACTGAGCGATGCGGTATCGCTGCCGGTCGGCGCAGCGGCGGATCTCGCGGTCAGCCTGTATTTCCGGGGGGCGGTGCCGGTGGACTCCTTTCATTGGGACGGGCGACGCAGTGCCTATATCCTGCGCGGCGATCATCTTGCCGCGCCCGCATTCGCCCGGCCCGATCTGACGAGCGTAAGGCTGTTCCTGTCGGATGTGCTGGTCGAGGCGCCGACGGCGCGCGGGACGGTGGTGGTGCTCGGCGATTCGATCACCGATGGCGCGGGCGCGACGATGGAGGCGGAGCGGCGCTGGCCGGACTATCTCGCCGCGCGCGCCGCGCCGCAGGGCATTTCGGTGGTCAATGCGGGCATTTCGGGTGCACGGCTGCTCAGCGACGGGATGGGCAGCAATGCGCTGGCGCGGATCGATCGCGATGTGCTGGCCCAGCCTGGGGTGCGGACATTGATCCTGCTGCTCGGCATCAACGACATTGCCTGGCCGGGGACACCGTTCGCGCCGGACGAGCCGCCGATGCGTTTCGAGCGGCTGGCCGCCGGTTACCGCCAGATCGTCGCGCGGGCGCATGCCAATGGGGTGCGGGTGGTCGGCGCGACCTTGACCCCGTTTGCGGGCGCGCTGCCCGGCACGCCGATGGCGGCGACTTACTATAGCGCGGAGAAGGATTCGCTGCGGCGGCGGATCAATGACTGGATCCGCAGCAGCGGGACGTTCGACACGGTGGTCGATTTCGACCGGTTGCTCAGCGATCCGGCTGCTCCGGCGACCTTGCGGCGGGATTATGATTCGGGCGACCGGCTGCATCCCGGCGATGCGGGCAATGCGGCGATGGCCGGGGCGATCGATCTCGCGACGCTGATCGGAGGTTCAGGCCGGTGAGCGCTGGACTGGCGCGAGCGCCTCGAGGATCCGGCAATCCGCGACGCTGCCGCCGCGGCACGAGACGACCATATTTGCCAACTCGCCGCGCAGTGCGGTGAGGTCGGCGATCTTGCGGTCGATCTCGGTCAGATTCTCCGACGCGATCGCATCGATCGTCGCGCAGTCGCGGCTGCGGTCGTCCGACAGGTCGAGCATGGTGCGGATCTGGTCGATCGAAAAGCCCAGGTCGCGGGCGCGGCGGATGAAGCTCAGCCGCATCAGGTCGCTATGGCCATAGCTGCGATAGTTCGATGCGGTGCGCGGCGGGCGGGCGAGCAGCCCGACCTTCTCATACCATCTGACCGTCTCGACGCCGGTGCCGGTGGCGCGCGCGAGGTCGCCGATCTTGAGATCGCTCATAGGCCTTGACCCTGTAGTTGCTACAGGGTGCATATAGCGCGGATCGTCGAGTCGGTCGAGGAGCCGCGATCATGGCCTGCAACAGTTGCGCGAACCAGAAACCGGCCAATGATCCGCGCTGGCGCCGCGTGTTGTGGATCGCGCTGATCGTCAATGCGACGATGTTCGCGATCGAGCTGGTGGTCGGCGCAACGGCGGAATCGCGCGCGTTGCAGGCCGATGCGCTCGACTTTTTCGGGGATTCGGCGAGCTATGCGATCAGCCTGGTGGTGGCCGGCATGGCGCTGCGCTGGCGCGCCCGCGCCGCCTTTGCCAAAGGCGCGACGCTGACCGTGCTTGGGGCCTGGGTGCTGGTGACGGCCGGCTGGGCGGCGCTCGCCGGCGCATCGCCGCAGGCGGTGCCGATGGGCGTGATCGGCGTGATGGCGCTGATCGCCAATGGCGGTGTCGCGGCGCTGCTGTACCGCTACCGCCAGGGCGATGCGAACATGCGCTCGGTGTGGATCTGTTCGCGCAATGACGCGATCGGCAATGTCGCCGTGGTGCTGGCGGCGGGCGGCGTGTTCGGCACCGGCACGATGTGGCCCGACCTGATCGTCGCGACGATCCTCGCCGTGCTGGGGCTGAGCGGCGGGGCGCAGATCATGCGCCAGGCGCGGCAGGAACTGCGCGCGGATCGCGCATCCGACGGATCGATCGCTTCCCATCATGGCGCGATCGCTGCTAGTGAGTGAGGCGATGCACCGGATGCTCCTGCTCCTGACCTGTCTCATGCTCGCGCTGTCGCTCGGGCTCGGGTCAGTCGCGCATGCATCGGAGCCGATCGGTTGCGCGACCACCGATACGGAAGTGAGTGCCGGGCATAGCGATGGCGATTCCGACCAGGTGCCGATGGACGGCGATAGCGGCTTTCCGCATCATCACGGCGGGTGCCATGGGCATCATGTCGCGGCGCCCGTCGCCGATGCCGATAACATCGGTCATGCCCGGGTCGCGTCGATTCCGACGCTCGCCGATTTCCGGGATGGGGTGACGAGCCCGACCGATCCTGCGCTGAGACCGCCCCAAACCTGACGGCCGCCCCCCGGCCGCGACGCGATGTGCGCCGCGCTGCCGGAGTCTTGTCCGTCAGGAGTGTTTTCAAATGTATCGTTTCATCGCGGCCATGCTGGCTGCCGCGTTCTGTGCGGGTGTCGCACAGGCGCAATCAGGAGAAGTGCTGACGCTCGAACAGGCGTTGGCGCAGGCCGGGGCGGCGTCGCCCGCGGTCGAAATGGGAGAGGCCGGGGTACGCGCCGCCGATGCGGGCCGCATCGTGGCCGGGCTGCGGCCCAACCCGTCGGTCCAGATCCAGGCCGAGAATGTTATCGGCACGGGCAGCTATCACGGGCTGTCTAGCGCGGAGACCACCGCCAGCCTGCAATTGCCCCTCGAGCTGGGCGGGAAGCGTTCGGCGCGGATCGCAGTAGCGGACTCGCGGCGGACCCGCGCTCAGGTCGCGGCCGTCATGATGCTGGGCGACCTGCGGCTGCGGGTGACCCAGGTCTATATCGCGGCGGTCGCGGCGGAGCGGCGGCTGGGCGTGGCGCAGACGCAGGCCGAGATTGCCGATGAGGGCCTGCGTGTTGCGCGCGACCGGGTGCAGGTCGGCGCGACCTCGCCGATCGACGAGCAGCGCGCCGATGTGCTGCGGATCAACGCCGCAACTGCGCTCGATCGTGCGCGGCGCGCGGTCACGGTAGCGCGTGATGCGCTGGCGCGGCTGACGGGTCAGCCAGTGACCGGGGCGCTCGACCTGGGCTGGTTCGACCGGGTCGGCGGCTATGGTCCGGCGATCCCGGTGCGCGCCGAGAGGACGCTGGCCTGGGCGGCGGCAAAGGCCGATCTCGCCACCGCCGATGCACAGGTGCGGCTCGCGCGGTCGCAGCGTGTGCCCGACATCACCCTGAGCGCGGGCGCGCGGCGGCTGGCGGCGACCAATGACATGGCGGCAGTGTTCGGCGTGTCGATCCCGATCCCGCTGTTCAACAATGGCCGTGCCGCGCTCGATCAGGCGCGGGCCGAGCGGGACCATGCCGATGCGCAGCGCCGGTTGACCCTGACCGACGCCGAGCAGGCGATCGCCAGTGCCGAGGCCGAGCGCGACAATGAAGCGGCGACTGCGAGAGCGGCGGGCGGGGCAGGGCTGGCGGCGGCTGTCGAGGCGGCGCGGATTGCACGCATTGGCTATGGCCAGGGCAAGTTCGGCCAGCTCGAGTTGCTCGAGGCCGAACGCACGCTGGCCGAAACGCGCGGTGCGTCGATCGATGCGCTGGCCGCATATCATGATGCCGAAGCGCGGCTGAAGCGGCTGACCGCTCCTGCGCCACTTTATTCCGGAGACACTCAATGATCCTTCAGGACAAACGCCTGGCCGGCAGCATTGCCGCCGCCATCCTTGTCGCGGCGGCGAGCGGGTTCTCCGTCGCGCGCTGTACCAGCGATGCGGCCGAGCCGGTCGCGCCCAAGGCCAATGCAGACGCCGCCGGCAAGACGCCGGCGAACGACGCGGTCGAGATGACCGCCGCCGCGATCCACGAGGCGGGCATCACGACCCAGACGATCGCGGCCGGTGGGCTGGCGGCGGAGATTGTCGCGCATGCCACCGTCACCGCTGCGCCGAATGGCGAGGCGCTGGTCACGGCTCGCGCGAGCGGCGCAGTGACGCGCGTGTTCAAGCGGCTGGGCGACCAGGTGCGAGCGGGCGAACCGCTGGCGATCATCGAGAGCCGCGAGGCGGCACAGATCGCCGCCGATGGCGCCACAGCTGCTGCCCGGGCAAGCCTCGCGGCGCGCGGTGTGGCGCGTGAGCGCTATCTCTATGGGCAGAAAGTGTCGGCGCGCGTCGATCTGGAACGGGCCGAGGCGGAAGCCGCCGTAGCCAATGCCGAGGCACGTCGTGCGCGCGTCTCGGCGGGTGCAGCGAACGTCACGCGCGACGGGCGCGGCGTGATCGTCTCCAGCCCCATCTCCGGCCGGATCACTGTGCAGCAGGTCAGCCTCGGCGCATTCGTGCAGGCGGACACCGAGTTGTTCCGGGTCGCCGATCCACGCCTGATCCAGATCGAGGCGGCGCTCGGGGCGATCGATGCGCAGCGGATCGCCGCTGGCGATGCGGCAGTGATCGAACTGCCCGACGGACGGACCATCGCGGCGCGAGTCCGCGCCGTAACACCGACGCTGAGCGGCGAGACGCGCGCGGCGACCGCCGTGATCGATGCCGCGGACGGGGCGCTGCAACCGGGCCAGTCGGTGCAGGTGCGGCTGAAGCCGGCCGCCGCCGGGCAAGCGGGTGGCATCGTCGTGCCGGAAAGCGCGGTCCAGTCGCTCGAGGGGCGCGACGTCGTGTTCGTGCGCAGCGCGAACGGCTTCCGCGCACGGCCGGTAACGACGGGCCGGCGCAGCGCCGGGCGGATCGAAATCCTCTCCGGCCTTGCCGCCGGTCAAGTCATCGCGACCGGCGAGGCATTCCTGCTCAAGGCCGAACTGGCCAAGGGCGCTGGCGAGGAGGACTAGGCCATGATTGCGAACCTTATGGCCTTTTCCGTCCGCGCCCGCTGGGCGGTGGTCCTGCTCTTTCTGATCGTCGCCGGCTTCGGTGCCTGGCAGCTCACCAGATTGCCGATCGATGCGGTGCCCGACATCACCAACAACCAGGTCCAGATCAATACGGTCGAGCGCGGACTGTCGCCGGTCGAGATCGAGAAGCGCGTCACTTTCCCGATCGAGACCGCGCTGGCCGGCATTCCCGGCCTGGAGACCACCCGCTCGTTGTCGCGCAACGGGTTCAGCCAGGTGTCGGCGATCTTCAGCGACAAGACCGACCTCTATTTCGCGCGCCAGCAAGTCAGCGAACGCCTCGCCCAGGCACGTGACACGATTCCCGATGGCGTGCAGCCGCAGATCGGGCCGGTCACCACCGGGCTTGGCGAAGTGCTGATGTATTCGGTCGACTTCACCAACCCGGGCGGCAAGGGCGCGACCATTCGCAATGGCCGGCCGGGCTGGCAGTCGGACGGCAGCTTCCTCACCCCCGAGGGCGCGCGGCTCACCGATGAGGTCGGTCGGGCGGCCTATCTGCGCACGGTGCAGGACTGGATCATCCGGCCGCAGCTGCGTACCGTCCAGGGTGTCGCCGGGATCGATTCGATCGGCGGCTATGCCAAGCAATATGTCGTCGAGCCCGACGCGGTGAAGCTGTCCTCCTACGGCATCTCCTATTCCGAGCTGGCCAAGGCGCTGGAGGCGGCGAACCTTGCGGTTGGCGCCAATTACTTCAATCGCGGTGGCGAGGCGTTCCTGGTTCGCGCCGATGCCCGGATCCGCGATGTCGATGAGATTGCCGATGCGATCGTCGCGACGCGCGGCGGGGTGCCGGTCGCGGTCAAGGATGTCGCCGAAGTGAAGATCGGCGGCGAGCTGCGCACTGGCGCGGCAAGCCAGAACGGCCATGAAGCGGTGATCGGAACCGCGCTGATGCTGATCGGCGAGAATAGCCGGGTGGTCGCGCGCAGCGTCGGCGAGCGGCTCGACGGCATCGCCAAATCGCTGCCGCCGGGGATCAAGGTGACGACCGTGCTCGACCGGTCGAAGCTGGTCAATGCGACGGTCGCGACGGTGCAGAAGAACCTGGCCGAAGGCGCGATCCTCGTCGCGATCGCGCTGTTCCTGCTGCTCGGCAATGTCCGCGCCGCGATCATCGCGGTGCTCGTCATCCCCTTCTCGTTCCTGATGATGGCGATGGGCATGAATGCCTTTCGGGTGCCCGGCAACCTGATGAGCCTGGGCGCGCTCGATTTCGGCCTGATCGTCGATGGTGCAGTGATCATCATCGAGAATTGCCTGGCGCGGCTCGCGCTTCGCCAGGAACATGAAGGGCGGCTGCTCATGCTGAGCGAGCGGCTCGAGGAGACGATGCGGGCGTCGCAGGAGATGATCAGGCCGACGGTGTTCGGCCAGGCGATCATCCTGCTCGCCTTTGCGCCGCTGTTGATGTTCACCGGCGTCGAAGGCAAGACCTTCTCGCCGATGGCGATCACGATCATGCTGGCGCTGGTCGCGGCCTTCATCCTGGCGCTGACCCTCGTCCCGGCACTGGTCGCCTTGCTGATCCGCGGCAAGGTCTCGGAGAAAGAGGTGTGGATCATCGCCCGGACCAAGGCGCTTTATGCGCCGTTGCTCGACCGGGCGGTGGCCCGGCCCTGGCCGTTCATTGGCGCCGGGGTCGCCTTCTTTGCGGCGTCGCTGCTGGTGTTCGGGTCACTGGGGCAGGAGTTCATCCCGCAGCTCGACGAGAAGAATGTCGCGCTTGCCTCGACCCGCGTGCCCTCGGTCAGTCTCGAAAAGTCGCTCGCCATGCAGCGCGAGGTCGAGCGCGCCGTCACCAGCCTGCCCGAAGTGGCGGTGATGTTCTCCAAGACCGGCACGGCCGAAGTGGCGACAGATCCGATGCCGCCGAATGTCTCGGACGGGTTCGTGATCCTCAAGCCGCAGTCGGAATGGCCGGCGGGCGTGACCAGCAAGGCCGATGTGCTGAGGCGGATCGAGGAGAAGTCCGGCGCCAAGATCGGTAACGCCTTCGAGGTCAGCCAGCCGATCCAGCTGCGCTTCAACGAGCTGATCGCCGGCGTGCGCGGCGATGTCGCGATCAAGCTGTATGGCGACGATCTCGACAAGATGGGCGCAGCGGCCCAGCATATCGTGCGTGTGCTCCAGACCATAACCGGCGCCGCCGACGTGAAAGCCGAACAGACCAGCGGCTCGCCGACGCTCGACGTGACGTTCGATCGCGCGGCGATCGCGCGCTATGGCCTGACCGTCGCGGAAGTCGCCGATACAGTCGCCGCCGCGATGGCGGGGCGCGACGCGGGGCTGTTGTTCGAGGGCGACCGCCGCTTCGAAGTGACGGTGCGCGTACCGGCGGCGACGCGCGAGAGCCTCGATGCGCTGGCCGCCCTTCCCGTGCTCCTGCCGCAGGAAGCGGGGGAAAGACGGGGCTCGGTGCCGCTGTCGCAAGTGGCGCGATTCCGCTTCAGTGAGGGGCTGAACCAGATCAGCCGGGAGAATGGCAAGAGGCGCGTGGTGATCCAGGCCAATGTGCGCGGCCGCGATGTGGGGTCATTCGTACTCGAAGCGCAGGCCAAGGTCGACACGCTGGCGCTGCCGGCGGGTTCCTATCTTGAATGGGGCGGCCAGTTCCAGAGCCTCCAGGCCGCGTCGCAGCGCCTCGCGATCGTCGTGCCGCTATGCTTCCTGGCGATCTTCGGCTTGCTCTACATGGCGCTGGGCGGGTTCGCGCGGGCGGCGTCGGTGTTCCTCGCGGTGCCGTTGGGTCTTGCCGGCGGCGTGTTCACGCTCTGGGTGACGGGCATCGCCTTCTCCGTCTCGGCGGCGGTCGGGTTTATCTGCCTGGCCGGCGTCGCAGTGCTCAACGGTCTGGTGGTGATGACGGCGATCCGCGAAAAGCTGGAGGCGGGGATCGAACTGGGACGGGCGATTACCGAGGGAATGTTCGAAAAGGTCCGGCCGGTGATCATGACCGGCCTCGTGCCGGCGATCGGCTTCGTCCCGATGGCGCTCGCCACCGGCACTGGCGCCGAAGTGCAGAAGCCGCTCGCCACGGTGGTGATCGGCGGGCTGATCGCGGCGACGATCCTGACGTTGCTGGTGCTGCCGGCCATATCCAAGGTGGTGCTGGGCCTGGGCGAACGGGCCGCGCGTTGGAGGTCGCAACCCCATGTCGTGCCGGCCACGGCCTGAGAGAGGAGATGACGATGCACGATCACGCAGCGGGCGGACACGCCCATGATCATACCGCCGGTGCCAATGCGACGAAGCTGAGCTGGGCGCTGGCGCTGACCTCCATTTATCTCGTCGCGGAGGTCATCGGCGGCTTCTACTTCAACAGCCTGGCATTATTGTCCGACGCCGCGCACATGATGACCGATGTCGCGGCGCTGGTCATCGCGCTGCTGGCGATCCGCTTTGGCCAGAAGCCGGCGGATGATCGCCGCACCTTCGGCTATCGCCGCTTCGAGATATTGGCGGCGGCCTTCAACGCGGTCTTGCTGTTTGCGATCGCGATCTATGTGCTGGTCGAGGCGATCAGGCGTTTCTCCGATCCCGAGCCGGTCCAGTCCACCGGCATGATGATCGTCGCCGCGGTCGGCCTTGTGGTGAACATCGTCTCGATGCGGCTGCTCATGTCGGGCAAGGACAAGAGTTTCAACGTCAAGGGCGCCTATCTCGAAGTCTGGGCGGACATGATCGGCTCGGTCGGTGTGATTGCCGGGGCGATCGCGATCCGCTTCACCGGCTGGACCTGGGTCGACCCGATCGTCGCCGTCGGGATCGGCCTGTGGGTGCTGCCGCGCACCTGGATTCTGCTGCGCGATACGACCAACGTCCTGCTCGAAGGCGTGCCGAACGGCATCGAGCTGAACAAGGTGCGGGCCGCGATCGCGGGGGTACCCGGCGTCGTGAACGTCCATGACCTGCATATCTGGTCGATGAGCAATGACGACATCTCGTGCACGGCGCATGTCACACTTGGGGAGGGCGCCGCACCCGACGAGGTGAGGAGCCGGGTGGTCGCCTTGCTCGATCAGCAGTTCGAGATCGGCCATGCGACCGTTCAGACCGAAGGGCCGGGCGAGGAATGCGAGGCTGGTGGGCAGGTGCATCCCTAGAGTTAGCTGAGTTGGTCCGTTCCCTCCCGTTCGGGCTGAGCCTGTCGAAGCCAATGCGCGAACATGCCCTTCGACAGGCTCAGGGCGAACGGAGGTTTGCGATGCGAGTCGCAGCCGCATTGCACCCGGTTTTCCGCTGTTATTTCCGGAATAAAAAAACGACCCCTGTTATGTTGGATTTGAAGTGCCGATTTTTGACCTGCTTACAGTATCTTGGCCCATTCCACCCCTGTTATCCATAACAGGGGTGGAAAGCGCAATAACAGGGGTGAGCCCACCGCTGTTATTGCCGAAGCAGCGGTCGCAAACGCCGAATATTGTCCAGTCATGTCAAAGAGCGGGGCTCGACGCCGGTTGGCATTCCGTCCGCCGCCACGCTGTCATGACTCGCCGCAAGGTTGAATCGGTCGCGGTGCGCGCGGCGGCCTGAGGGAATCCCTTCGCCCGTTCGTGCTGAGCTTGTCGAAGCATCGCCCTTCCTTCCGCGTCAGAGAAGGAAGAACGACCCTTCGACAGGCTCAGGGCGAACGGAAGGAAGTGAATCGACTCAGTTCGGGATCGCCTAGACGAACAGCCCGGCCACAAGATACGTCCCCGCACCGACCAAAGCAGCGGCCGGAAGCGTAACGGTCCAGGCGACAATGATGTTGGTCGCGACGTTCCAGCGCACCGCCGAAAGCCGCCGCGCCGCGCCGACGCCGACGATCGCGCCGGTGATGGTGTGAGTCGAGGAGACCGGGATGCCCCAGAAATTCGCCGCGAACAGCGTGATCGCGCCGCCGGTTTCCGCGCAGAAGCCCTGGGCCGGGGTCAGCCGGGTGATCTTCGACCCCATGGTGTGGACGATGCGCCAGCCACCCGACAGTGTACCGAGCGCCATCGCCGCCTGGCAGGTCAGCACGACCCAGAAGGGGATATGGAACCCGCCGTGGAGAAGCCCCTGCGAATAGAGCAGCACGGCGATGATCCCCATCGTCTTCTGCGCGTCATTGCCGCCATGGCCGAGCGAATAGAGCGCGGCCGAGATCAGCTGCAGCTTGCGGAAGCGCTTGTCGACGCCGAGCGGGGTCAGTCTCAAGCTGGTCCAGGCGACCAGCAGCACCAGCACCAGCGCGAGGCCCAGCCCGATCGCGGGCGAGAGGAAGATCGCGGCGACGGTCTTGATCACCCCGCTCCACACGATCGCGCCAAAGCCGATCTTGGCGATGCCCGCGCCGAGCAGCCCGCCGATCAGTGCATGGCTGCTGCTTGAAGGGATGCCGAGAATCCAGGTCGTGACGTTCCAGAAGATTGCACCGACCAAAGCGGCGAAGATCACTTGCGGGTCGATCACCTGCGCCTGGACGATGCCGGTGCCGATGGTCTGCGCGACGTGTAGCCCGAACACGGCAAAGGCGATGAAGTTGAAGAACGCCGCCCACAGCACCGCATATTGCGGCTTCAGCACGCGCGTGGAGACGACCGTCGCGATCGAATTCGCCGCATCGTGCAGGCCGTTCAGGAAATCGAACAGCAGCGCAATGCCGATCAGCCCGATCAGCAGGGGAAGCGAAAGAGTCACGCGGTGATTGCCGCGTTTATTTGAAAATGCGCGAAAGAGCGCATTTTTGCGGTGCCAGCCCGCTCCCCCACCCGGCCACCCATCCAGGATACGCTGTGGGAGGCCGGGTGGGGGAGCGGGCTGGCACCGCTTTCAAGCAAAGCCCTACGCATGGTCGATCACGAGACCCTGGATCTCATTGGCGACATCCTCGAACCGGTCGACGATCTTTTCCAGGCTGGAATAGATTTCGCGCCCGGCGATGAACGCCATCGGATCGCCGCCATTCTGCGACGCCTTGAACAAGGCCTGCACCCCGGTATCGTGGATGTCGTCGGCATGCCCCTCGAGCTGGATCAGACGTGAGGTCAATTCGTGGAGCCGCCCGCCATTGCTGGCGACCGAGCGCAGTAGTGGGATCGCCTCGGCGGTCACGCGTGCCGCCTCGACGATGATGCCGGCCATGTCGCGCATCTGCGCGGTGAAGTCAGTCACTTCATAGAGCTGGATCGCCTTGGCGGTGCCGTTCATCTGGTCGATCGCATCGTCCATCACCCCGATCAGGTCGGTGATCGCGCTGCGGTCGAACGGCGTCACGAACACGCGGCGCACGTCCTGCAGCACGTCGCGGGTGATGTCGTCGGCCTCATGTTCGCGACGGATGATCTCCGCCACCTGATCGGCGATCGAGCCTTCGCCGTGAAGCAGTTTGGCCAGCGCGTCGGCCCCGGCGACCAGGGTCGCGGCATGCGCCTCGAACAATTCGAAGAAGCGGCCCTGCTTCGGCATCAGCGACTGGAACCAGCCCAGCATCGGTACTCTCCTTCTTGCGCCCGTGCGGACGACGGGCAGCATGCGTTCGGCAAAGGATGCCGGAATAGGGGGTTCGCGGAAAGCGGCGATGATCGCCTTCAATCCGGGTTCGTCGACCGCCGCGGCGGCCTTGTCCAGCGGGAACCAGCGCGTGTCGCGCTGATCCTGTTCGGGCCAGTCGCCGGCTTGCTCGACAAAGGCGAGCGGAAAGACAGTGACGGTCATGTCGCGCGAACGGCCGGCACGGCGGTGCTTGCGATAGATGAAGTCGCCGACCGGGGTGGGACAGGGATAGCCGCGGATTCCGGCTTCCTCATAGGCCTCCTGCGCAGCCGCCTCGTGTGGCGCCATGCCCTTGATGGGATTGCCCTTGGGGATGACCCAGCGCCGTGTCTCGCGTGAGGTGATCAGCATGATCTCGGCGGCGCCCGATGCGTCGATTCTGTAGGGGAGTGCGCCGATCTGCCGGATGATCTGGGTCCTTGGGTGTTGCCGAATGCCCGGTCCGGAAAGGACCGCGGGGCGTCTCTATGGCGGGATTGATGCGGAACGGCAATTGCGGCGGGCGAGCGTTGCGGCGCGCGAGCGGGGCTCGTAAAGGACCGGGGTGACAGCCGGCGCTTGAGCGGCGTCGCCCCGGAAGGATCATCGTGACCATTGAATTGACCGCGCGCGCCATCGTGGACCCCGCCGCGTCCCAGACCGCAAGGGGACCGGACCGGCCGATCAGCGTGGCGGACATGTTCACCGTCGGGATCGGTCCGTCCAGTTCGCACACCGTCGGCCCGATGCGCGCCGCGCTAGCCTTTGCGCGCGAGGCGGCTGCGTTCGACGTGCAGCGCGTGCTGGTCGAGATCTATGGCTCGCTCGCACTGACCGGCAAGGGCCACGCGACCGACAATGCGTTGATCCTGGGTCTGGCCGGCCATGATCCGGGGACGATCGATCCCGATGCCGTCACCAGCGAAGTGGCGCGGATCCGCGCGACCGGGCGCATGGCACTGGCGGGTGAGCGCGAGATCGGCTTCGATGAAGCGAGCGACCTGCTGTTCAAGATGGGCGAGTTCCTGCCGCGCCATCCCAATGCGCTGCGCTTCCGCGCGCGTTGCGCCGACGGGGTCGAATTCAGCCAGACCTATTATTCGGTCGGCGGCGGGGTGATCGTGCTGGAGGATGCAGCGCCTGCCTTGCTCAACATCGCCATTCCCTATGGCTTCGGGTCGGCGGCCGAATTGCTCGCGATCGGGCGTGAGCGCAGCATGTCGATCGCCGAGATCGTCATCGCCAATGAGGTCGCGTGGCGATCGCCCGAAGAACTGGACGGGTTTCTCGACACGGTGCGCGCAGCGATGGCAGCGTCGATCGATCGCGGCAGCATGCAGGAAGGCATCCTCCCCGGCGGGCTGAAAGTGAAGCGTCGTGCCGCCGGCGTGTATCAGCGGCTGGTGGCGCAATTGCCGCGCGTCCATCCGTCAATGGTATTCGACTGGGTGAGCCTGTGGGCGCTGGCGGTGAACGAGGAGAATGCCGCCGGCGGTCGCGTGGTGACCGCGCCGACCAATGGCGCGGCGGGCGTGATCCCGGCAGTGCTGCGTTACTATCAGCGCTTCACCGATGCGCCGACCGTCGCCGGCGAGCGCATCCTGCTGATCACCGCTGCGGCGATCGGAATGCTGTACAAGAAGCGCGCCTCGATCTCCGCGGCCGAGATGGGCTGCCAGGGAGAGGTCGGCGTCGCCTGTTCGATGGCGGCGGCGGGGCTTGCCGCGGCGCTGGGCGGGACCAACGAACAGGTCGAAAATGCCGCCGAGATCGGCATGGAGCATAATCTCGGCCTGACCTGCGATCCGATCGGCGGGCTGGTGCAGATTCCATGTATCGAGCGCAATGCGATGGGCGCGATCAAGGCGATCAACGCCGCACATCTCGCGCTGCAGGGCGACGGCACGCATATCGTGTCGCTCGACGCGGTGATCGAGACGATGCGCCAGACCGGCGAGGACATGCGTACCAAGTACAAGGAAACGAGCCTGGGTGGGCTGGCAGTGAACGTGGTGGAGTGTTGAGGGCGGATAAATCACCCCCCGCCGTTCGCCCTTAGTTTGACGTGGGAAAAAGAAAGACGGTGCTTCGGCAAGCTCGGCACGAACGGGTTCAGGGGTGGTTTCGGCCCGCCTAAATTCGCTCTGGTTTTTTGGCGGCGGCCTCGTCGAATGTCAGCTTCATCACGCGCAGTCCTTCGCCGACCATCGCGCCGATCTGGTCGCGCGCCGCGTCGGGCAGCAGGTCGGCGATCCACATCACGCGGCTGCCGCCATCGCCATCGGCAAAGACCTGGCACGAGGCATTGTAATGAGTGAGCGGCCCGCCGGTCGCGCTCCACACCAGCCGCCGGGCCTGATCGTCGCGGTCGATGATCGGCTCGACCGCTTCCATGCCATTGCCGAAGCGCACCGTCCGGCTCACCCCGGCGATCGAGGCGTCGGCATCCGGGATCGGAGCACCATTGCGCTCGAGCCGCGTCGCGACGACGAAGCCCGGCACGAGCCGCGTGTGCAACGCGCCGACATCGCGGATCGCGTCCCATGCCAGTTCCGGCGCCAGTGCCGTCCTGATTTCGCCGGTCACCGAAGCCATGTGCGTCTCCCTTTCTTTTCGTCCACGCTGTCCACCGAGCCGGGGCATGGCGCCGCATCGTGTGCCGACGGTGCGATGTCGGCGATGGTTGTGCGAGCGGCGTGCCGCCAAGCGGTCGGAATTTCAGGCCGATCGTCCATCGCTCGGCGCCGCGCTTGCGTTGGCGCCGGGAACAGGGGAGATGGGCGTGTGAGACAGGACAGCCGCTTATCCCGCATGCTCCATGTGCTGCTGCACATGGCGCGGCACGACGGGCCGATGACGTCGGAGACGATCGCGCAGATGCTCGGCACCAATCCGGTGGTGGTGCGCCGGACCATGGCCGGCCTGCGCGAGGCGGGCTATGTCCACTCGGTCAAGGGGCATGGCGGTGGCTGGACGCTGGCGAGCGACCTGAGCGACGTGTCGCTGCTCGACATCCACCGCGCGGTCGGCGGGCCGAGGATCTTCGCGATCGGCAATGAGAGTGACAATCCGGAATGTGCCGTGGAGCAGTCGGTCAACCGTGCGCTGGACGATGCGCTGCGCGAGGCGGAGTCGCTGCTGACCGCGCGGCTGGCGGCGGTCACGCTGGCCGAACTGGCGGAGGATTTCGACGCGCTGTGCCGGTCGCGGGGTGCGGGTGTGATGGGGACTAAGGGTTAATCGGCATTCGCCGGATGTAGATGCGCGAGGCACGTTCGACATCAGGTCATGATTCACCACGGGTCTATGCCTTCGATCGAGGCGCTTGTGTCCCCGCGAAGGCGGGGACCCAGTCTGGGCTCCCGCCTTCGCGGGAGCACAAGTTAAGCAGCGAGCACTGTCGGAAAAGCGGCGCCCTTCAGTGCCGGTCGAAGGCGGTGATGATCGGGCAGGGCGCCGGGTTGGTCTCGGCCGCCGCCGTACCGCATTGCCGGGCGAGCCGGGCGAGCGCGGTGCGCGCCTCCTGCATCTCGGCGATCCGCGCATCGAGCGCGGCAATGCGTTCCTCCGCCAGCGCGCGCGCCGCATCATGGTCGTGGCGCGCATCGAGCGCGAGCAATTGCCCGATCTGGTCGAGCGTGAAGCCGGCGCGCTGACCGGCGCGGATGAAGCGCAGCCGGTCGGCATGGCCGGCATCGTACCGCCTCATGCCGCCGCTCAGGCCATTGCCGCCGCTGCGTTCGGGCAAGTCGATCAGGCCGAGCCGCTGATAATAGCGGATCGTTTCGACTCCGACGCCGCCGCTGCGCGCCAGCCCCGAAATGGTCATCGGTTTCATCGCTTGACTCCGGACTATGGTACGGACCCCATTTGGGGCGGGTTCGACCATAAACAAGGAAATGCGTCATGCCCGCGCGCCCGATCGCGACTGCCACCCCGACGGCTACTCTCTATCGCATGATGATGCCCGATCATGTCTGTCCCTATGGCCTGAAGGCGCAGCATCTGCTGCGCAGCAAGGGATATGCGGTGGACGATCGCTGGCTGACCAGCCGCGCCGAAATCGACGCGTTCAAGGCGCAGCAGGGCGTCGAGACGACCCCGCAGACGTTTATCGATGGGCAGCGGATCGGCGGCTATGACGATCTGCGCCGTCATCTCGGGCTGCGCGTGCGCGATCCGAAAGCGCTGACCTATACCCCGGTCGTCGCGGTGTTCGCGATCACCGCGCTGATGGCGCTCGCCACCAGCCAGGCGGTATCCGGCACGCCGTTCACGGTGCAGGCGGTGCAATGGTTCATCGCCTTCAGCATGTGTGTGCTGGCGATGCTCAAGCTGCGCGATCTCGACAGTTTCTCGTCGATGTTCCTCGGGTATGACCTGCTCGCGCAGCGCTGGGTGCCCTATGCGCGGGTCTATCCCTTTGCCGAAGGGCTGGCGGGGGTATTGATGATCGCCGGGACTCTGCGCTGGCTGTCGATCCCGGTCGCGCTGTTCATCGGTACGATCGGCGCGGTGTCGGTGTTCAAGGCGGTCTATATCGAGCGGCGCACGCTGAAATGCGCCTGTGTCGGTGGCGACAGCAATGTGCCGCTCGGCTTCATCTCGCTGACCGAGAATGTGCTGATGGTCGCGATGGCGCTGTGGATGCTGGCCAGGCCGGCAATGTGACGCGATGAATGTGCCTCATGACGGGCGGGGAGGCCGCAACGGCTTCCCCGCCCTTGTGCGTCAGGCGATGGTGTTGACCAGGCCGCCCTCGGCGCGCAGCGCGGCACCGTTGGTGGCGGAAGCGCGCGGGCTGGCGACATAAGCGACCAGATCGGCGATCTCCTTGGCCTCGATCATGCGCTGGATGATCGACGAGGCGCGCGCGGTGGCGAAGAATTCCGCCTCGATCTCGGCGATCGGCAGGCTCGGGTCGCTCGCCTGGCTGCGCAGGAAATCCTCGATCCCAGCCGAGCGGGTCGGCCCCGGCATCACCGAATTGACCGTGACGTTGGTGCCGCGGGTCAATTGTGCGAGGCCGCGAGCGATCGATAGCTGGGCGGTCTTGCTGGTGCCGTAATGGATCATGTCGTGCGGCACGGCGAGGCCGGATTCGCTGGAGATGAAGATGATCCGGCCCCAGTTGCGATCGAGCATCCCGGGCAGATAGTTGCGCGACAGGCGCACGCCGCTCATCACATTGACGTCGAACATGTTGGCCCAGTCGGCGTCGCTGATTTCGCCGAACGGCTTGCTTTCATAGATGCCGAGATTGTTGATCAGGATATCGACCTGCGGAAGCTCGCGTGCGAGCTGTGCTGCTCCCTCGGGGGTGGCGACATCGGCGGCGATACCGGTCACCGGCGTGCCGCCGGAGCTGGCGAGGTCGGCGATCGCTTCGTCGAGCTTGGCCTGGGTGCGGCCGGTGATGGTGACGCGCGCACCCTCCAGCGAGAGCGAGCGGGCGATTTCGAGCCCGATGCCGCCGGTGCCGCCGGTGACGATGGCGGTCTTGTCGGTAAGGTGGAGATCCATGATGTGCCTCTTTGCTGAACTGAAGGGCGGATATGGAGCGCGGGGGGCGGTGCCGCTATGCGCCGCCGCCGCTCAGCTGTTGTGAGCGCAGCGCATCAATCGCGCCAGCCTGTTGCCGTGACTCCACTCTGCGCATGAATCCATTTCATGGCTCGGCCGAGAGAAGATGCTTTGAGCGCCGGGCGCTTTCCGATCAGTCTTGCGCCAGAGGATCGGGAGATGACGATGAAACGGATAATGATCGGTGCGGCACTGTTGGCGTTGATGACCGGCCGCGGCAGCGCGGAGGCCCCGAAGGATGATCCGCTGACTCGACCGATCGCGCCGGGCTATGCCGATCGCTGGCTCAAGCCGCAGCCGCCGATGCGGGTGTATGGCAATAGCTATCTGGTCGGCTTCACCGAGCTGAATGTTGCGCTGATCCGCACCAAGGCCGGGCTGATCCTGATCGATGCCGGCGTGCCGCAGGGCGTCGCGACGGTCGAGGCGAATATCCGCCGGCTCGGCTTCGATGTCCGTCAGATCAAATATATTCTCAGCACGGAACCGCATTACGACCATGGCGGCGGCTTTGCCGCGCTGGTGCGCGACAGCGGTGCGACGGTGCTTGCAGGCCGGGATGGGGCGGCCTCGCTGCGTCTTGGTCGCGCCCTGCCCGAGGATCCGCAGGCGGCACATCTCGACACTTTCCCCGCGGTGCCGAAGGTACGCGCGGTCGCCGATGGCGAGACGATCCGGCTTGGCGATGTCGTGATCACCGCCCGCGCTACGCCGGGGCACACGTCGGGCAGCATGAGCTGGACGTGGAAATCGTGTGAAAAGGGCAAGTGCATCGACATGGTGTTCGCCTCGAGCCTCAACCCGGTCTCCGCCGATGGCTATCGCTTCACCGATCCGGCGCATGCCGGAATCGTGGCATCGTACCGTCGCAGCTTCGCGGCGATGTCGGCGCTGCCCTGCGACCTGTTGCTCACGGCGCATCCCGACCAGTCGGGCGGGGACGAGAAGTTCGCAAAGTTCAGCGCCGGCACCAGGCCCAACCCGTTCCTCGATCCCGGTGCCTGCCGGGCCTATGCGGCGAAATTCTCCGCCGCGCTCGATGCGCGGCTGGCGAAGGAAGGCGCGCGATAAGGTATTTCATCCCCCGTTCGTGTTGAGCCTGTCGCGGCACCGCTCTTCCTGCCCCGAAAGAAGCGCAGGGCTGCGACAGGCTCAGCCCGAACGGAGAGGGGAGGCGCTTCAAACCGAGGGACTGTTCACGCCGGCGCGAGCTTGAGCAGCGCGATGCCGGCAAGGACGAGCAGGATGCCGCCGAAGCGCCACAGGCTCATGCTCTCGCCGAACAGCCAGATGCCGAGCAACGCAGTGCCGGCGGCGCCGATGCCGGTCCACACCGCATAGGCGGTACCGACCGGCAGTACCGCCAATGCGCGGCCGAGCAGATAGACAAAGGCGGCGAGCAACAGCAGCGAGACGAGGCTCCAGCCGAGCCGGCTATAGCCCTGAGCATATTTCATCGACACCGCCCAGGCGACGTCTAGCAGCCCGGCCGCGACCAGCAGGGTCCAAGCTATGCCCTGGCTCATGACCTTACGCCGCCGCCTTCATGCCTTCGGCACGCATCGCTGCGCGCACCTGAGGCCGTGCCCCGACCCGGTCGAGAAAATCGCGCAACTGCGGGAAGGGGGCCAGGTCGACCTTGGCGAAGGCCGACCAGCCGACAATGGTGAAGAGATAGGCGTCGGCGGCGGAGAAGGCTTCGCCGAGCAGATATGGCCCGGATGTCGCGAGATGGCGGTCGACATAGGCGAGACGCTCGGCGATCTTGCCGCGTGCGACCTCCTGCGCCTGCGCGCCATATTCCGGGTGGAACAGCCACGGGCTGTACATCTTGTGCAGCTCGGTCGCGATGAAGTTGAGCCAGGACTGGAGGCGATAGCGTTCCGCTGTACCGGCGGGCGGGGCGAGGCGGGCGCCGGGGGCGAGGTCGGCGAGATACTGGACCATCGCCGCTCCTTCGGTGAGCAGCGAGCCGTCATCGAGTTCAAGCGCCGGGACATAGCCATTGGCGTGGCGTGCAGTGAAATCGGCGCCGGTCTCGGTGCGGTGCGGGGTGGCACGGATGTCGACGCGCTCCAGTTCGAGTGCGATGCCGGCTTCTAGCGCGACGATGTGTGGCGAGAGCGAGCAGGTGCCGGTAGCGTAATAAAGCTTCATGATCGGATCCTTGGCTGGGCGAGGGGATCGCCGTCCGGATCGATCTGGTGTTTGTGAGATCGCAATGCACGTTGGGATAATGCCAGCCAGTCTTGCATGACTGCAAGCTGTGTCGATGCTATATTTGCGGCATGAAGGACTGGAACGATCTGCAGCTGGTGCTGGCGGTACGGCGTGCCGGTGGGCTGACCGCCGCGGCGAAATTGCTCGGTATCGATCATTCGACCGCCTTTCGCCGGCTCAATGCGATCGAGGCGCGGCTTGGCGCGCGCGTGTTCGAGCGGCTGCCGGGCGGCGACTATCGCCCGACTCAGGCGGGCGAACGCATGGCGGCGGCGGCGGAGCGCATGGAGGATGAGGCGCTGGCGCTCGACCGCGATATTGCCGGGCGCGACCACCGGCTGACCGGGCGGCTGCGCGTCACATCGTCGGAGACGCTCGCCTATAGCCGGCTGACCGATCATCTCGCCGCGTTCCGCCGCCGGCATCCGGGGATCATGGTCGAACTGGCGATCGACAATCGCGTGCTGAGCCTGTCGCGGCGCGAGGCCGATATCGCGCTGCGCCCGATCCGTCCGAAAGAAGCCGATCTGTGGGGGCGCAAGCTCGCCGGGGTGGCTTGGAGCCTGTACGCTGCGCCCGCCTATCTCGCGGCCAGCGCGCCGGTTACAGGCGGCGACGGGCTGGGGCACCACGCACTGATCGGCTGGGAGGAGACGGCAGCGGGGATCATGGCGGCCGACTGGCTCGCGCGCCAAGTGCCGGCCGAGGCGTTCGCCTATCGCACCAACAGTCTGGTCAATCAGCTGATCGCGGCGAAGGCCGGCATGGGGGTCGCGCTGCTGCCCTGTTATCTCGGTGACCGCGACGGCGACGTGGTGCGCGCAATGGCCGCGCCGATCGCCGAGCTGGCGGGCGAGCTGTGGATCGTCACTCATGCCGACCTGAAGGCGACTGCGCGAGTGCGGGCGTTTTTCGACCTGGTCGGCGATGCGCTGGTCGGCGACCGCGACCTGTTCGAGGGGCGAATGCAATGAGCCCGACGAAAGCTCGATCAAAGCCATGCATCTATGCGGCGGGTTCGCCCGTACCTGCTTTCCAGAAGCGGTTCTCGATGGCAGCAGGCCCGGCGCGCATGGTTCGTGAAGAGCCTCTCCGCGCTCTTTCGGAATCAAAAATAAATGAATCTTTTCAATGACTTGAAACTAATCTGAAGACGGTTAGTTTGCGCTGGACGTGACCCAAGGGAGGTTCAGCAATGACCATCGACCAGGAACAATTGATCGACGTCCTCGATCGGCGTGTCGAACGTCGCAATGAGCGGCGCGATTTCTTCAAGGCGGCATTCGGGGCGGCAGCGGTGGCCGGCGCTGGCGTGACCGCGCTTTCCTTTGCCGGCACCGCCGGGGCGCAGAGTGCGCCGAGTGATGCCGATGTGCTGAACTTCGCGCTCAACCTCGAATATCTCGAGGCGCAATTCTATCAGGTGGCGGTGTTCGGCACTGGACTGCCCGCCGGGCAATTGACCGGCACCGGCACACAGGGCGCGGTGACTGGCGGTCGCAAGGTGACCTTCACCGACCCGGTGGTGGCGCAATATGCCAAGGAGATCGCGCAGGACGAAGTGGCGCATGTCGCGTTTCTGCGCACCCAGCTCGGTACCGTGGCCGTCGCGCAGCCGGCCATCGATATCGGCGTCACGCCGACCAGTGCGTTCAGCAATGCCGCGCGTGCCGCTGGGTTGATCGGCGCGGGCGCGGCGTTCGACGTCTATGCCAATGACGAGAATTTCCTGCTCGGTGCGTTCATCTTCGAAGATGTCGGCGTCACCGCCTACAAGGGTGCAGCGCCGCTGCTGACCAACAAGACCTATCTGGAGGCGGCGGCCGGCATCCTGGCGGTCGAGGCCTATCATGCCGGGCTGGTTCGCACCGTGCTCTATGCCAAGGGGCTGGCTATACCGTCGCTGCGTACCTCGGCCGACGCGATTTCGGGTGCGCGTGACAGCCTGGATGGCTCGAGCGATCTCGATCAGGGGATCACCGGCACCGGGACAGGCACGGGTACGACGTCGAACATCGTGCCGCTCGACAGTGACGGGATCGCATTCAGCCGGACGACCGGACAGGTGCTCAACATCGTGTACCTGACCAACTCGGCGGCCGGCATGGGCGGGTTTTTCCCCGCCGGCGTCAACGGCGCGATCAAGACCAGCGCCGCCAACTGAGCCAACCGATCCTCCGCCAGATCGTCACCCATTCAGGGGAGATTTCCGATGCACGATACCGACACGCTTCTCCAGGTTCTCGA
Source organism: Sphingomonas alpina (assembly GCF_014490665.1). NCBI lineage: Bacteria > Pseudomonadati > Pseudomonadota > Alphaproteobacteria > Sphingomonadales > Sphingomonadaceae > Sphingomonas > Sphingomonas alpina. The sequence goes on along the minus strand of NZ_CP061038.1, from coordinate 3,586,808 downwards.
GATATCCGATCGTCGCCGCGCCGAGCGCCGCGACTTCATGCGCACCGCGGCCAAGGTTTCGATCGCGGCAGGCGGTCTGTCGCTGCTCGCCGCGTGCGGCGACAATGACCGATCGCTCGGGCCGTCGCCAACCCCGACGCCGTCCCCAACACCAACCCCAACGCCCACCCCGGCGGTGAGCGATGCCGATGTGCTGAACTTCGCACTCAACCTCGAATATCTCGAGGCGCAATTCTATTCCTTCGCAGCGTTCGGTGCGGGGCTGCCCGCATCGATGCTGACCGGCACGGGCACGCAAGGTGCGGTCATCGGCGGCCGCGCGGTCAACTTCATCGATCCGGTGGTGCGCGCCTATGCCCGCGAGATCGCGTTCGACGAACTGGCTCATGTCAATTTCCTGCGTACCCAGCTCGGCGCATCGGCGGTCGCGCAACCGGCGATCAATATATCGGGCGATGCGAGCGGGTCTTTCACCGCCGCCGCGCGCGCCGCCGGAGTGGTGCCGGCGACCGGAATCTTCGACCCCTATTCGAGCGACGAGTTCTTCCTGCTCGGCGCGTTCATCTTCGAAGATGTCGGAGTGACCGCGTACAAGGGCGCATCGGTGCTGTTGACCAACAAGACCTATCTCGAGGCGGCCGCGGGGATCCTTGCAGCGGAAGCCTATCACGCCGGCCTGGTGCGCACGGTGCTGTACGCCAAGGGTGTGTCGACTGCGTCGTTGCGCACCGCCGCGGGGCAGATTTCCGACGCGCGCGACAGCCTGGATGGGGCGAGCGACTTCGACCAGGGCATCCTCGCGACCGATCTCAGCATGTCGAACATCGTCCCCACCGACGGCAATGGCATCGCGTACAGCCGCACGACGGGACAGGTGCTCAACATCGTCTATCTCAACAAGGCGGCGACGGTCGGTGGCGGGTTCTTCCCCAATGGCGTCAACGGCGCGATCCGGACCAGCGCTGCCAGCGGCTGAGTTCGGCCCGGCGCGCATATTCTCCTGCGTGCTCCCGGAACTCCGCCGGTGTTTTTGCCGGTGCCAAGTCGAGTCCATCGCTTCCCTGGCATAGGCCAGGGAAGCGATTTTCGTGCCTGCGGAAGAGCAAGCATCAAGGATGAGCAGGCGAGTCACTTCTTCCGGCGCCCACCGCGATGTTGCCGATCGCGCGTTTAGCTGGTAAGGGCGCGGTGTTCCGGCTTCGAGATAAAGGAGGGCCAGTGATGATGACATCGACCGTTGCATGCCCGCCTTTCGCCGCCATGGGCCTCGGCAAACACCGCCATTAGGTCCTGAGGCCGCCCTGAAGGGGCGCCTTCTCCGCGACATCTCTCGACATTGCTATAAGGAGCCGGTGCGCGTGCGCACCGCGTCATAAATCCATGACTCATGTTCGCAAGAAGAGCCGCGCCGGCGTGATCGGTGCCGTGCTCGCCTTCACCTTCGCGCATTGGGCGCGGCAGCGCGGCCGGGCGCTGTTCATCGGTCTCGCCATTTCGGCGGCGACGGTGACCGAAATCTTCGTGCCGGTCGCCGCCGGCAAGCTGGTCGATGCGCTTGCCGCCGACACGCGCGATACCGCGTTGTGGCTGTTCGCGGTGATGGCTGCGCTCGGCCTGGCCATGCTCGTACTGCGCCATTTCGCGTGGATGACTGTCGTGCCGTTCACGCTGCGGTTGATGGGCGACGTCGCCGAGGATGCTTTCGCGCGGGTGCAGCGCTTCTCGTCCGACTGGCACGCCAATGGCTTTGCCGGATCGACCGTGCGGAAAATTTCACGCGGCATGTGGGCGCTCGATACGCTTGACGATGTGCTGCTGCTCGCACTGCTGCCCTGCTTCGTGGTGCTGACCGGTACGATGGTGCTGCTCGGCTGGCACTGGCCGTTGCTTGGGCTGGTGATGGGTCTCGGCGCAGTGGTCTATATCGCGCTGACGCTTGCGCTCTCGACCAAATGGGTCGCGCCGGCCGCGTCGTTGTCAAATGGCTGGGACACGCGGATCGGCGGGCTGCTGTCCGATGCGGTCGGCGGCAATGCGGTGGTGAAGTCGTTCGGTGCGGAAGCGCGCGAGGAAGCGCGGCTGGCGCGGGTGGTCGTCAAATGGCGCCGCCGCACCACCCGTACCTGGGTGCGCAGTACCTGGTCGGGCACGATGCAGATCGGCTTGTTGTGGATCGTGCGTACGGTCCTGGTCGGCAGCGCGCTATGGCTCTGGTCGCAGGGGCAGGCGACACCGGGCGACATCACTTATGTGCTGACCAGCTATTTCATCCTGCACGGCTATCTCGTCGATATCGGGCATTATGTGCATCAGTTGCAGCGTGCGGTGAACGAGCTGGAGGAACTGGTCGATCTGCATGGCGAGCCGCTCGGCATCGAAGATGCGCCGGGTGCGAAGCCCGTGGTGATCGCGGCGGGCGAAATCCGCTTTGACCATGTCACCTTCCGTTATGGCGGGCATGAAACGCCGCTGTACGACGATCTGTCGGTGACGATCCGCGCCGGCGAGCGGGTCGGGCTGGTCGGGCATTCGGGCTCGGGCAAGACGAGCTTCGTCAAGCTGATCCAGCGGCTGCACGACGTGACCGATGGCCGGGTGCTGATCGACGGGCAGGATGTGCGTGACGTGACGCAGCGGTCGCTGCGCGCGCGGATCGCGATCGTGCAGCAGGAGCCGATCCTGTTCCACCGCAGCCTGGCAGAGAATATCGCCTATGCCCGGCCCGACGCGACTCTGGCCGAGATCGAGCATGCCGCGCAGCTGGCCAATGCCGATGCGTTCATCGCCCGGTTGCCGCGCGGCTATGCGACTTTGGTCGGCGAACGCGGCGTGAAGCTGTCGGGCGGCGAGCGGCAGCGCGTGGCGCTGGCGCGCGCTTTCCTCGCCGACGCGCCGATCCTGATTCTCGATGAGGCGACCTCAAGTCTGGATTCGGAATCGGAAAGCCTGATCCAGCAGGCGATGGACCGGTTGATGACCGGGCGTACCGCGATCGTCATCGCCCATCGCCTGTCGACGGTGCGCACGCTCGACCGCATCCTGGTGTTCGACCAGGGGCGGGTCGTCGAGGATGGCAATCATGAGGCGCTGCTGGCCAATCCGGACGGCATCTATCGCCGGTTGTTCGATCGGCAATCGGGCCTGATCGGCGACGTGGCGGACAAGGATGCGGACGACGACGCGGCTGGCGAGCCGCTGTTCATCGACGCGTAACGACGTGATCCTCCTCTCCGGCTTCGGGCCCGGCATGGGGAGGAGGATCATTGCCGTCATTCATGCTATGATGCGGGCCTCGCTCGACCCTGGAGTCTTGTCATGCGCGGTGCCGGCGTCCTGGCGCTTTTGCTCGCCCTGTGGGGCCTGGGCTATGGCTGGTTCGCGCTCGGCTGGGATGCGGGAACCGGCCGCGCCTTTGCCGACCATGTCCTGATCGGCGCGTCCGTGCTGCTGGGCATCCTGTCCTCCTGGATCATCGTGCGGCGGCGGTCGGGCAAGGCCGTCCCCGTGCTGGCCGGGGTGCTCGCCGCACTGGTCCTGTTCGTGCTGCTCTTCGCGCAGCCCTAAAGGCCCACCGCCCGGAAATAGGTTTCCAGCGCACCGATCTCCCCGGACGAGACGATCGCCCCGATATAACCATCGGGACGGACCAGCACCCAATCTCCCGCCGCCAGCGCATAGGCATCTCGCAGATGGCCGCCATCGTCGATGATGTCGCCATGCGGGCCGAGGATATGGATGTGCAGGCCGGCGCGCGGCGGCACGAGCGTGCGATCGGCCTGATGACCGATCAGCGTCCAGTGCGTGCCGCGAAACAGCTCGAACAGCCGCACCGGATGCCCTGCCGCCCCGCGCATCGGCGCATCGGGTGCGCGATCACCGGCAAGCAGGCGGCCGCCGCGTGCCGGCTCTTCCAGCGCAAGCGACGAATCGGGATAGCCGAGGTCGAGCTGCTGCACATCGCGGCCGCGCCGGATGTCGCCCCGCTTGGCGGCGTCGAGCAGCCTGGTGGAAAGGCCGAGCATGCCCGCCGCGATCGGCCGGCGTTCCTCCTCATATGTATCGAGAAGCGCGTCGGGCGCGCCCGCGAAGACCGCCGCCAGCTTCCAGCCGAGATTATAGGCGTCCTGGATGCTGGTATTGAGTCCCTGGCCGCCAGTCGGCGGATGCGTATGCGCGGCGTCGCCGGCCAGGAACACAGGGCCGACCCGGTAGCGATCGGCGAGCCGCGCACTCATCCCATAAGCCGATGCCCAGGATACCGAATGAACCCGGATATCGTCGCGGCCGGTGCGGTGCGCGACCATCGCGGACAACCCCGCCGCGGAGAGGTCGGGGTCGCCATCGAGCGGGATCGGCGCCTGGATCTGGAACAGGTCGGTTCCGGCCAGCGGGCAGATCGCGATCTGCCGTTCCATCGATCCTTCGCCGAAACGGTGCCACGCGTCCCGGTCCAGGCCGGTCAGCGCGACATCGGCGGCGACCGCGCGGACGCCCAGCGTCTTGCCCGGGAAGCCGATATCGAGCACATGGCGCACGGCGCTGCGCCCGCCATCCGTGCCGATCAGATAGCGTGCGCGAACCGTCTCCTCACCGTTCGGACCGTGCACGCGCGCGGTTACGCCGGTGTCGTCCTGCTCGAAGCCGAGCAGCTCGCAGCCGAATTCCGGCCAGTGGCCGAGTTCGGCAAGCCGATCGCGCATCACGCCTTCGGTCAGGAATTGCGGTACCAGCAACGGGCCCTGCCAGGGTTCGGCGGGCGACGCAGCATGCGGTTCGAAGATGTGCGAGTCGGCATGGCTGCCGTCGGCGCGATATTCGCGTTGCGGCGGATAAGGGCCGCCGGTCGCGAACATCCGGTCGACGATACCGAGATCCTCGAAAATTTCCTGGGTGCGCGGCTGGACGCCCTTGCCGCGCGAGCCCGGAAAAGGGGCATCGATCTTGTCGATCAGGCGAAAGGGAATGCCGCGGCGAGCCAGCTCGATCGCCAGCGTCAGGCCAGCCGCACCGGCGCCGCAGATCAATATCCCGGGCGAGATTTCTTTTGTCATCACTGACTCCTTGGGTGTAATATGCACATATTGGGGGAGTCGGTATGGCGTCAAGAAAAAACGTGCATTATACACATAATTCAGGCCGTATCAGGGTGCTGCACGGGGCGCTGATCGATATCGTCAGCGCCATGAACCGCCCGCAGCGCGACGAGCAGATGGTGCGCGAAGCGGGCATTTCGCTGGACCGCGCGCTGTTTCCGCTGCTGGTCGGAATCGAGCGGCTCGGTCCGATCGGGGTGGTCGATCTCGCCGACCGGGTGGGGCGCGATTACACAACGGTCAGCCGGCAGGTCGCTAAACTGGAAAGCCTTGGCCTGGTCGCGCGCGAGGCCAGCGCTGCCGACCGCCGCGTGCGGGAGGCGGTGGTGACGTCGAAGGGCAAGGCGATGACCGATGCCGTGGACCTGGCGCGAGAACGCATCGGCGCTCAGATTTTTGCAAGCTGGGAAGACCATGATGTCGAGAAACTGGTTCGGCTGATGCGCAAATTCGCCGACGCGGTGAATGATGTTCCCAGCGAACCGGCAGCGACATAAGGCCGGTAATTCGAAAAATCGGGCCAGATAGGAGAGATTTTCTTCTGTGCATCGATCTTATACTTGCTACACCGCAATAGCCGGAGGCACCTGCGTCCGAACAATAGAGCGCATTGGGGGACGATGGGCGGTATCGCGCGGACGGCTTTGGGGTTGGGCACGGCTGTCACTGCGTTCGTGATCAGTACAGCCTGCGGCTCACCCGAGGGAATGAGTACCGCACTGGCGTCGCTGGCTGGCTCGTTTGCGGGCAATGTCAGCGCGGGCCTGTTCGGCAAGATCGTCGATGATAGCCTGGACTCGGTTGCAGGCCAGCTGGCACGAGCCGGCGACAGCCACCTGCCGATCAATCATGATGTCGCGCGGGCGCTGCGTCGGTCCCATATGGACGCTTTGAAATTCGTCACCGATCGCTATCGCGAGCATTTGCCGCCCTATGGACCGGTGGACGCCGCGATCGCCGGACATTTCCTACGGGCGGTCTACGATTGGTGCGAACGAGAGCGTGACCGGGCCGACAATTCCGGGTTCATCGTCGACACGGAGATTGCGGCGGAGCGCGAAAGGCTGCGGTCTTTTCTCGATCAGGGCGATCCCGGAGATCAAGATATTCGCGGACGTGTCGTTGAGGATGCGCTCGACGAACTGACCGGGGTTCTGACTCAGGCCGGCGTCGAGATTCCACTCGAATTCCTGCCCTGGTTTTCGGGGGGGCGGATTTCGGGACCGGCTGGCTGGCGGCCGCCCATGCCTATTTTGCCTATCGAGTAAAATCGAGCGAGCCGCTGAGGACGGCGGTGTTTCTAGATCGCTTCGCTACCGTATTGGGAAACAAGGCAGAGGCGGAGCGCAAGCTCGAGGCGATATTGGGTGCCATCTCCAGCGTGGAGGAGGGGCTGCTGACGCGGTTCGATGCTATTTCGAGCCAGATCGAGCGGCTAAGTCAGCAAGCGGTGCTGAAGCAGGACCTAGTCGATGCCACCGAGCGGTTACTGAATGCCTGGTTTTCGGGCCGTTTTATCGCGCTGCTTGGACGTCAACTCACGTCCGAATTCCTCGCCCGGCCGCGCTGGACGCAGACCAGCAGCCAAGTGCGTGACATTATCGGCCTGTCGAGCCGGGTGCGGGAATCCGTTACGCTGTCTGCCGGTCTTGATGCGTTCGTCGATGATCGGCCCTTCGGCCTGTCGGTCGTTTATGGCGCCGAACCCGAGGTGAGAGCGGGAGCGATCGCTGCCTGGATCGCGCGCCGCAAGGAGCGCGGCGATGCTGTGGCACGGCATTTCGCGGCATCGGATTTCGATCGCACTCTCTCCCCAGTGGCGGCCATCGGCCATCTGATGGCGCAGGTGGAAAGCCTTTGCGATCAGCCGGCATCCTTTCCGGTTGAAGACCTGGATGCGATGTCGCAAGAGCTTCATGCGCTGCTTCGGCCGCCGCCTGACGGCGACAAGCTGATCATCGTCGTCGATGGAGTCGATGCACTGATCGGCGAACTGCCCAGCTTCGTCGAATCGCGATTGGACGCCGGGGTGTTCGTCATTCTCGGCCTGCGCGGTGAGAATCCGGCGCTGTTGCGATCCTGGTCCCGGCGCGTGGCGAGCGGATTGCCGGCCAGTGTCTTCGTGCAGGATGCTCAAGGCGGCATCTCGCCCGGACCCTCACTGCTCGCGCCGCCCGCCGTACGCGCCGATGATGGTAGCGCGGCGACCGTCGCACGCGCGGTTCTGGAGCCCAGCCCGGAAATCTTCCAGCCGCCGGTATTCGCCGACCATGTCCGTCTGGATCGCGATCAGCAGGCTTTGTCGCGACTCCTGACCCAGCACGGCATCGTCTCGGTCGAAGGGTTGAGTGGTTCGGGCAAGACTTATCTGGTTGCGGGCGTGTTGAAGGATATTCCCGCGCCACTGCGCGGACGGAAGACATTCTGGTATGACCCGCCCGACGGCGTTACGCTGGACGGCCTGGTCCTTGCCATGGGGCTGGTGATCGATCCAGCGATGTCGGTGTCCGCCAAGGCGCGCTCGCTCGTCGCGCATCTCGAGCGTCATGAATTCATCCTGGTGATTGATGATTATCAGCGCGTGGATCCGGATTCGTTCGGCTACCTTGTGCGCGCTGCGCTGGCATCCAAAATGCCTTCGCTGATTGTCACGATCAGTCAGATCTATGTCGAATCGCCCAGGTTCGACGTGGACGTGATGCGATATGTTCCGCTCGGATTCGACGCGTCGGCGGCTGGCGGGCTGATTGGCAGTCGGGCCGGAATGAAGCTCGATCCGCGCCGCCTGACTGAACTGATCCGCATCACTGGGGGATTGCCGCTGGCCATCACGCTGTTCGCGACGCTGCTCGATCTGGGCCATACGCCCGACCGGCTGCTGGGCGGCGATGCGCTACGCAGCGAGCGGATCGAACGCTGGCTGGCAGAACTATTATCGTTCATTTCGCCGGAGGACCGCCGCTTGCTGGAGGGCTTGAGTCTGATCGAAGGCCCATTCGGCAAGAGCCTTTCAACTGCGGTTGCGCGGACGCTGCGTTGCGATCGGCACGAAACCAGCCTGGCCGCACTGACGCGCCGGCATCTGTTGCGAAAACACGGTGCGACCCGATGGAGCGTGCATCGGATTCTTGCCGCGCGGTGCGAGATGGATCTCGATCAGCTTCAGCGGTTGCAAATTCGGCGCGGCATTGCGCGTCATTTTGCCGTCGTTCCGAAAGCGCAGGGCTCGTTCGCCGGCCATCGCATCAGGATACAAAACCTGATCGCTGCCAGCCGGTATTTCGGCATGGCGGGGGATTTCGCCCCGGCCAGGCAGATGCTTAGCGAAATGGCCAAGGACGCGAAACTGCTGGGCGAACATCAACTGCTGATTCGTGTGATGACCCCGCTGGCGCATGCGCCGGGGCATGCGGACGACTGGTTTGCCTATCATTTCGCACACAGCCTGCTGGCCTGTGGACACCGCGACGAAGCGCGGCGTGAACTGGAGCGTGCGCTGTCGCCGATTACTGACGCGATGACGCGGCCGGTCGTGTCGATGTGGCGATTGCTGGCGGAGGTTTATCTCGAAACCGGGCAATTCGATGCGGCCCTCGGGGCGCTCAAGCCGCTCGATGCGATCCTCTCTGCCCCGGCGCCAGACGATGTCACGCATCGCCAGATCCTTGGCGTGAAGCTGCGGCTTTGCCTGGGGTTGAGCGATATCGGCGGCGCGGAGCAAGCGCTCGGTACGTTGCTGCGCCTCCCGCTAGGCCGGGCCAGTGTCTTGGCACAGGGCATTCTGTCGATGCAGATTAGCCTGGTCGAGACCGCCAAGGGCAATCGCGCGGCGGCTCTCAGCAACGCCCGGCATGCGTTCGCGGGGCTGAAGGAGGCGGGCGATGCGCGCGGCATCATCTGGAGTGGGCTTCACCTCGGTTTGTGCCTAATCGAAGATGGCAGCCCTGACGAAGGGGGACGTCTGATCGTCGAGATGGTGCGATCGAGCGCGCAACACCGGTTATGGGCCCACGATACCGAAGACGCCATCATTCGCGCCATGCCCCATATACGATCGAAGCGCGACAAGGCGTTTCTCAACGACCAGTTGGAAGGACATGCCGGCGAGCGCCGTGTTGTGCGGGAATCCTGAGGTGCTTGTCGCCCGATCCTAGCGATCGGCCCTGACCAGTTCGAGGTCGAACCCGCCTTCTTCTTTTACCGCGCCGCGCACCTGTTCGAGCAGGGTCGCGCGGTCGGCGAAGAAGCAGCTCGCGCCCGTTTGCGGATCGCGGGTGACATGGCCGCCGCTGCGTTCCGCCGCATCCTTCGCATCGCCGGCGCAACGCGGAGAGGAAACGCGCCAGGTGCCGCTGCGCGTGTCGAGCAGGATGAAGCCGGCATTGGCGGCCGGACCGGCGGAAGCTTCCTGCAATTGCACCAGGAAGCGGTCCGGTTGCGCGGCATCGATCGGCACGAAGATCGCGCGCCATGGGACATCGGGGCCGGTGATGCGCACGCTGTTGTCGGCCTGGCGGGTAAGAGTCAGCATGTCGCCGCTGTCTGGCGGGCCGCCCGGTTCGACGAGGCGGTAGCGGCCATCGGGAATCGCCGCCACGCCATCCGACGCGGTGAACCATGCGGGCCCCGACCAGCAGCCGGACAGGAGCAGTGCAGCGAATGCCGCGACGAGCCGCGAAGCGCTGCGCCACAATGTCATATCGTCTTCTTCCCTTATCGACGGCCGGACGGTGTCGCGCCGGATGGCCTGAGATAGCGCATCATTGCACGGCACGCATGGCCGTTCCGGTCGCCGCGCACGAGTCGGCGGATCTATCGACCGGTTCGCGGTGCGGACTGGCCGCGATGCGATCAGCCGAAGCGATAGGGGTCGAAACACGCAGCGTCGGGATCGGGCGTGCCGGACAGTGCGGCGACGATCAGCTCGGTGCCGAGGCTTGCGAAGCTGACGCCGTTGCCGCCGAACCCGGCGGCGAGCCATAGCCGATCGTGATGCGCCGCGCGGCCGATTGCCGGCAGGCCGTCGGGCGAGGCGCCGAATGCCGCCGCCCAGGCGCAATCGACCGATATGTCGGCGACGTCGATCATCGTCGCGAGCTTTGCCGCGATCGTGCCGCTCTTCGTGCCGATCCGCGCGTCGCGCTGCCGGGCATCGGCGAAATCCTCATCTTCGCCGCCGGCGATGATCCGGCCGTCCGCCGTCGCGCGGGTATAGAGATAGGGCGAAGAGGCTTCCCAGATCATCGCATTGTCGCGCCACAGCGGCGCGGTGCCCGGCGCGGTGGCGATGGCATAGCTGGCGCCGATCGTGAACGCGTCGGGGAGGAACCAGGTCGCGCGTTCATAGCCCGAGGCGATGATCACGTCGCGCGCGCGCAGCGACCGGCCATCGGCAAGGTGCAGCGCCAGCGCATCGTCGCCGGGCTCGATCCGTATCACATCGACGGGGAAACAGGCCCGCGCCCCGGCGCGGCGCGCGAGACCGAGCAGGCCGAGCGTCAGGCGTACCGGGTCGACCTCGAAACAGCCTTCCGACAACAAAGCCGCGCGCGGGGCGATCCCGAATCGCGCGGCGACCGCGTCAGCGTCGAGCCAGGTGGAGGGCAGGCCGGCGCGGCGGCGCATCTCACCTTCCGCGGCGAGCGCGGCATCATCGAGCAGGGTGCCGGCGAGATAGAGTTCGGGCCGGTCGATCCGTCCGCACTCGATGCCGCTCGCGTCGATATGCTCGGCGAGCCGCCGCACCGTGGCGAAGACTCGCGTCCAGCGCCGCGCCGCCTCCTCTTCGCCGATCCGCGCGGCGAGATGAGTCAGCGGCACATCCGCCCCCCACATCACCAATGCGGTCGAGGCGGCCGTGCTGCCATGTGCTGGTGGCCGACGGTCGAGCAGCACCACTTGCCGCCCTGCCGCCGTGAGCCGGTCGGCAAGCATCGCTCCCATCACGCCCGCACCAATGATCGCGATCTCCGCCTCCCCATCGGGAAGGGAATCCGGTGTGGTGGTATTATCGTCGGCGGCGATCCAGCAGGGTCGGCCGCCGCGCAGATCGCGGTGTTCGGTCAGTTCCATCGCTCGTTCCTGACGCGAAGCCCCGATACAGGGTGCGTGCTTTCGGGAGGGAGAACGCCTCGCGGCCCGGACGTGTCCCGCCGCCGGGTCAGTCCTGCTCGCCGCAATAGTCGCGCCATGCCATTGCCACCGTCCCGGCATCCTCGGCCAGCGCGTCGCGGCGGTCATGTTTCTCGTCCGACCAGCTCCATGGCGCAAATCCTTCGGCCACCAGTTGCGCGTCGATCCAGGCGTCGCGTTGTTCGGTGAGCAGCTCCCACAGCGATGCCGCGGCGCCGCCATTGGCCCGGACTGTCCAGACGGTGCGCATCGGTCCGCTGAAATCATTCTCGTACACGCCGGTGACCGTGCCGATTTCGCCGCGCACGCCGTCCAGCCCGGCCGCCGGGTCGCTATGGCAATGCGTGGCGATGCGATCGTGGAGCGCATTCAGATCCCGCAGCATCGCGAACATCGCAGTGATGCGCGGGGCCGCCGCCCAATGGTGCGCTGGCGCGTGCGCGTCGGGGTAGGGATCGGGGCAGGGGACCGGTCGGGGGGCGACCTGCGGGACGGCGTGAAGAAGGGCTCCCGCGATGATCGCGGCGGGCCGGGGTGTCTGTTGAGCGAATGTCTGCAATCGCGCCTCCATAGGAAATTTCCTATACTGTTCTTGCAATGTAGGAAAGGAAATAAGAGAACAAAAGGGGAATATTGGAGTCGAATCACGATGAATCACACCATCATGTCGCCCCCGGACGGCGACGCCGACCGGTCCGTCCGCCCTAGGGTCGTTTCCCGCAGCAGTGAATCGGCCGCGACGCGCGGCGCGGCGCCGTTCTCCGGCGAGGAAGAGGCCGAGGCCGTGCGGGCGCAGGCGCTGCGCTGCGCCGCCGCGCTGTCGTGCCGGCAGCTTCGTCGCGCGATCGAGCAACTGTTCGCGCGCACCGCGGCCGCGGCCGGCGTTTCAATCGAGAGCGCGCGGTTGGCGGCGCATTACAGCCCCGCACAATTGCGCCGCATGACGGGTGCGCGGCGGACGAATGGCTTGAAACCCACCCCGTCGGGAGCCGCATCATGAACGCTCCTCTCTCTTTGTGGGAACGCCGCGTCTTCGCGACGATCATCGCGGCGGCCGAGGCGGAGCGGCTCGCGCCGACCGCCGACGAATTGCAGGCGGCGTGCGGCTGCAATTCGGTCAGCACCACGGTCGATATCGTGCACCGGCTCGAGCGGCGCGGGCTGATCTGGGTCGAACGCTATCAGCGCTCCCGCCGCATGTTCGTTGTCTCAACCGGAAAGGCCACCGCACCCGTGTCCAACAAGACCCCGCATTGGCGTACCCTGTCGCGCCCCAAATCGGTCCCGGCGCTCGGCATCCAGCAGGTGCGCCAGCGTCAGCCCGACCTGGCGGTGGAGATCATCCGCGCCGCCCACCGCGAGGGCGTGCGGATCGACGATTTCATTGCCGAGCTGGTGTGGAGAGGGTGGCAGCAGCGGGTCGCTGCGGCTGCGGGCGGGGCCGGGTGAATCCGGCGCGCCATTTCCACCGTCCCACTTCTTTCAAGAGGCATATATGACCAGCAAACGCGCGCGTTCGCGCCGTACCACCGCCGATGGCCGGACCATCGCCGACATCGCGATCGGTCACACCGAAAAGGCGCTGGGAGCGCTGACCGCGATCATCGACAGGACCGAATCGTCCGATGCCGCTAAAGTGTCCGCCGCCACTGCGATCCTCGACCGCGCCTGGGGGCGCCCCGGGCAATTTCTGGACGAGCCGGACGGTGAGGAGGATGATCTCGCCACGCTCCTCGCCGCCGCGCGGCAGCGCGTGCTGCAGGGGCGCGAGCCATGATCGATGGGGAACGTGACCTGATCCGCGAAATGGCTCGGCTGACCCATAGCCCGCTCGGCCATGCGGAACTCGTCTATCCCTGGGGCCAGGGCGTGCTGAGCGGCGTCAGCGGCCCGCGAAAATGGCAGCGGGAGGTGCTGGAGGCGATCGGTGAGCATCTGACCGGTTCCGCGACACGCCACCGGCCATGCCGCATCGCGCGCGCCTCCGGCCATGGCATCGGCAAGTCCGCGCTGATCGCGATGGTGGTCAAATGGGCGCTCGACACATGCGTGGACACGCGCATCATCCTGACCGCCAATACGGAGAGCCAGCTGCTTACCAAGACCGGGCCGGAGATTGCCAAATGGGCCAATCTGTCGATCACCTCGGACTGGTTCACCGCCACCGCGACTGCGCTGTCCTCGACCAGGAAGGGGCATGAACGGTCATGGCGCGCCGACCTGGTCACCTGGTCGACCAGCAATACCGAGGCGTTCGCCGGGCTGCACAACATGGGCAAGCGCATCGTACTGGTCTTCGACGAGGCAAGCGGCATCAACGCGAAGGTGTGGGAAGTCGCGTTGGGCGCGCTGACCGATGCGGACACCGAGATCATCTTTCTGGCCTTCGGCAACCCGACACAGAGCACCGGCACCTTTCGTGGCCTGTTCGGCAAGCAGCGCGATCTGTGGAATACCGCGCAGATCGACAGCCGCACGGTAGAGGGCACCAACAAGGCCTATCTCGGCGAACTGGTCGCGACCTATGGCCTGGACAGCGACCTGGTGCGGGTGCGCGTGCTCGGGCAATTCCCCAGCGCCTCGTCGATGCAGTTCATCGAGCGCGCGGTGGTAAGCGCCGCGCGCACGCGTGAGCCCGCCCCGGCGCTGGGCACCGATCCGGTGATCTTCGGGGTCGATTGCGCGCGCTTCGGCGACGATCATTCGACGCTCGCGATCCGTTGCGGCCGCGATGCGCGCTCGCGGCCGTGGAAGCGCTGGCATCATATGGACAGCATGACGCTTGCCGGCGACATCGCGGTCGAGGCGGGCCGGTGGAAACCCGATGCGATCTTTGTCGATGCCGGCAATATCGGCGCGGCGGTGATCGATCGGCTGCGGCAATTGCTGCCCGATATCCTGGTCAGCGAGGTCTGGTTCGGCAGCACCCGCGTGCGCGAGGCGAACTGGAACGCCGGCGGATCCGGCGGCACCCGCATCCGCGTCGCCAACAAACGCGCCGAGATGTGGACCAATATGCGCCACTGGCTGGAAAGCGGCTGCATCCCCGACCACCAGGGCCTGGAGGACGACCTGACCGGCCCGGAATATGGCTTCGACGCGGAGCAGGCGGTGATGCTGGAAAAGAAGGACCATATGAAGGCGCGCGGGCTGGCGTCGCCCGATGATGGCGATGCGCTGGCGTGTACCTTTGCGGAGCCGGTGCAGCCGCGGGCGGTGCCGGGGTGGCTGGATCCCGAGCGTTATGGGCGGCAGCGCGGTGGGAGTGAAGAGGGGGGATTATATCGTGATCTGGGCAACGGGTGAAGGATATGCGCCTGATTCGGCACCCTCATCCTCATTGCCCGGTATGGACGCAGCGATAGGCGGGCACGATCTGGTGATCTGGTTTCTCGCCTTGGTCTGATCGTCAAAAAGGCTTTATTGGGTCTCTAGCCATTCGGTGCGTTTCCACGTGTAACGGGTCAAGCATGTCCGAAACATATGGTCCCACGCGCCCGGTTTCAAAGCATTTGCTTCGGCCCGGAAAGCATTCGCTTCGGCCTGGCAGTTCTGATCGCGTTCTTGGATCCACAGACGTTCCGATGCGCGCAGCCTCTCGCGCTGGGCAGGCGAGGACCGTTTCATGACGATCGCATATCGGCGGCTGAGCGCCGCGTCGCGCGCTTTCAACTCGGCTTTGCTGCACTGGGCATAGTCCGCATCGAAATCAGGACTTTCGGCTGCCGCGTCAACACATCTGTCGAAAGCTTTGCCGATGGCATCATAAGGGCTGGAATAGTGGGCCTCGGCGGCGAGAAGTAACGTCAGAAGCAACATTGGTCCCACCCCATGGCTGGCAAACATGTACCAGTTGCAGCCTATGGGGATTGGAACATTATGGCAACATCTTAATGGGGAAAGTGTCGCAACCTCACGGCACCCGCGCCGCACGGCGTCGTTCGTCGCGGAGCATCTGCTGCGCCGCCGCGCGTTCGCTCGGATAGCGATTCTTGATGACATCGGTGAGTTGTTTCACCTGGCCCTGCAGCTTGTTCTTTTTGTCAGGGCGGCGTTCTAGGTTTGCTACGTTAGCCTGCCTGTTACGTTCCGCCGTTACATAGGCAATTCGCGCATCATAGATATTGTCGATCAACGCTGCGTCGTAACCCGGATCGGTGCGCAAAAATGCCGCATCGGTGGCGTTCACGGCGCGATTCAGAAATCTCACTGCGCCGCCATGCTGCACCGCGGCCGACCACACCGCATTGCGAACTGCCTGGCTGCGCGAATTGAAGTTGAGGCCGTCTTTCTTTTTCGCGCGGATTGCCGCGACGACGGGGCTGTAATGAGTCTTGAGGATGAAAGCGTGCTGTGCCGCCTGAAAGGTGTCGCGGTCGCGCACTGCGATCTCTCGCCAGCGTTTGCTGAAAGCCGGCGTGCCCGGCGTCAGTCCCCGAAATTTCTCTGCCCAGGCCTTCGCTTCGCGGCTTTCGACGAATTTCTTTGCCATGCCCTTATTGGTCGAAAGCTGATAACTGCCATAAGATATACCGCCGGCATCACCTTGACCTGTCGAAATGGTGCCCGGCCCACGCCCACCGGTTTCGTAGTGCGATGACAGAGCGCCCAATGCCGCATCCGAATCGGTGACGACTGTGTTGCGGCGCGGGTTGGCGGTGATCACGATGTCGGGCCCATAGCCCCGCTCGTCGAGCCATTGGGTCAGGCGATCGGCGAACTGCCGCGTATTGGTGCGAGTCTGGTCGGCTTGGGCATAGGCACGCGCCTGGTCCCTGACCGCCGCGATACGGTCGAAATCTCCGGAATTGGTGAAATTCTCCACTGTTGGTTCAAGGGAGAATTCGCTGATATGATTCTCTAGCCAGTCGGGTGCGTCCGGATTTTCGGCGCGACGGAGAAAGGCCGTGGCGATATCGCCGCTGCCGTTGGGGCCAGGTGACACCAGATCGCGGGGATTACGGGCTGCCCCGCCCTGTGCCGGGCTGGTTGCTTCGGTGCCGGTGTCGTCATTCTCGATCGCCGCCGCGTCGTCGATCGATCGCAGCATCGCTTCATCAAGCCGCAAGCCGGGCGACGTGATCTGATGGTCTGGCGCAAGATCATTCCCTGTCGGTTGGGCAAGGGACGCCATATTGGTGAGGCCCGCCCAAAAAACACTGGCGGGAATGGCGTCGCCTTGCGGAAGGGGGTCACTGACCGGGAGCTGCGGTGCTACTTGACGCCGTGCCGAGGCTCGACTGCGGAGTCCGTGCGCCCGTGCCGCGCGATTCAGTGCGTCGTCGATTTCCTCATCGGTCGGCAAGCGCGTACCGCCGGTCAGCACGGTCAGATCGGTCATCATCCGCGTATAAATTTGCATCGTCAGGCGGCGGCGGGCCACGCCCGGGTCGGATGCGGTGCGCTCGTCCGTGCCTGGGCCGATATCCGCGCCAATCATGGCATCGCCTAGCTTGGGGGTCGGATCGTCATCGGTCCCGGCGACTGGCTCGATGACTGGTTCAGCGGCTGGTATTATGTTCCGGACGGGGATGGCCGGCATGTCTTCGAATGGATTGGGCATGGCAAATCCTTGATCTGATGGCCAGCCTGATCGTGCTGGATCCCGATAGCGACGTTCCGCAATGCTGGTGTGGGCGCAGAATCGACCGGGTTGAATCGAGCGCGGTCATCGAGCGGGGGTTGGGAACATGATACGGTCGGATCGGTGCCACCGCCTCTTGAGTGCCATCCTCAAGAGAGTAAAATCACCCGGAGTCGAAAGATCGACGGATGGGAGAGAATGCGATGATCAGGATCATGGCCGTGGCCGGTTTGGCAATAGCGATGGGTGCCGGCGTGGCGTTACCGGCACAGGCGAGTGGCACCGGCGCCTTCGCCTATTGCACCCTGAAGGATTACGACAAGGAGCAGATCCATTTCTCCTCGATTTATCAGGGACCGAGCGACAAGGCGACCGCGGATGCCTATTCCAAATATCTGACCAAGACAGTGCCGGGGATCAGCGGACAGGCGATCTGCTGGGCGAGCGCCAGCGCTGCCGACGCAAAGGCCCATATGGCCGACAAGAAGGACAGCGAGTCGGGCTGGAAGATGGTCGACAATGACTGGAAGCCGGGCACGGAATAGGCCGACCCCGCACATCCGGGACAAATGACGGCCAGGGTGCGGCATGACTTTGACCGTCGATTCAACCTGACGAATGATCGTGGGAGAGCGGTCGCGGGCGCGAAGCCTTCGGGCTTTTCGCCCGCGCTCTTTCTCATGACTGGAAGACTTTTTGCTGCTGACTGTTCCGGCCCGAACAGCCAGCGTGCTCGCTGTTCCTGACTGTTCCGTTCGCTGTTATGCTGGCTGTTACCTGGCTGTTATTCGGGAACAGCCAGACCCCTGCAAGATACTAAAATAGCTACATATTCTGGCCGGAAAATCCAATTTAACAGCCAGTAAAATTCATTTCCCGAAATAACAGCCAGGAACAGCCAGCAGGCCGCACCGATGCTTGGTGCGCCATCGGCTTGGCCGGAAACACCTTCCCCGTACATGCTGAGCTTGTCGAAGCACCGTCCTTCTTGTCCTGCGTCGGAGAGAGAAGAGCAGCCTTCGACAAGCTCGGAGCGAACGGAAGGGGGGTGGGCAACTCAGCACGAAATCGCTCTGATGTTTGATCCCGTTGTGCTGAAGCGCCGCCCGATCGCAACTCAGGCCGATGCCGATAGGCCCGGATGCCTTACCCGCCTCATGGTACATCCTTGCGCGCCGCCGCGAGCGGGTCAGGTTCCCCGGCAAAGGCGGCGCGCAGGAAACCGAACATACGGCGGCGCAGATCGACGCCGTGCCATGGCTCCTGGCTGACCATCGCGCGGAAATTGCCGCCGGTCTCGCCATGGCCTTCGCGCGGATAGACGACCAGAGCGACCGGCACATGGGTCTGTTTCAGCGCGCGGTACATTTCGAGCGACTGGCCGAGCGGGTCGGTGACGTCCTTGTCGCCCTGCAGCAGCAGGAACGGCGTCTTGGCGGTGGCGACGGTCGATAACGGGCTCTGGCGCCACGCATCGGCGAAGTTGATCCACGGCTTGCCGTAATACCAGCGGTCGTAGAAGCTGCCGTCCTCCGTGCCATATTCGCTGAACTGGTTGATCACCGGCGCGCCCGAGACGATCGCCTTGAACCGGTCGGTCTTGCCGACGACGAAGCCGGCCATTTCCCCGCCATAGCTATAGCCGATCAGCGCCATGCGACTGGCGTCGAGCGGATGGCTTTTGAGCACCGCATCCACGCCGGTCATCACGTCGCGGTAATCGGCTCCGCCCATATCATTCTTGTTCGCCGCGGTGAATTTTGCACCATAGCCGGTGCTGCCGCGGATATTGGGCTGGAACACCGCCCAGCCTTCGGCGACCAGCATCTGGACGAGATTGTCATAGCCGTCCTGGAAACGACCGGCCGGGCCGCCATGGATGCTGACCACCAGCGGCGCTTTCTTGCCTGGCGCGATCGTGGGCAGATAGAGCAAGCCTTCGATCGTCAGCCCTTCATTCTGCCAGCTGATCAGGTGCGACGGCACTTTGGGCCAGCGCGCCGGGACCAGGGCGGGCGCGGCCAGCGCGACCGGTTTCGCATTGAGGCGGGGCAGCAGCATCGCCGTGGTCGGCTGAGTCGGCCCGGCGGTGAGGAATGCCCAGCCACTCTGGCGCGCATTGGTGGCGGGGGCGAAGGCGACCGGCTGGCCGGTTTCGATCCAGCTCACCGCGCCCGTGCGAGTCGACATGCGGGCCAGCCGGGTGCGCGTGTGTACGCCGATCGCCATCAGCAGGTCGCCGTCGGGCAATATCTCATAGTCTCCGGGAATTTCGCCATCGAACCCGCGGGTCAGGTTCTTCACCTGTCCGTTCCCCAGGTCCTTCACGATCAGGTCGTTGCAACGCGGGGGGGCATCGTCGGCGCATTGATCGGTATAGACCAGCCGGTTCCGGCCGGGGAGGAAGGCAACGCCCTTTGCGGTACGCGGCACATCGATCGGCGACACCGCCAGCGTGGCCGGATCGATCCGCCAGAAGCGTGCATCCGGCCCGGTCTCGTCGGAATCAGGATCGGTCGCGACGACCAGATCGGCGCCGTCGAACGACCAGTCGACCGTGCTGAACACGCCACCGACCGGCACCGCGCGCGCCGCACCGGTCGCGGTGTCGACCAGATAGAGATGCGTGCGGTGGTCGGGAATGTCATGGGCATAGCCATCATCCTTGCGCTCGCGCCGCGCCTTCACTTCCGCCGTTTCCGGATCCTCGGCCCATAGCGCAATGGTGCGGCCATCGGGCGATACGGCATAGCCGGAGACGGGCAGCGCGTCCTTCATTGCCGCGCCGTTCCAGCGCGCGGTCAGGGCCGTGCCGGCCTTGCCGAGCTTAAACTGGTCGGGCTCGCCGCCGGCGGTCGGCAAGCGGTAGAGCGCGCGGGCACCGTCGCGTGTCGCCAGGAACAAGATCGATCCATCGGGCAGGAAGCGCCCCTCGCTTTCGCCGCGTTCGCCGGTGCGGAAGGTCAGCTGGCGCGGCGCTGCGCCGGGCGCAAGCAGCCAGAGATGCGGCAAGCCGCCGTTCGCGGTGGTCTCGGTGATCGCGGCGAGCACGCTGCGGCCGTCGGGCGCCAGCGCGATCCCGCGCATCGCGCGCACCTCGGTACGCACTTCCTCGTTCATGGCGAAGGGCGGCGGATCGGCGGCGGCCACTGGCCAGGCACCGGTGCTGGCCAGCATGAGCAGCGCCGCCAGGCGCACGCGCCGCCATGTTCCGTTCCGCAACCCCGTCGTCATCCCGCACGCTCCCTGTTTCCTGTCCGGCAATAGCAGACGAGTCCGGCGGCTAAGTAAACCGCCATTGGCGCCCGGGATCACAGGAAATCAGTGTGCGGTATCCTTGGGCGGATCTCGGTCGACCGCGTCGGCGCCGGTCGGCAATTCGCAAGACGGCCCCGGTTTCTTTGGCACATAGCCGAATCGGCGCGCGAGGATCGCCTGGTCGGCGAGCGAGAGGCTGCGGAGGAGTGCGATCTTCCGCTCGGCGCGTGCGGTGGCCCGCCGGGCATCCTCCCGCGCCTCTTCCGTGATTGCCCGCTCGAGCCGCGCCAGGTCGAGTGGTTCGGTCGCGGCGCCATCAGCGAGTTCGCGCTGCATTGCCCGGCGGCGCTGGGCATCGGGGGAGTTGAGCCATCGATCGCGCACCCAGTCGTCCGCGACGAGCGTTGCGCCCGACGGCGACATGCAGTCGTGGAGCAGCCGTCGGCGATAATTCTCTCGACTGACCAGATTGGTGTATATCTCCGGTGCCGGCGGGGCTGGTTGCGGCACCGGTGCAGCTTGGGCGGTCGTGATCAGGACAAGCAGCGCATTGAACATGATCACACTCCCTTCCGCTCATATCCCGGCGCAAGCTGCGCAAGCAGCGCGACATAGAACAGGCACACCGTCGGCAGCAGATAGCGTGCCGGATCCGCGACGCCGAACACCAGCAGCATGCCGAAATTGCCCAGGCCGATCGCCGCCGGGAGTAGCGCGCCGAGCCTGACGTCCGTGCGCCTCCGCAGCCAGCCGAACAGCAATATCGCCAGTGAACCGACCAGCGCGACCGATTGTATTTTCGGATAGCGCAGCAGATGCACCTCCAGCCATTGGAACGCTGCGGTCGCGGGGCCCGCCCGCCAGAGCTGGACCGGGCGGTTGGCATGGAGCCGCGCCATCATCTCGCGCCGTTCCGCCAATGCCGTTGCCGAGGCCGCATCATTGACCGCGTCGCCGGCGATGCCCCAGCTCGCATGGTCCTGCGAGCGCACCAGATATCCCGCATAGCTCAGCCGGTGCCCGGCATAGGCGAGCGGGTGGGTGAGGATTTCAAGCGCCCAGCGGCGCTTGAGCGGCGCGTCGAGCCGATCATAGGCGGCGGAATAGCCGGAACAGGGTCCCCAGGGCGCGAACGGATCCCACATATTGGGCAGGAAGCAGCTTGCGACCGGCGGCAGCTGCGCCGTCGGCCAGCCGGGTACCTTGGCGAAGGCGTTCGCCCCAGTGCGCAGCGAGATCGCCGCAAGGTCGAAGATCACCAGCTGTTTGTCGGGATGCATGTCCTTCGCGCCGAACAGATGGGCATCGACCGCGCGGTTCAGCGGCACGGCGAGTGCTCCAAGCAGCAGGGTCGTCGTGACGATGGTGGCATAGAGTCTGAACGAGTGCAGGAAAAAGGGCAGCAGCAGAGCAATACCGAGCACGAAGGTCAGGAAGTTGGGCGATTTGATCAGCAGTACGAGCATGACCAGTATCGCGAGTGCGGCGGCAGGCACATAGCTGAGCCGGGTATGCAAGGCATGGCGAAGTAGCTGGACGAGGATCAGCAGCGCGCCGAGGGTGGCGACATCCTTGCCGATCGAGCCGAAGCTCCCCGCCAGCACCACGCGCAGCAGCAGCTCGAGCGCGAGCGTCAGCCGGCCCCGGGGCGTGGGCGGTACGCGCGGCAGGAAGCCGGCGAAGAGGCCGAGCAGCAGCGACTGGACCAGCAGCGCGCCGGCCGGTTGCCCGAGCAGCCCGCCGGGCAGGCTCCACAGCCAGCCGAGCGTCGGCGAGTGCCAGTTGCCGAGCTCGCCGCGCGCGGTCATCGTGATGACCGCGTAGAGCGAGTCCTGGTTGAGCCGTCCCGGATAGCTGACCGCGAAGCAGAGGGCGGCAAAGGCGATGGCGGCCGGCCAATGGAATGCCAGTGCCGGATCGGAGAAGCGGGGACTGGTGATGCGCTTGCCGATCGCGCGGGGCATGGCGAGGCTCAAGCCTATTGATCGCACAGCGATGTCCGCACTCTGTGCGATCCGTCCATGACGATCCTTCCCCGCAACCCGATTGCCCCGGGGAGGATCATATCCGCGGCGATGCAGTGGCGCCAGCGGCACCCGCATGGGATCGCGGGGGGCCATGGTCAGACGGCGGCGGACGCAAGCCAGCCGGCGTCGCGCAACAGGCCGACCCGCGCGCGCGACACCGGCGCCTCCAGGCCGCCGTCCAGTCTGAGCCGCAGGTTCCGCCCGTCCTCGACCATGCCGGTGATGGCCGATCGCGCGACCCACCATGACCGGTGCGTCTGCACGCCCTCGACATCCTTCAACCCGGTGATCGCCTGGGAGAGCGACATCAGCACCAGTGCCGAGCCATGCGCGGTGTGTACCCGGACATAATGGTCCTCCATCTGCAGGCACCTTATGTCACGGCCCAGATGCGCGGGCAGGCGATCGCGCGGATCGGCCGAGGCCGGATCGGGTTCGATATCGGGGGGTGTGCCGGGTATCGCGCCGCGTTCCAGGGGCCGCGTCCGCCACAGCATGCCGAGGGTGACCAGCGCGCTGAGCAGCAGGCACTGGCCATACCATTCCAACCAGCTTACGCGCGCGATCATCGGCCAGAGCCGGAGGGCGAGTATCCGGCTGGCCATGGCGGGCAGGACGGCAAGGATGGCGATGGCGGGCGGCGCCCATAGCCAGACAGGGAGGGCGCGGCGACCGGCCCAGGCCGACAGGAACGGCACGCCGATGCCGAACGCCAGCCAGCCGATCCACAGACAGGCGACCCAATAAGCGATTCGGACCGGCAGGATGGCGTTGAAATAGCTGCCGAACGGCCCGATCGCGCCCAGCGCCACGCCCAGCAGGGTCGATACGGCAACGCCCGTCGCTACCTTGTGCCAGCTCTTTTGCCATGTGCCCGCCGAGTCCATCACCGGACTCTAGACCGGGACGCGATGATGCACAGCCGGAAGATGGCAACAGAAGCGGAGGCCAGCGACCGTTCGCCCGATCGCGAACCCGTTCGCCGGTTCGCGCAGACGCGCTGGCCGACGGGCGGGCGCGGGGTCACCACCCGCCAGTCCCGTCACTCCGGAGAAAATCCCCCGATGCCCATCCCGCCCCTGATCGTCGCACTTGCCATGTTGTCCGCGTCCCCGACGCCCGACGCCGTATCGGCTCGAACGCCTCAGGCTCCGCCGCCGGTAGCAGCGGCGTCCGATACGATCTCCTTCGCCCGCTACGTCCTGCCCGATGGTACCGCGCCCGCAATCGAGGCCGGTATCTGGGCACCACGCGACCTATCGGCGCGGCTGCGTCCGCTGGTGGTTATTTCGCACGGCACTGGCGGTGACTTTCGCAGTCATCACGATATGGCGGAAGCCTTGGCGCGGGCCGGGTTCATTGTCGCTGCGTTGACCCATGGCGGCGACAATTGGCGCGACCGCAGCCGGACCACCGACATGGCCGGTCGCTCACGCCAGCTTTCCGTGCTGATCGATTATATGCTCGATACCTGGGAGGGCCGCGCCGCAATCGACCCGAAACGCATCGGCGCGTTCGGCTTCTCGGCCGGCGCCTTTACTGTGCTGATCGCAGCGGGTGGCACGCCCGATCTGACGCGCGTGGCCGAGCATTGCCGGCTGCATCCGGCATTCTACGACTGCAAGTTGATGGCGGCGCACCCAGCCAGGGCCGAAAGCGCACGCTGGATTCATGACACGCGCATCAAGGCGATTGTCGCAGCGGCCCCCGCGCTTGGCTTCACTTTCACACGGCGCGGCCTTGTCGGGGTGACCCGGCCCGTGCAGTTGTGGCAGGCCGGGGCCGATCGGGTCCTTCCAGCGCCCTGGTATGCCGAGCCGGTGCGTGACGCCTTGCCTGGCGCGCCGGAATTCCACGACGTCGCGGGTGCTGACCATTTCGATTTTCTGCCGCCCTGTGCGGCGCCGCTCGCCGCTGCGGCTCCCGTGATCTGCGCTGCCACGCCGGGGTTCGATCGCGCCGCCTTTCACGAGCGGTTCAATCGCGAGGTGACGCGCTTCCTGCTGGCGACGCTGTAAGCGGAGCAGCGCCCGGCAAGCCCGCCCGGCGAATGCGCCGGGTCAGTTCGGCCAGCAGCGCGAGCGCATCGCGCGCATTCAGGTCATGGATGTCGGGGCCGTCGAACAGGCCGGCACCCGCCGTGTCGATCCGCACACTGGCCAGGCCGAGGCGGCGCTGGATCCAGCCGCGGCTGAGCGAGATCGACTGGATGCGCGCCATCGGCACCACCCATAAGGTGCGCCCGACCACGCCGCGCTGGACCTGGAGCAGGTCGCCATTGAGTGCGTACCGGTGATGCCTGCGCCGCAACAGCGCGATCCCCAGCAGCGGCAGGAGCAGAGGCAGGGCGAACAGCGCGACGACCTTCCACAGTGCCGCCGCTGCGATCACCAGAGCGGGGAGGGCGACGTTGCGCAGCACGGCGCGCCATACATGCCGTTGCGATACCTGAGTCATGTCAGCCGGATCGACCCGGCTCAAGCGAAGCGCCGCCAACAATCGGTCGACTTCGTCGGGCCGCGCGAGCGGCGCCAGGTCCTGGCGCCCGGTCGCGCCCTCGCCGCCGAGCAACTGGCCGCGCAGCTGCTGCCAGCCGAGCCGGCGACGAACCGGCCCCGTGTCGATCGCGGCAAGCTGGATACGCGGCAGCGCGATCACCGCCTCGCTGCGTGTCAACAAGCCGCGCACCCGGCGCAGGCGCCCGCCATCGTCCGACAGGGTGAAGCCATGGTCCCGCAGCATGGTCTGGATCAGGCCGGCCGCCACGCCGAGTATCAGGATCAGCGCCGCGCTGCTCGCAAGGGCGGTCGCCACGGACCCGTTTGAACGCGAAGCGATCATGCCGGTGCGCGCGGCTAGGGTCCGCAACAGCGTTTCGTCGTCGAAGCCGAGTGCGGGGCCAAGAAACTGCAGCGCACCGAACCCGACCGCGATCCACACCAGCGAGAAGTTGAACAGACCCCAAAGCAGCACGCGCCGGCTGTCCATTGCGAACAGGACCGCGGCTGCTGATCCGGGCACGGCCTTGGGGTCAGGTTGGTGCTCCGGCTGATGTTCCGCTTGATGCTGTGACGCTTCCGCTCCGGACGGCGCCGCATGTTGTCGGCGCAGCACCGCGCGCAGCCGTTCCGCCTCGGCCACCGACACGCTGTCGAGCTTGCCCTCGTCCTGTCCCGACCCGCCGGTCTCTAGCGACAGGGTTGCCAGCCCGAACAGTCGTTGCAGCAGGCCTTGTTCGATCCCGGCATCGGCGATGCGCTCATAGGGAATGGTCCGACGATTGCGGCCGAGCACGCCGCTCTCGATGACCACCGCGTCGTCGGTCAGCATATAGGTGAAGCGGCGCCACGCGATCCAGCGCAGCGCTGCGGCGCCGATGAAGGCGATGGCGGCGATCCCGAGCACCAGCATCAGGCTCATGCTCGATGTCACCGCCAGCACGGCCGGCAGGCCAAGCAAGGTCGAGGGCGCACCCCGGATGATCGCCACCAGCATGGTGGCCGGATGGAGGCGCCGCGGTTCTTCTTCCACGCCGGCGTTGCTCACCATTGTTCGGCCTTGATATGGGCGCGGATGGTATCGCGCAGGCTTTCGGCGGTCGCGCGGCTCACGCCTGGTAGCGTGACGGTGGCATGGGCGGTGCCGGCGGTGTGGAGAACGAGGCGCGCGACGCCGAGCGCACGTTCGAGCGGTCCCTGCGCCACGTCGATATGCTGGACCCGGCCGAGCGGCACGACGGTATGGACTCTGGTCCAGACGCCGTGCGCGACATGCAATTCATTCTCATCCAGCGCCCAGCCCCATGCCGCCCAGCGCCGGCGCGGGGCGACCACCAGCGACCAGAGCGCAACCAGCCCGAGGGTGAGCGCAATGGGCCAACCGGGCCAGGCGAATTCGGTGCGGGCGGCATAGCCCGCCGCCAATCCCCCGGCGGCGAGCGCTAGCGACGGGACCAGCGCTGCCACATGCATGACGATGCGCTGGCCGGTTTCGAGTGGGGCAAGGGGGACAGGAGTCATCGCGGATCTGCTCTTGTTACGGCGGCACGCGAGCCGGTGGCCCTCATGGTCGCCGAATGGGATGGGCCCGACGTTGACAGGTCAGCCGGGATTGGCAACCCAGCCCGCCTCTATTTGAAATCGCTCATCCGCTCGACCGCGCGGACCTGATCCTGCGCGCAGGATTCGACCATCGCCCAGTCCGGGATCCCGTCGCTTTCCCAGCGCGCGCGGCACACCGATAGCGCGGCCTCCATCGCCTTGCCCTGATAAGCCTTTTTGAGCAGCGCGAAGCTGCGATAGCCGATCGCCTGATCCTGCATGCATTCTCCTGGCGCCTTGGGCAGGCGCTGGATGCCGGGGGTGGTTTCGGTCTCCTGCACCTTGCACAGCCGATCGGCGGCCATGGCATCGAAGGTACCGGGGAGGCGCGCAGCATCGGCCAGCGGGGCGCTCTCTTCCTCAAGGCAGGACGCGGACATCTGCCAGTCGACCAGCTGATCCTCGGTCCATTTCGCCAGGCACTTCTGGCTGACCGGCTCGGCCGCGGCGCCGAGATGCGCGGCCAGCAGGAAAAATCGCCGCCGCCCCTCCAGCTGCCGCTCCATGCAGGTCAGCTGTTCGTTCAGATCGCCTTCGCGCGCATCCTTCAGGCAGAGCTTCGCGGCCATCGCGGAATCGAAGCCGGGCTGAACCGTGGTGGCGGCCGCAAGCGCGACAAGGGAAAGGAACATGGGGCCTCGCTAGGGTCTGGTGACCGCATGACTAGTGCGAGGCGGGGCGAGAACGGTCAACCGTCATCGGAGTGAAGCGATCGGGCAAAGGCCAGTGGGGGCGCCGCCATCACGGCGCCCCATGACCTTCATGCCGCCTCGGCTACGTCCTGCGGCGCATCTTTGGCGCAGGCTGCGGCATGCGCCGGACGGTCGGCGATGCGAGCGAGGTAAGCATCGAGCACGGCATTCTCCGGCAGCACTTCGCGGCCCCAGCCGATCGTCGCGCCGATCATCACATCGACCGCAGTGAAGCGATCGCCCATCAGATAGGGTCCGGTGGCCAGCGCCTGGTCGATCCGCTGCATCACGGCGACGAGCGAGTCCGCCGTGCGTGGATTCTCCAGCGCGTTGGGAACGAATTTGAGCATCGCGACCAAAGGCTCGAACTCGCTGGCGTTCCAGGCGAGCCAGGTCAGGAAAGCACCGCGATCGGCGACGCCGGCCGGTGCGCCGATCCCGGCTGCAGGATGGAGATCGGTGAGATAGATCGCGATCGCGATACCCTCGGTTACCAGGGTGCCATTGTCGATGATCGCCGGCACCTTGCCGTCGGGATGGGCATTGCCTGCGGCGCGCGATGCGACGCCACCGTCACCCGGGCCGCCGCCATAGACAATCGGCACATATCGCGTCTCATAAGGCACGCCCAGTTCTTCGAGCAGCCACATGGTGCGGCCCGAGCGACTCTGGGGGGCGTGGTAGAATGTCAGCATGATCGGATCCTCCATGGCGCCGGCGGGGTGCCGGTGCGGTGAAGCTTGACTAGTATAGGGCTGCTGCCACCATGCTGTCAGCATCCTGCCATTATGCGGATTTTCATGAGACGCGCAGACCGACTTTTCCAGATCATCCAGGTGTTGCGGCGAACCCGTCACCCGATCACCGCCGACGCCATCGCGCTTGAGCTCGAGACGTCGAAACGCACCATCTATCGCGATATCGCGACACTGATGGGACAGCGCGTGCCGATCCGCGGCGAGGCCGGGGTTGGCTATGTGCTTGATGGCGGGTTCGACATGCCGCCGTTGATGCTGACATCGGACGAGCTGGAGGCGGCAGTGCTTGGTGCGCAATGGGTGCGCACGCAGGGCGACCGCGCGCTGTCGAAAGCGGCCGACGATCTGATCGCCAAGCTCGCCGCGACGGTGCCGGAGGCGCTGCGCTCGCTGCTGCTGGAACCGGTCGTCGGCACGCCGCCGCGCTGGCGTACCGCGCCGGCCGAGAGCATCGATGTCGGGCAGTTGCGGCTATGGTGCCGGCGCGGCAACAAGCTCGCGTTGGTTTATGCCGACGACCAGGGCCGCGGCTCGACCCGCACGATCTGGCCGTTCCTGGTCGGCTATCGTGACGCGGTGCGGGTGGTGATGGCGTGGTGCGAACTGCGTGAGGATTTCCGCACCTTCCGGCTCGACCGGGTGAAGGAGGCGGCGTTTCTGGAGGAACGCTATCGCGAGCGCCCGGCCGCGTTGCGCGCGCGCTGGATGAAGCTCATGAAGGCACGGTATCAGGAGGTGATGGCGGCGCGGGGTGAGGCAGGTTAGCGCGCCATCAGACGGTGGCTCGCGACGCGACGAGGTTTCAATCCGCGTTCGTGAGAACGGGTCGCCTGTCCAGCCAGGGACGCTTCCCCGGCGAAGCGTCCGTTATTGAGCTTGTAACCGCACTGTACGAATATCCGAACAGGCTGTGCTGATTCAAGCCAATTATCGCACGAACTCCTGCTGCCTATATCGCCGCTCAGCACTCAGGAGACAGTAGATGACCGACATCCCGACCAATCCATCACGCATCGCCATCGTTACTGGCGGCAGCCGCGGGCTGGGCCGTAATACCGTGCTCAACATTGCACAACGCGGTATCCGGGTGATCTTCACCTATCACGCCAATCGCGAGGAAGCGGACAATGTCGTCGCTGCGGCCGGGGAGGCGGGCGGGCGCGCCGTAGCGCTGCAACTCGACACCGGCAATGCCGGCAGCTTCGATGCTTTCATCGCCGCACTCCGGCCGGTCCTGGCTGACTTCGGCGCGGACCGTTTCGACTATCTCGTCAACAATGCCGGGATCGCACACCATAACAGCTTCGCCGAGACGACCGAGGCCGAGCTCGACCATGTCTTCAACGTCAATTTCAAGGGCGTGTTCCTGCTGACGCAGAAGCTGTTGCCGCTGATCCATGATGGCGGGCGGATCGTGAACATCTCGACCGGCCTGACTCGCTTCACCACCCCCAACAGCATTCCCTATGCCTCGCTGAAGGGGGCGCTCGAGGTATTCACCCGCTACCTCGCCAAGGAACTCGGACCGCGCGGGATCACCGTCAATACCGTCGCACCGGGCGCGATCGCCACCGATTTCAGCGGCGGCATGGTGCGCGACAATCCGGCGGTCAACAAGATGGTCGCCGACATCACGGCACTCGGCCGGGTCGGCGAACCCGATGATATCGGACCGATGATCGCGTCCTTGCTTTCCGATGACAATCGCTGGGTCACCGGTCAGCGCATCGAGGTATCGGGCGGCATGGTTCTCTGATTGCAATCATGCCCCGAGGCTTTACGCCTTGGGGCATGAAGATGATCGGCCTGATCGGCGGCATGAGCTGGGAAAGCTCGGCCGAATATTATCGCCTGCTCAACCAGGGGGTGCGCGGCCGACTGGGCCCGACCGCATCGGCGCGGTGCCTGCTATGGTCGTTCGATTTCGCCGAAATCGAGCGGCTGCAACATCAGGGCGACTGGCCGGCGCTGACTGAATTGATGATCGATGCCGCGCGCCGGCTCGAAGGTGCGGGAGCGGAGCTGCTGCTGATCTGCACCAACACCATGCATCTGATGGCGGACGATGTGCAGGCGGCAGTGTCGGTGCCGCTGCTGCATATTGTCGACCCCGCGGCAGAGCAGATCAAACAGGCTGGTTTTCACCGCATCGGCCTGCTCGGCACCGCCTTCACTATGGAGCAGGATTTCTACACCGGGCGGCTTGCCGAGCGGCACGGGCTCGAGGTGCTGGTGCCCGACACGGATGACCGCGCGACCGTACACCGCATCATCTACGACGAACTGATCGCCGGTATGGTCACTCCGGCGTCGCGCGAGGCATATCGCGGGGTGATCGCGCGGCTGGTCGCGCGCGGAGCCGAGGCGATCGTCCTGGGCTGCACCGAGATCATGCTGCTGGTCCGGCCGGAGGACAGCGCCGTGCCGCTGTTCGACACCACGACGCTGCATGCCCGCGCCGCCGTTGCACAGGCGCTTGATTAGGGCGTCGTCCATCTTGTCAAAGGCGTGTCCAGCGGTTCTGGTGGTGAGCTAACGAGGCGCGGACAACGCGTCGCGCAGAACGGCCATCACCCGGTCATCGTCCGACTGGGCGACGTTGAAACGGATGAAGTCTCCGGCCGTTTGCGCGACGCTGAACACATTGCCCGGCGCGATCACCACGCCGCGGTCCAGGCAATAGCGCGCGATATCGGCTGAATCCTGTCCCTCGGGCAGGCGGCACCAGAGATAGAAGCCGCCGCGCGGCATGATCCACGGTATGATGCCGAGCGGGGCGAGCCGGTCGGCAACGGCCTGGCGCGCATGGCTCAGCCGCCGGCGCAGTTCCTCGACATGCTTGCGATAGCTGCCGCCGGCGAGGATCGAAGCGATCACCTCGGTCGCGACCGGGCTGGGGCCGCCAAAGCTGGTGGCGACCTGCAGATCGACCAGCCCCTCGATCCAGTCGGTGCGGCCGGCAATATAGCCGCAGCGTACCGAGGCCGAGAGCGTCTTGGAGAAGCTGCCGATGCGGATCACGCGGTCGAGCCCGTCGAGAATGGCAAGCCTCGGCGCCGGCGATGGCTCGAAATCGGCGAAGATATCGTCCTCGATGATCGTCACGCCGTGTGCGGCGGCGAGGCCGAGCAGGCGGTGCGCAGTCTGTGGCGAAAGGCTGGCGCCGGTCGGGTTATGCAGCGCGGAATTGGTAATGTAGAGCCGCGGTCGCTCCGCGGTGAGCGCGGCTTCGAATGCGGCAAGGTCCGGGCCATTGGGGGTGAAGGGCACACCGATCAGCCGCACCTGATGTGCGCGGAGCAAGGCCTGGAAGTTGAAATAGCACGGGTCGTCGACCAGCACCGTGTCGCCGGGCCGCAACAGGAAGCGGCAGATCAGGTCGATCGCCTGAGTGCCCGATCCGGTCAGCATCAGCTGGTCCGGCGCGGCCTCAAGCCCCTCCTCGGCAAAACGCGCCAGCAACAGCCGGCGCAACGTCGTCGACCCGCGGGTACTGCCATAATGCGACAGCAACGCGCTGTCGGTCCGGGCGAGTGCACGCAAGGCGCGGCGCAGCGCGGCCTGCGGCATCCAGTCCGCCGGCAACCAGCCGCATCCCGGCATCAGCGCTGATGGATCGGCATCGAGCGACTGGCGCGACACCCAGAAGGGATCCACCGCCGGATCGCGTCGCACGCCCATATCGGCCAGCGCCATGGGCGGGGCCTTGTTACCCGAGACATAGAAGCCGGCGCCGCGCCGCGCATGGATCAGCCCCTGCGCGGCGAGCCGGTCATAGGCCTCGACCACGGTCGACGGGGAGACGTGCATCGTCTCGGCAAAGCCGCGCACCGAGGGCAGCCGCTCGCCTGCGCCAAGTGCGCGATTGGCGATCCGCGCGGTGATCGCCGCCATCAGCGCTTCGGTGCGCGTCGTGGCTGCTTCTGTCATGCCGGACTCCACATTGTATCGGTCAATGCGCCCATACAGTTTTATCGAACTGTACCATAGTGTCCCTGTCGATATCGCCTGCGCGCGCCTAGCCGGGTCGCGAAAGCGAGGACTCATGGAACGGACGACAGCGGGTTGGGGCAGTGGATTTCTGGGCGTGCTTATCTTCAGCGGGTCGCTGCCCGCGACGCGTGTCGCTGTAGCCGACCTTTCGCCCTTGTTCCTGACCTCCGCGCGCGCGGTGATCGCGGCACTGCTTGGCGCGCTGTTTCTCCGCCTGCTGCATCAGTCGCGGCCGGCCCGGAGCGACCTGGTGCCGCTGGCGATTGTCGCGATCGGTGTCGTGCTCGGTTTCCCGCTGCTCACCGGGCTTGCGCTGCGCCATATCACGGCTGCGCATTCGATCGTGTTTGTCGGGCTGTTGCCGCTCGCCACCGCGATCTTCGGCGTGCTGCGCGGGGGCGAACGGCCACAGCCGGCATTCTGGCTCTTCTCGACCATCGGCGCAGCGACCGTCGCGGGTTTCGCGTTGTATCGCAGTGACGGCGGAGAGGTGGCTGGCGACCTGCTGATGATCGCGGCGATCCTGCTGTGCGGCCTTGGTTATGCCGAAGGCGCGACGCTCTCGCGCCGGCTTGGCGGGTGGCAGGTGATCAGCTGGGCGCTGCTGCTCGCGTTGCCGCCGATGATGCTGATTGCGCTGCTCAGCGTACCGGCGAACTGGGCCGGGGTCGGCGTGCCGGCATGGATCGGTCTCGCCTATGTCTCGATCTTCTCGATGCTGATCGGTTTCGTCTTCTGGTATCGCGGACTGGCGCTGGGCGGGATTGCCGGGGTCGGCCAGTTGCAGCTGCTGCAGCCCTTTTTCGGGCTGGTGCTGGCCGCGCTGCTGCTGCACGAGCCGGTCGCCTGGACGATGATCGCATCGACCGTCGTCGTGGTATTATGCGTGGCGGGGGCGAAGCGCTTCGCCTGATGGTCAGCGCAGCGCCATGATCCGTTCGGCGACGATCGCGACCGCCGCGCGTTGATCGGTTTCGGCGGTACAGAGATAATGGTGCGCCGGATTGTCCAGCGCCTCGCTGCCCGGCAGCAGCACCAGCGCGCCACTGTCGAGTGATGGCTGAGCGATCGGCAAGCGGAGCAGTGCGACGCCGAGCCCGGCGGCAGCGGCGATCAGCAGCGTGTCGTAATCCTCGAAGCGGCGGTCCTGCCAGCGCGGGTGATAGCTCAGCCCGGCGGTGCCGAACCATGACCGCCACTGCGCGGTGTCGGAATCGTGCAGCAATGGATGCCGCAACAGATCGGGTGCGCGCCACGCCGGTCCCAGTTTCGCGGCCAGCGCCGGAGACGCGGCCGGGACGAGCCGCTCGCTGAGCAGCAACCGGGCGGTCAGTCCTTGCCAGTTTCCGCGACCATAGCGGATCGCCACATCCGCTTCGCGCGCGCCGAGATCATTGGGACGATGATCGGTCAGCAGGTCGATATGGATGTCGCCGCACTCGATCTCGGCCAGGCGCGGGATCAGCCAGAGCCGCGCAAAGGATGGGACCGCGCTCAACCGCAAGGTCTGGCGTCCCCGCCATGGCCGCCATTGCTGCGCGCTTCGCGACAGCGCACCGAGGCTGGCGCGGGCCTCGGCAGCGAAGCGCTGGCCGGCCGGGGTCAGCGTCACTCCGCGGCCGTGCCGCTCGAACAATGCAGTGCCGAGCCACGCCTCGAGCCCGGCGATCCGCCGGCTGACCGAGCCATGGGTGATGCCGAGCGCCTCCGCCGCACCGCTGAACGACCCGGCATCGGCGGCGGCGAGCAGCGCAGTCAGACCGTCGAGCGGCGGCAGGGCGGCATCGCTGTGCATATAGCGCACATCTCATCATCGATCGGTGCGCTATGTCAACGCCTCGCACTGCCTAGTCTGACGGCATGGCCCTGCATTCTTCCTGTCTCGCCCCGATCCCGCTGATGCTCGCGATCGCCGGGCTCACCCCCGCGCCGGCGCTGGCGCAGCGCGTGCAGGACAATGCCGTCACCGATGCCGAGGATGCGTTCGGCTCCAATGATGGCGGGGAGGAACTGGGCATTTACGGTCCGACCGACGTGCGCGGCTTTTCACCGATCGATGCCGGTAATGTGCGGCTCGAGGGGCTGTATATCGACCGGCAGGGTGATCTCAGCCCGCGGCTGGTCGAGGGCAACCGGATCCGCATCGGGCCGTCGGCGATCGGCTATCCCTTTCCCTCGCCCTCGGGGATCGTCGATTACCGACTGCGCACGCCCGGTGCGCGGCTGGCGGTGAGCGCGGTGACTCAGGTGCACAGTTTCGGCGGCGCGCTGATCGAAGTCGATGCGCAGGTGCCGCTGGCCGGCGAAACGCTCGGCCTGGGCATCGGGGTGAGTCAGGCGCATAATGAATATGCCTCGGGCAACAATGCCGATATCCTCAGCACTGCGCTGATCGGGGTATGGCGGCCGGCGCCGTCGATCACGATCAAGCCGTTCTGGAGCCGGGTGCGGATCGTCGATGAGGACATCTTCCCGATCATCATCGGCAATGGCGTCACGCCGCCGCCGCGGATGCGCCGTCGCCAGTTCGTCGGGCAGCACTGGGCCGATGTCGAGACCGAACGCTTCAATTACGGCGCGATCGGGCAAGGCCGGATCGGCGATTTCAATGTCCGCGCGGGGGCATTCCGATCGGTCACGCGGATCCTGGAATCGCACAGCGTGCTGCTCGATGCGGCGCCGCCCGGCACGCTGGCGGCGCGGCGCGTGGTGGGCGCGCCACCGCGCGCCAATGCCTCGACCAGCGGCGAGATTGGCGTGTCGCGCGGGTTCGGGAGCAAGACGGCGCAGCATGAGCTGATGCTGACGGTGCGCGCCCGTGCGCAGCAGCGCCGCTATGGCGGGTCGGACTCGGTGTCGATTGGCGCGGCGCCATTCGACACGCCGCTCTATGTGCCGCGCCCGACATTCGACTTCGGCCGCAGCAGCGACGACCGGGTGCGGCAATGGACAGTGGGAGTAGGCTATCTCGGCCGCATCACCGGGCTGGGTCAGGTCAGTCTCGGGCTGCAGCGCAGCGATTATCGCAAGGCAGTGACTGCACCGGGCGGGCCGCTGCCGGTCTCACGCGATACCCCCTGGCTGTTCAATCTGGCTGCAACCGTCGATATCACTCCCGTGATCGCGCTCTATGGCGGCTATACCCGCGGGCTGGAGGAAAGCGATGTCGCGCCGGAGACGGCGTCGAACCGCGACGAAGCGCCGCCGGCGATCCGCACCCGCCAGATCGACGCCGGGGTGCGCCTGCGGCTAGGCCCAATGACATTGATTGCGGGCGGGTTCGATATCGCCAAGCCCTATTACGGCCTCGACAGCGCCAATCTGTTCCGCGACCTCGGCACCATCACGCATCGCGGGGTCGAGCTGTCGCTGAACGGGTCGCCGGTCCGCGGCCTGACCATCGTCGGCGGCGGGGTGCTGCTCGATGCGCGCGTATCGGGGGTGGAGGTCGCCAGCGGCGTGATCGGCAAGCGGCCGATCGGCACGGCGACGCACACGTTGATCGGCAGCCTGGACTGGCGGCCGGTCCGCTTCGACGCCTTCTCGATCGACCTGGGCGTCGAGCATCGCGGGCCGAGCCTGGGCGACGCCGCCAATCTGGTGAAGGTGCGGCCTTACACCACGATCGACCTTGGTGTGCGCTATCGCTTCCGGCTTGGCGGGCGGGCAGCACTGGCGCGGCTGCGCGCGACGAACCTGTTCAACAGCGATGGCTGGGACGTCAACGGCAACAACGCCTTCACCTATATCCAGTCGCGCCAGCTGATCGCGCGGCTTGCGGTCGACTTCTAGCGCAACAGCGACATGGATTGGCTCACCTCTCCCCGTTCGTGCTGAGCTTGTCGAAGCACCGTCCTTCTTCTCCCGTGTTGAAAAGAGAAGAGCGGCCCTTCGACAAGCTCAGAGCGAACGGCGAGAGTGGATCGGCCCAACTCAAAACCCGTCTAGCGCAGCGCGGCCAGCCCATCGGCCAGCCGGTCGACCCCCGCTTCGGCGGCAGCGATCGAGGCGGTGAGGCGGTCGTCGGCGAACTCGTCATATTCGATCGCGACCGTATCGGCGTCATGCAGCCCGAGATAGGCAAGCGGCACCCTCAGCCCGGCCTCGACCAGGTTCATCGCCGCCAGCCGCTGGCCCACGTCATAGCCATAATCGCCCCGCGAGGTCAGGATCACCAGCCGCTTGCCGGCGGGCAGCATTGGCCAATAGGGTTCGCCGGACCGCGCCCGGTCGAAGCCGAAGGTAACGCCGACCCGCACCACATTGTCGATCCACGCCTTGAGCGGGGCGGGCACGCCAAAATTATACATTGGCGCGCCGATGACGATCAGGTCGGCGGCAAGCAGTTCGGCGGTCAGCCGGTCGCTTTCGGCGAGCACCGCGTGCTGCGCCGGCGTGCGCCGATCGGACGGGGAAAAGGCGGCGGCGATCCAGTCGCCGCTGACCGGGGCCGGGGGCAGAGCGCCGACATCGCGATAGGTGACCTGGTCCTGCGGGCGCAGGGTCGACCAGCGATCAACGAACCGCCGGCTTAGCCGCCGGGTGTGCGAACCATGCCGGTCGCGGCCCGACAGGCCGGGCCGGGCGCTGGCGTCGATATGGAGGATGCGGCGAGAATCGGAAACATGCATGTCAAATCCAGCTCATCTGTTATTAGGTGCTGGTACGCAGATAGGAACGACTTAACCGCCATGACGAATGCGAATTTCTCAGCCAATGAATGAGTCAAATTCATCCATATCGCGCCATCGCCAGCTTCCGCCTCTGGCTGCCCTGCGGGCGTTCGAGGCGGCGGCGCGGCATGAGAGTTTCCGCCGCGCGGCGGACGAGCTGGCGGTCACACCGACCGCGATCAGCCATCAGATCCGCCTGCTCGAGGAGATCCTCGGACTGGCGCTGTTCGTGCGCCGCACACGGCAGGTCGCGCTGACCGAGGCGGGGCTGCGGCTCTATCCGACGTTGCGCGATGGCTTCGATAGTTTTGCCCGCACCATCGCCGAATTGCGCCCGCGCACCGGACGCGTTGCGGTGACGCTGAGCGCGACCACCTTGTTCACGGCGCGTATCCTGCTGCCGGCGCTGGGCAGTTTCCAGGCGCAGCACCCCGACTATAATCTGCGGCTGCACGCGTCGGACGAGGTCGCCGATCTCGCTGCGGGCATGGCTGATATCGCGGTGCGCTATGGCGCGGGGCCCTTTGCCGGGCTGGCGGCGGAGCCGTTGCTGACCGACCGCTTCGGTGTGCTGTGCAGCCCGCGGCTTGGCCTGTCCGCTCCGGCGGATCTGCGCCACACCATTTTGCTTCACACCGAATGGAAGCGCCGCGCCGGCGCGCCCGACTGGCGGCACTGGGCGCAACTCGCCGGGATGGACGATCTGCGCGTCGCGGAGGGGCCGCGCTTCACCGAGGATGGCCATGCATTGCAGGCCGCGATCGCCGGGCACGGCGCCGCAATCGCCAGCCTGGTGCTCGCCCGCGCGGAGATCGAGGCCGGGCTGCTGGTCAATCCCTTCGGTCCGGTGATCGCGGGTGCGACTTATCATGTCGTCGCGACGCCCGAAGCGATGGCGAGCGCCGATGTCCGGGCGGTGCGCGACTGGCTGAAGGGGGATCGTCGCGGCGGTGTGACGCCGGGCGATCAGGCGCGCCTCACGCGCAACCGCTCGCCAGGCCAAGCGCCCCGGTGACCAGGAACAGGGTGGTGGAGGGAAAGCGCCACGGCCGGATGCTGCCCTTCAGCGCCACCGCGGCGCTGAGCGCGCTGCACGCCAGGGCGAATATCGCGAGTGCACAGGTCAGGCCGGGGCCGATATGGCCGAGCGCCGCCGCTGCGAACAGCAACGCCATCGCTGCGATCATCAGCGTGGCGAGATGCCAGCAATAATAGGCCAGCCATTTCGCCGCTCGCGGGAGTGAGGTGTCGGCGAGCAGCGGGCGCGCGACATGCACGCCGCCGACAAAAGTATGCGTCGCCCAGGTGATGGCAGCGACCAGGCTTGCGGCCCAGAGGAGGATGTTGTGCATTGTCGCGTCGTCCTTTCCCGATCCTGCCGCGCATTGTCCCGCCCGTGTGCCCTCTTATAGCGGAGTCAGCGTCGCCAGGCCGTGGAGATAATAGAGCGCGGTATGGCCTTCATAGCCGGAATCGGTGCCGATGAAGAGCCAGAGCCGCCCGTTCGCATCGGACCTGGCCTCGAACCCGGCGGCATTTGTGGTGAGCGTCTTGGTTTCATAATCGGTCGGGCTGCATGGGCCGGTCTGTTTCGCGATATTGCCGATCACAACCGAATCCGCGCCGGGCTGCGATTGGGCCCCGATATCGAAGGCGGGACGCACCATCGTGCCGCCGACGATCCGATTGGCCGGCGGGGCGGCGAGCAACCCGGTCTTCACCACCACCGCTTCGCCCGGCGCCCCGCCGACCCCGGCGCATCCCGGCGGCGCATCGGTTGCCAGCGTCACCGACAGGGTCAGGCGATAGCGCGCACTGGGCCGCAGCCCGTCGACTGCGCGGTGGACATACATGAACACATCGTCGGACACGTTGCGGCTTTGATGGCGCAGGCCGCGCAGCGCCTGCAGCGGCACGGGCAATTCCTCATAGCGCGTGGCGAAGCCGATCGAGCCCTCCTGACCGAGCGAATAATCGGCATAGGATGAGGTCCAGCTGGCATCCGGCGCAGCAAAGGAAAAGGCAATGGTGGTCGGGGCGTGCGTCGGGCTCGGCGTTGGGGTGGGCGTGGGGGTCGGTGCCGGACCCTGCACATAATTGCCGTCACCGCACCCTGCCAGCGCCAGGCACGCGGCGAGCAGGATCGGCAGGCCGACGCGGTACCGGGCAGGAGGATGAGCGGGGCGGACTGGGTGGGTCATCGTTACAGGATCCTTCGACGCGGAACATCGAAAGGACGGAGTCAGGGCGGTGAACCCGTTGTCCGATATCGGCCATCTCCCGCTGCTCTCCGCTGTTTTTCCGGCAGAAAAAAAGCGACCCCTGTTAAGTTGGATTTCTCCAACGGATTATCGATGTTCTTTCAATAGTTTGGGTAGTTCTCACCCCTGTTACGGTAACAGGGGTGAGAACAGCGGAAAACAGGGGTGGTTTTCGCCGGAACAGGGGTTCAGTTTCATGATGAGAAAGAGCGGTCGGGATACGCATGGCGTCCCGGTCGCTGCCACGTGGTATGATTCGCGGTGAGGTTGAATCGATGTCGGTGGGAAGGACTCGACTGACTCGCCGGTCGATTATTCCCTCGCTCGATTCAAACTATCGGCCCGCTCGCTACAACCTCGCATTACCATGACGGGTCGGGACCGAGCGCGTGTCTCCCTGCACATGGCGCAATGGGAGAGGCTGGTTGCGCATAACATCAGAACAATCGCTGTCCGATGCACCGATCGGGACGGTCTTGTCGGAAGGCATTGCCGCGCAGGATATCGCGACGCCTGTCGTTGGCAGTGATGAGATTGTTGCCCCGGCGGGAAGCCAAAACACTGCCTTGAGCGCAGCGACGTGGTTGACAGGAGCCGCGCAAGACATCGTCTCCGATACTGGCGCGGCACTGCGCCGGATGAAAATGCGCCTCTACTCTCGGATGATGACAGATTTGTCGGTGCTGACCCAGAACGAGCGACTGCCGACCGACGCGGAAATTCACGAAGCGCTGCATCGCGCGGCTCGGGCGCAAGGGTTGTCCCTGCGGCCGACCGGCCAGCGCTCTCCTGTGCAGGATGGGCGCCGCCGATCCGCAGCGCGCCGGTAATCAGTCGAATGATATCGGCCTCGAACAGTTCACCGTCCCCGCCGATCAATCCGTCCAGACGATATCCGGCACTGGCACGGTCGAGGATTTCGTGCGGGGAAGGGGCGATCCGGCAGGCGAGAGCTCCGCAACCAGGCTGAGCAAGGTTAACGCTTATCTGAAGGCCGTCGACGCCCGGAACGCTGCCTATGCCGCCATCGAGCAGGCCAAGAGCAAGTTCGGGCTAGTGGAAGATGCCGACCATGATCCGGCCGGTTCGTTGAACCGTCCCTTTAACAGCGCGAGGGTCGGATATGGTCTTGCCTCGCTGGCCGCATCGTCGCGGGCCCTTGTTGCTGCCAATCCTGCTTCCCCGGAGACCGACAAGCTGTACCTCCTGGAGTTCGCCGACGCGTTGGAACGGGCATCGATTGCGATGTCGGGCGGACGATGGATCGACGCAAACCCGAATCCCGATTTCTTCAGTTACAACCGGATCGACTATCCCGATTTCAGTTCGGCCTATCAGGCCCGAATCTTCACTCAGTCGAAACAGCCCAGTGCTTCCGCCCTGACCCCGGAAATGATCGAGGAGCGACAGAAGATTGAGCTTGATCGCCAGGTGATGGCCGGCCGCAATGATGCTCTCCCCAGTTTTGTCGAGCAGACCTATTTTACGGCGCGTGCGGGGGATGCAAGCCTGGATGAACTCCAGCGGCAGATTGCCCGAGGTCAATTCCTGGACGCAGCGACTGCCGCTGCTGGTGCTGCGGCGGCATCTGGCTCTGGGAGTGGCGGGATATCTATTGGCTTGCCTCTTGGCGGCAGGCGATCCACAAGTTTCTATCCAGACTATAAACGCAGCTCGCTTTTAGAAGTCGAGCCCGCCGTTCGCAATGCGCGTCTGGCCTATGTTGGCGGCACTCCCGATAAATTCTCTTCTACAGGGGGAGCTGTTGTTAATCGGATGCGAAGCGAGGGCCTTATCGTTGGTGAAGGGCCCTTGCTAAGGGGTAATCCGAACAATCTTCAACTTAGATTAGAAGATGGTCAACTGGTTCCGATCGATTCTACAATAGATATGGCTCACAAAATCGATGTTGTTACTCTGTGGAATGCAGGGTCGCACTACACAGGGGCGAAGTCGACCCATGTGAGGAAATTCATGCTCGATGCGGACAATTATATTCTCCAACCTCGTTCCATCAATCGTTCCGAAGGTGCAAAGATACGGCAAGTTTACAGGAGGCCACTCATGCGCGCAGCGGATAGAAAAGGAGGCGATGGTGGTGGAAGATAGGCAAGAGCTGAACGCAGCGGCTTATGCGTTGATCGTGCATTTGTGCGCCCGGGGCGATCAGCTTGCCAGGGATGGAGTGTTCGACGAGGCGGTGGATGAGTACAACAAGGCATTGGCTCTGGTTCCTGAACCCAAAGAAGGTTGGAATGCGACCACATGGATACTCATTGCGATTGGTGATGCCTGTTTCCGTGCCGGCGATGATGAGGCCGCGCTGGAGGCGCTGGAAGATGCCGTGATCTGCCCCGGCGGGCTGGGAAATCCCTTCTTGCATCTGCGATATGGACAGGTCCTCCTGAACCTGGGGCATGATGACCATGCCGCCGACGAATTGATGCGGGCCTATATAGGCGGTGGCGAGGAAATCTATGCGTCCGAAGACCCCCGCTATCGGGCCTTTCTGAAGACTCGCGCCATTTTGCCTGATCTTGAGGGGGATCGAGCCGGAGGCGATTGAGCGCCCTCATCGAAAAGGGGTACGGCCGCAAACCGTACCCCTTTCGCGTAGCCTCAGAAGGCAGCCGTCACCGAGAACACCACCTGGCCGCCGGCGATCGGGCCATTGTCCTTGGTCGAGCTGAAATTGGGTAGCAGATAGGCCGATTCCGCCTTGCCGATATCGGTGTCGACATAAGCGACGCCCAGCGTGAGCGGGCCGACCACGGCGTCGACGCCGAGCAGCCAGTCGAAATATTTGCCGGTCGGCGCGACGCTGGTGCCATTGGGGCCAAGGCCGGGGTTGCCGTCCGAATAGCCGATATGCGCCTTGGCGGTCAGCGGCGTCTTGGGGATGCCGATGGTGGCGTCGCCCCACAGATAGAGATTGTCCTCCGACTGGCCGCGGCTGAACGGCGTGTTGGAGAAATTGCCCAGCGCTTCCTGCTTCGGGGCATAGGCGACGCCGGCGAGCAGGCCGACCGGGCCGATCGTGCCGGACAATTTGGCATAGGGTTCGAAGAAGTCGGTCTTGTCCGCGCCGCCGGGATACATGTACCAGGTGACGCCGACATCGATCGTACCGCCGCCGACAGGTCTCTTGTATCCGGCAATCAGGTCGAGTTCGAGATTGGCGCCGCCGAACGTGCCCCAGCCAGCGAGATTCGACCCCCAGGCGCCGACATAAAAACCGGACTCATGCGCCACGGTCACACCGCCCTGCAGCGCGATCTCCTCGTCCGACTGCGAGACGCCGCGGAAG
Organism: Sphingomonas alpina; assembly: GCF_014490665.1. Classification (NCBI taxonomy): domain Bacteria; kingdom Pseudomonadati; phylum Pseudomonadota; class Alphaproteobacteria; order Sphingomonadales; family Sphingomonadaceae; genus Sphingomonas; species Sphingomonas alpina. Next base: position 3,544,930 of record NZ_CP061038.1, on the reverse strand, counting down.
CGGTAATCGGATACGAGCGCGACCGAGCCCGACACGGTGATCGGCTTGGTCGGCTCGGTATCCTGGGCCAGGGCCGGCTGGGCAAGCAGCGCGGCGGACAGCAATGCGGCTGGGCCGATAAGCGACAGTCTAGTCTTCAATGGAACCTCCCGATTCTCGGTTTAGGTTCCTCCTGCATCCGGATCGCCGGACCGCTCAGTCACGAGGGTACGGAAAGGGGCATCGGTCGGCCCGGACGGGACGAACCCTAGCTGGGCTTCATTGCCGCTGTTTTGTGGGTTTGTAACGAAAGATTGCCGGCGAGGGGCGTGGGGCCGCAGTTTCGATCCGGTATCGGACGCCGCGATGTTGTGGCATATTGGAGTCAATGGAGCGCACGGAACCTTCAAACGGCCGCCTACGTCGATCGCGACGGCTGTTGTGGGTGTGGCTCACCGTGATGTTCTTCGTGACCGCAGGGGTGTCGGTCCGGTCAGTGGCATCCGCCGCAGTCCTGTTTGCCCTTGGTATCGCGTTTTGGCTGGTTGAGACGCGAACCCTGCGGCCCGGCCGGTCCTTTCTCAGACTGACGCTCGGTTCCGCCTTCTTGTTTTTCGTTCTCGTCGTCAATGTGGCGATATGGGGCGGGGACTCGGTACTTGCCGCTATCCTGTGGATCGGGATTGTCGTGGCCGGGGTCGTCTGGACGATGCATTACGAGCGGACCGAACCACTAATCTGATCCGTCCTGCCTTTTATTTATGTTACGATCGGCCATGCTGGCAGGATTCCCGCATTTGTTCGAGCCGCATTCCGGTTTGCTTCTGGAGCAACTGGGCCGCCTAATCGACGAGTCGATGCTGCGCGAGATTGCGGAAGCGGACTATGGGGCGGATGCGGAGGCTCATCATGCGGCTCTGCGCCGGATGCGAGATACGGGCTTTGTGCCGCAATCCAACGAATGGGAGCCGCGGGAAGTGCTCGAACTGATCCGCTGGTCGCGGCCGGATCAGCCAGAATGGAAGCCCGGCGGATATGGAGAGCGCGGTCATTGGATGAGGGCGTTCTGTTGTGCGTCCCTCCTGCGCATGGCGGGGGAAGACGATATGGGCGCGCATCACAGCTTCAACGAGACCGTCGCTGGGCTCGTCGCCAGCCTCGACGCGCTGGACGCCGGGCTGTGGGCAGAGGCGGGGGCTTTCTTTGGCTGGTTCATGGACCAGCTGGCCGGCGCCGGCGATCAGGGGGAAGCGCCGTTCGTCGGCATGGCCGTGCTGCACTGCGCGTTGCGCATCGAGTCAATTCCCGACCCGGCGATCATCGCGCTGTGCCAGTGGATCATCGAGCGGGAGGAGGCGGAAGCGCAGGAGCCGTATGCGCCGGGCGATGGCCATGGCTGGCTTCACCGCATCTCGTTTCACGATCAGCACCGAGATATCTGGACGAAACTTGGCGAGGCGCTGGCGGAGCCAGGCTTGGCCCGATCCGAAGAGGTGCTGGAATGGGTGGGGGTTATCTCTCTGTCGCTTGCCGAAAGTGATGACCTTTCCGGGGCAATGGGCGAATAACAGGGATAATTTTCTGAATCTGGGCTCTTTTCGCTTCGTTGCTGTCGGGGGTGGCCGCCGTGCCTCCAAGCCTCGAGCTAGTGTCCGGCGTCTCTTTTTTTGTCTCGATGACTGTTCTGAGGGCGCAGGAGGCTGGTTGATTCTTCAAAAGCCGGAAAGCTTTTCAGACGTTGAGAAAGCGCTGAGACCTTCCCCGCTCTCTGTCCATTGCGAACATCCGGATCATGGTTCAAGCGATGGCCATGCCTCCGGTCCCGCCAGCGCCACCCTACCAGCGATCCGTCCGGATGAGCCTGGAAGAGCTCTCCGCCTTTCTCGATTCTGCCTTTCCGGCGGCGGCGCGCCCGGCGCTTGGCCGGGTCGTCGGCGTGGCGCTCGATCATGTCCGCATGGAGCTCGACCCCGGCCCTCAGATGCTGCGCCCCGGCAATATCGTGTCGGGCCCGACCCTGATGGGGCTGGCCGATGTCGCCGCCTATGCGGTTATCCTGGCGCATGTCGGGCCGGTGGCGATGGCGGTGACCAACAACCTCAACATCACCTTTCTGCGCCCGTGCAGGGTCGAGACGGTGGTCGCCGATGCGCGGCTGCTGAGACTGGGGCGGCGGCTCGCCACGATCGATATCAGGCTGTGGCAGGGATCCGAGGCCGGGCTGGTGGCGCAGGCAACGGTTGGGTATGTCCTGCCGCAGGCCGAGGGTGGCTAGGGTGGTCGCTTTGGAGCCGGTACGGAGGCTCGGCCAGATTCAGATAACGTTGGGCCGGAACGGATCGAGATAGTCGAAACTTGTGCGCTCCATCGCCTGTTCAAGTGCGTCGAGACCGTGTGCTCGTTTGAACGCGACTTCATCGCTGGAGATCGGCAACAGCCACAGGAACCGCGCACCGGTCGATTCCATGATCTCCAGCCGGGGACCATCCAGATAGGGCAGGGATACGAGCCCAAAGCCAAGGGGGGACCCGGGCGACCAGGGTCGTCCGAAATTAACTGTGTGCCCCATATCGAGGTCGCTGCCTGTGCGATGATAATGCGCCGTAATGTAGAGAAGTTCGACAAGGCCGAAATCGTCGTCCGTCGAGAAGCAGTGCAGCTCCAGCGGTTTGTCGTCCTCGGGCTGTGACATGCAACGGGTCGCGAAGGTCCATGCCGGACAACCCACCCGCGGTGGGAATTTTAGAACCGTAAAGTCGCTGGGAAGGTCGGAGACCGGACCGTTCCCGAACAGGCAGGGCACGCCATCGCAGCCCCAGTTCTCCTGGTAGTGCTTCTCGATCCTTGCCACCCTGATCATCGTCTTCATATGCCATCTTGCCGATGCTTTTCATATGATCGAGGCACGAATCCGTATCCCATGACGGGCTCCGGATCGGGGCATGTGTTGACATGGTAATCTTCATGTAACATATAAAAGTACATGAAACATGACGATCACCTGCCGGACGATGCCGTCGCGCCCGACAACCCCTTCGTGAAGCATTTCTCCGATCCCGAGGCGGTCTCGAACTATGCCGAGGGGCCGCGCCGCGTCGTGCCGGGACTTGAGGCCTTGCACCGCATGACGGCGATCCTGCTGGCTGAACGGGTGCCGGCCGATGCGCGGGTGCTGGTGCTGGGCGCGGGCGGCGGCATGGAGCTGCAGGTGCTGGCACAGGCTCATCCCGGCTGGACCTTTGTCGGCGTCGATCCGGCGGCGGCGATGCTGCGCCTGGCGGAACGCACGATCGGGCCCGATATGGCGCGGGTCGATCTGATCGAGGGCTATATCGATGATGCGCCGCCCGGGCCGTTCGATGCCGCGGTCTGCCTGCTGACCCTGCATTTTCTCGACGCAGCGGAGCGTGAACGGACGGTTGGCGAGATCCACCGCCGGCTTCGGCCTGGTGCGCCGTTCGTCGCGGCGCATCTCAGCTTTCCGCAAGGGGCCGAGCGCGAGCTGTGGCTCGACCGCCATGTGGCCTATCCCGTCGCGATGGGCGCCGATCCCGAGCAGATGCGCGGTGCCCGCGAAGCGGTCGCTACACGGCTCGCCACCTTCAGCCCGGGGCAGGATGAGGCAATCCTGCGCGCCGGAGGGTTCCCGGAGGTCAGCCTGTTCTTCGCGGCATTCGCGTGGCGTGGCTGGATCGCGAACGCCTGAGGCCAAAAATACCCCTCCCGGCGGGACGACCGGGAGGGGTAAAACGCAGGGCCCGCTGGGACAGGGGTGGTGTCAGGCGAGCGCCGCGATGCGGTTGTCATTGCCGGTCAGCTCGATCGCCGCGCCGCCCGCGCGGCGGCGGTTGAGCCATTCGCGGATCATTTCCACGCTGGTATGATCGGCCGCCGACAGGCGCGTCACGTCGAGCTGGATCGCGGTGCCGTGCGGCGCACGGTCAAGCGAGTCCGACAGGCGCGGTAGCGAGACGAAGGTCGCCGCGCCGTCGAGCGCGATGCGATAGCCGTCCGTGCCGTCCTGTTCCTCGTCGATCTTCAGGCGCAGGCGCTTCAGATGCGGGAGGAGCTCCAGCACGCTCAGGCCGATGCCGACCAGCACGCCGCTGAGCAGGTCGACCGCAACCACCGTCACCAGAGTCGCGGCCCAGATGCCCGCGGGGAGCAGGCCATAGTCGCGGAACAGGTGGCGGACATGCTGCAGGCTGACCAGCCGCCAGCCGGTCACGACCAGCACCGCGGCAAGCGCGACCATCGGAATCTCGCGTAGCAGCCAGGGCAGCAGCGCGATGAAGGCGAGGATCCACACGCCGTGCAGGATCGCCGACAACCGGGTCGCCGCGCCGGCCTGAACGTTGGCCGAACTGCGCACGATCACGCCGGTCATCGGCAAAGCGCCGGCCGCGCCGCACAGCAGGTTACCGATGCCCTGCGCACGCAGCTCCTTGTTGTAATCGGTGCGCACACCGTCATGCATGCGGTCGACCGCGGCGGCGGAGAGCAGGGTCTCGGCGCTGGCGATGAACGCGATGGCAAGCGCGGCGGTGAGGATCGCCGGATCGACCAGCTTTGCGAGCAAGCCGCTTTCCGGCGGCACGATCGCGCCGAGGATCGATGCCGGCACTTCGACCCGGACCACGCCGAGGCCAAGGCCCGATGCGGCCAGGGTCGCGACCAGCACGCCGATCAGCGCGGCGGGCACCAGGCGCATCGATTGCGGGCGGAACTTCTCCCATGCCAGCATCACGCCGATGGTCAGCAGACCCACCGCAAAGGCGGTTTCGGCGCCGGCCCAGTCCATCGACAGGCCGAACAGCCGCGCCGGCATGGCGGCGAGGTTATCAAGTCCGCTGGGGAGGGGCTTGGCGTCGAACAGGACATGGAACTGCGCCACGACGATCAGCACGCCGATGCCGGCAAGCATGCCGTGCACCACCGCGGGCGAGATTGCGCGGAACCAGCCGCCGAGCTTGAAGACGCCCGCGGCGACCTGAATCAGGCCGGCGATGAGCAGGATCGGCCCGAGCGCCGACAGGCCCTGGTCGCGGACGATTTCGAACACGATGACGGCGAGGCCCGCGGCGGGGCCGCTGACCTGGAACGGCGAACCGGCCAGCGCGCCGACGACGATGCCGCCGATGATGCCGGTGATCAGCCCGCGCTCCGGCGGCACGCCCGAGGCGATCGCGATGCCCATGCACAAGGGCATCGCGACCAGGAACACCACGATCGAGGCGGTCAGGTCACGCGGCAGTCCGGCCATGCTCGGCCAGGAAACGCCCGGCTTGGCAACGGTCTTCACATCGCTCATGCGGCTTCCCCGAGCGCCGCGGAAGCGGAGTCGGTGGCGCGGCGATCGGCGGCGCGAAGTGCGACCGGCATCGGGCGATCTTCATGGATCGCGACGAAGCGGCCGGTGTCGCCGTCAAGGCCCAGCATCACGCCGTCATGAATGTCGAAGAACCAGCCATGCAGCGCGATCTGGCCGCTCGCCACGGCAGCGGCGACCGATGGATGCGTGCGCAGATGGGCAAGCTGGATCACGACATTCTCCATGCTCGCGATGCGCACCGCATCATGGCTTTCGAGATCGTGATAGGAGCTGCTGACCACACTGTGCGCCGCGCTGCTGTGACGCAGCCAGGCCGCGACATTGGGCATGCCGGCAAGCATTTCCGGATTCATCAGCGCCTTCATCGCGCCGCAGTCGGAATGGCCGCAGACGATGATGTCGCGCACGCCGAGCGCCGCGACGGCATATTCGACGGTCGACGACACGCCGCCATTGGCAGTCGAGAAAGGCGGCACGATGTTGCCCGCATTGCGGCACACGAACAGGTCGCCCGGTTCTGCCTGCATGATATGTTCGGGTGCCACGCGCGAATCCGCGCAGGAGATCATCAGCGCCTTGGGGCTCTGCCCGTCGGTCGCCAGTCTGGCATAAAGTGCGCTCTGGTTCGGAAAGACCTGCTTTTCGAAACTGATCACACGGCCGATCAAGTCGTTCACGGTAATACTCCTGAGTCCGCCGCGCCGGGTGGCACGGTTCGGATCAGGATATGGCGGCGCTCCTTTGCTGCGGTGCGGCATCTTCGTGACGAATTGTTTCCGGGTCTTTTTTTGAGGGAAAGCGGCACCAGTCAGCGCCCGGCCGATGCTGAATTGACCGACTACCTCCGTTCGCCTTGGGCTTGTCGAAGCCTGTCCTGAGCGCCTGCCTTGGCAGGCAGTCGAAGGGAAGAGCGGTGCTTCGACAAGCTCAGCACGACCGCAGGTAGAGCGAGTCCGGTAGAGTCTGATCTAGCCTTGGAGGTGGCCGGGTAGGGGAGCGGGCTGGTGCTGTAGCTCAACCGAGGCCGGCAGAGCGATCCGTGCGCAAAGCCCGCCGGAGGACCGATTGCTGAGGCTGAAGCGCCCGCCCAGCATGTCCACGGTGCGGGTCACGATCGCCAGGCCGAGCCCGAAACCGACCGTGTCGCGCGTCCGGGCATCGTCGAGCCGCACGAACGGCTCAAGCACGCGGGCAAGCGATGCATGGGGGATGCCGGGGCCGTCATCCTCGATATCGATCATCACCATATTGCTATTGCGCTGCAAGGCGACCTCGACCCGGGTGCCGTAGCGCAGCGCATTGTCGACCAGATTGCCGATCGCGCGGCGCAGCGCGAGCGGACGCGTGACCAGATCGAGATGCTCGGGCCCGCGATAGGTGATCAGGCGCCCGGCATCGCTGCCGGCATCGACGATCGTGGCGCACAGCACCGCCAGGTCGGTCGGCACGGGCCGTTCGGGTTCGTCCTCCCCGCCGAGAAAGGCGAGCAGCGAGGCGACCATCGCCTCCATCTCCGCCACGTCGCCGGCTACCGCATCGCCGATTTCGCGGTCGTCGATCATGTCGGCGCGCAGCGACAGGCGCGCAAGCGGTGTGCGCAGGTCGTGGCCGACCGCGGCGAGCGCCTGAGTGCGATCGGTGATCAGATGGCGGATGCGTGCCTGCATGCGGTTGAACGCCACCGTGACGCGCCGCACCTCGCTCGGCCCCGCCTCGGCCACGATATGGTCGCCGGCGCCGTCGAACCGGTCGGCAGCTTCGGCCAGGCCGTGCAGCGGTGCCAGCATGCGGCGCAGCAAGGCGCTGCCCAGCACCATCAGCACCACCGCCGGGATCAGCGCGAGCAGGATCCGGTCGAACGAGGAGCTGAGCCGCGCAACCGGCTGCAGCGTGCGGAAATACAGCCAGTCGCCATCGGGCAGCACCAGGCCGCCCGAGACCATGGCGTGATGGCCCGGCGCAACCAGCTGGAGGCGAAGATTGCTCTTCGCCAAGGCCGGTTCCCAGCCGATCACCTGGCGCCGCATCGTGTCGAGCGCGGGCGCGTTGGGCGGCGGCGGCGGAAGCTCGGCGCGCCAGCGCAGGGCATAGCGGTCGGTCGACAATTCGGTTGCCATGGCGGCGCGCCGTTCGGGCGGCGTGTCGGCGATCAGTCGCTGACAGATGACGAGATGTTCGGCGAGGCGGTGCGCCTCATCTTCGCGCACCGCGAACTGGCTGGCGCGCTCGTACAGCACCGTGCTCGCGCCGAATTCGATCACCATGGCGAGCAGCAGGATAGCGACCACGCGGCCGGCAACGCCGATCGACGGGCGCACGAAACGCCTCAATGGCGGGTGACCGTCGTGTTGAACATATAGCCGACCCCGCGCACCGTGACGATCGGCGCAGGCTGGCCGCCATGCGACAATTTGCGCCGCAGCCGGCTGATCAGCACATCGACACTGCGGTCCGAACTATCGCCGAGCCGGGTACGCGACAATTCGAGCAGGCGTTCGCGCGCGATGATCCGCCCGGCATGGTCAAGCAGGCTCATCAGCAGATCGAATTCCGCGCCGGTCAGCTCGACCCCGGCGCCGCTCGGCGATTGCAACTGGCGGCGCGACACGTTGACCGTCCAGCCATCGAATTCGATCAGTCCCTGTTCGGGCTTGCCGTGACGCCGGTCGAGGCCGCCGCGGCGCAGCACCGCACGAACGCGCGCGAGCAGTTCGGCAGTGCCGAATGGTTTGGCAAGATAATCGTCGGCGCCCATTTCCAGGCCGACGACGCGGTCGGTCTCGCTGCCCTTGGCGCTGACGAAGATGATCGGCACGTCGCTTTGCTGACGCAGCGCACGGCACAGATCGAGGCCGCTGGTCTGCGGCAGCATCACGTCGAGCAGCACGAGATCGGCCGGCCCGGCCTCCAGCGCGCGCCACATTTCGGGCGCCGAAGCGGCGGGACGGACGAGATAGCCATTCTGCTGCAGCGCGCGCGTGGTGAGAGTGCGCAGTGCCGGATCATCCTCGACCAGGACGATCGAGGGCGCGGAATTGCTGGTTTCAATGGGGTCGGTCGGGTGGTGTTTCATGACACCGCGCACCTAGGGAGCGCCCACCGGCGGGTCAATGCGAGCGGCCTTGAACAGGCGCCGCGGGAAACACTTTGTCACACAGGGGCGAATGGCCAGACACGTCGGCTTCCTAGATGGCACGGCAAGACAAACGCCATAGTTATATACGGAGTTCCTTTCATGCGTCTTCCCCTGATCTTCACTGCCGCCGCGATCGTCATCGGCGCGACCGCGCCTGCCGCAGCCACCGAAAACCCGCGCGGACCCCTGACCCCCGCCCAGCGCGAAGCCGGCTGCACGATGCGCTTCGACCACACGCCAGCGGGCAAGACCCCGCGTTTGCCGGCGGAAGTGCATTGCCCCGCCAAGGCCGTCGCGGCGCTCGACCAGGCGAAGCGCGCCGAGCTCAGGGATGCGGTCCGGCGCGACTGATCCGGTTAAAGGGCCAGGTCGTGAACCTATAAAAACGGAACGTCCGGGATTGGTGGAGAACGGCTCGACCGCTGTCGGGCGCTAGCGCTGCGTTTTCGGCCATTCATTCAGCTAGAGTGGTAACGGGCGCAATGCGCGCAATCGGCTATTCTGCATCGCCACAGACGATCTTGAAAGCAGCCCTATTTCAAGCTGTCGGTAAACTTCCGCGACTGGGATAAGGGGTCAGCACTGCCCGACATGGCAACAGCCCGTCACGTCGATCGTCTACCTCCTGTTCCAATTCGTAGGTAGCAGCCCTCTTCCGCTATCCCGCCGATTCTGCGCTATGGCGCGATATTCTCCTTAGCCGCTGCCGAATGCCGCACGGCATCAGCGGAAGCGGGAAAGCGTTTCCGTCGTCTTTTCCCACAATTGTCGCCGTGCTTCCTCGTTATCTGCGGGTGCAACGGGTGTCAGCAGTCGCGTGCTCTTCGCCGAGACATATGCCCCGGTCTGTTTGCCGAAGGCTGGATCGGTGGCCAGCCGTACGATGGCCCCTGCGCCACGCTCGGGATTGCCAATGCCAAGCCACGTCAGCAACCCGGCGACTGGACGAGCAAAGCTCAGTTCACGGCCGAGCCCGGTGACATTGAAACCCGGACATAGACAATTGACGGCGACACCTGTCCCGTCAAGTTGCCGGGCCAGTTCAAGAGAAAACATGATGTCCAGGAGTTTGGTGCGGCCATAGATCCTTGATGATCCCCGTGCGGTGAAGGGGGCGATGTCGAGCAAGTCCTTTTCGATATCGAGACCACCACTCTGCCGCGAAGCTTCCGAGCCAACGGTGACGATGCGCGATAGCGCAAAATGCGCGAGGGTTTCCCGTAAGGTATCCGTCAACAGCCAAGGGGCGAAATAGTTGACGGCGATCATTTCCGAATAACCGTCCTTGGTGACTCGCTGTTCGAAAGCATGCAGGCCCGCATTGTTGATAAGCACATCAATGCGCTGATGCTGCGCAGCAATGGCCTTGCCGGTCATCACCACGGCTGCCAGATCGGAGAAGTCAACGAAATGCACATCGACCGGAGTGCCGGGCGCGACTGCCTCGATCGCGGCGCAGGTCTGGTCAGCTTTGGCCTCGCTGCGCGCGGTCAGGATGAGGTGCGCGCCGCGTCGGGCCAGGTCCAAAGCGGCGAGTTGGCCGATTCCGTCGGTGGCGCCAGTGATGAGAATTCTTGGTCGAGTGAACATAGGCACAGCATCATTTAGTTGATATATATCCATCAATCAAATTGGTGGACAAAAGTCCATCAAAATCCCTTTGCGATCAGCTGGAGAAACCAATGAGCAAGACGCGTAAGGAGCTTGCGACGGAATTGGGCAGCGAGTTGAACGGTCTGCTCATGGCGTCCCGAACCGTCATGGCCGCGTCGGCCGCCCGGTTTCATCCTGATCTTCAGCCGGCCGCTTACCAGCTTGCGGCCATGCTTGCCGGCCAGGGCCCGACAAAGGCAGGGGGCCTCGCGGAACGGCTCGACATGGACAAAAGCGCCATCAGCCGGTTGGCGAAATCCCTTTGCGACAACGGGCTGGCGGACACTTCGGCTGATCCGAGCGATGGGCGGGCGATCGTTTATAGCCTGACGGACGCGGGTCATAATGGAATTCAAGCCGCGAACGCGGTCAAATCCGACGCGTTCTTTTCGCGCGTGGCTGGGTGGAGTGATGCCGAACTCACTCTGTTCATCGGCTTGCTAAGGAAGTTCAATCGGATTTAAAAAACAAATGGCAGCGCTGGTCGGCCCAAACACCCGATACAGCCGCCGAACTCCGTTCAGGGGCTGTCGAGGCGCGCGCGGCGCAGTTCCGCTTTTATGGCATGCCGCTCAAAAGCTGCCTGACTGCTACGGGCCCAATCCGAGCCGAAATTATAACATGAATGAGCGTCTGGTTTCGGGAAGCGCGAAGTGCTGCCCGAACGCCCGAAATTGGGTCATGGCGCCGCAAGCCGCCGGCCGGTTCACGCCCATTTGCAGACGCCGGCGGCTCCCGATACACTCCGGCCAAGTTGAAAATTGCTCCGCGTATCCTCTGTGTCCAAGGAAGTTGAATGCTTTCGTTCATCGTCGCCTCGATGCTCGCAATTCAGGACGCGAAAGCGGGTGCCGACCTGTTTGGAAAATACCTCGCTACAAACCTTACCACAAAACCTACTTGCGATAAGCCGGGTGAGAGGTACCTGATCCTCAGTCCAAGGGGCCTCGATTGGGGCAATGGAAAAACGCAGCCGCTTGTCCGATTAGAGGTCGGTGACCGAGATCACTATCATTTGTGGATCAAGGACCTTCAGACCGGCAAAGTCATGTTGTATGGGGTGTTTATCGATAGAAACTACGACAATGCCATCGTGATCAGTGATGAGAGAGCTGAAGTGCAAGCTCAAATAGATCAGCCCGGTGTTGCCGATATCGGCATCGCCGGTTATGCGCGTTGCCCTTCATAACCTTTACTTGCGGGCGTGTTAGCAAATGTCTGCCATACACCAGTCGCTGACGTTCAGGCGACAGGTCGCGTCATCCGAAACGGCCGTTTGAGATGAACGAATGTCCGCTTCGGATAAGCGGTAGGGCAGGGCCGAACGTCCGCAACTGGGTCCTTGCTGAAGCGGCTGAAGATCTTCGGCACAGGCTGATTACCGGGAGGTAGCACGAGGACCAGCAACTTCGGCCGCCACGGCCGTCTTTATCCTCGAGTGCATTGGGCGACGCTTGATCCACGGTCTTCCGCATCTTGTTCGCGAAACGACTTCGAGGCGTGGCCGCGCTCGGTTGACGCATACCGGCGCTCACACCTTCATGTCGAACCAGACGCCATAGAGCATCAAAGCCGATCCGAAGCACCACATCATCGTGCCGAACATTTTCAGCTGGCGCTCATAGCCGATAAGGAAACTGATCGGAAAGCGGTGCAGGTTTGCGGCATTGTAGCGCTTGTGGAACGCGATCTGCGCGTTAACCATTCCATGAAAGACAAAGTTCATGATGTTGAGCATTGCGGCGACGACGGCCGTGAACAGCAGCTGGAACAGAGCCGTCGTGAAGGCGTGCGACGGCTGCACTTTTAGCCCACGCAACGCGAGGGCAATCATCACAACCAGGACTGTTCCGCCGATGATCGCGCCTACCGAATGTTTGATGACGAACCCGGTGCCAAATCGCGGAGCGACGATCAGCAAAGCGATACACACAGCAACAGAAATCAGCCACGCGATGGCCTGCATATGGGAAATCCTTGGGTTAGGTCCGCGACTTAGCTTCGGTCGAAAGCTATTTGTCGAGCCCAGATTAACGAACGTCCGGAGTAGGGAGGCATTAGGTGGCCGCTGAATGTCGGTTTATGGGGCCTCGCCGCCGCGAAACTGCCGGGCTGGAGTCGACCCAAGAACCGACGTTCAGGGTTTCGGCTGCCTCACTCCGGCATACCAGAAAGTGGTGGCCGACAGCGATGCAATCGCTGCAAAGACCAGCGTCCATTTTATGGCGACGCCGCCATTCATGTATAAGCCGAACGGGTTGACGGGCGGAACCGGAGCCGGGGCCAACTGGAGCCAAACAGCAATCGCTCCAGCAAGAAGAAGGAAGGGCAGGACGGCGAGGCTCAGGTAATGGATCAAACCTGTTTTCCGGAAATGCTGCAACACTAGGTGGATGGGAATTCCGATCAAAAGAGTAGCGACGTAGCTGAGCAGAGCGAACGCCAACATGGCGAAGAAAACGCCCGCGTATCCCCCGTCTCCCGTATCGCCGGCTACTGCATTAACAGCGATCGCCAATAGCAGCGGAGCCACCAAAGGCAGCGGGGCGAGCGCAAAGGCCTTTATCTCTCGCTCGCCCATCGCACTTCCCCATCGTCGTCAGACCTCAAGTCAACCTATATCGCTTAATGTCCGCTAACCACCCATCCCAAGCCGCTCCCGTCAACAACTGCGTTCGCCAAACCGGCCGTAGAAGCGAGGCGAACGGACTTCCGCTAGTGGGAAGCGCTGCGACCCGCCGGAATATCTGAATGTAGGTCGAAAGCGGACCGTCCGGTTTATGAATCTACGGCCTGGTCAAAGTGATGTGAACGTGGCGCGCGCCTTATGGCGCGCAAAAGCTCGACCACCGCGTTCGACATCGAAGTGAGCATTAAAGGCAACACCGTGTTGTCGCGCCGCACGGTGACCGGATATGACGACAACAAGGGCTATTTCAAAGCTGGCTGCTATGTGCCGGCGGCGGCTCGGGCTGCGCTTCGTCGTTCAGCCAGCTGACTTTCGGCCTCTGATCTCCCCCGGCGGCACGGCTTGAGCCGGTCAGTGCCGCGCCGGACGACCCGTTCGCGCCAGCGTGCGAATGGGTCGAGTCCGCAACCATGATCGCAACCCCATTCACTGATCCGCGCAAAACTCCGCCAGCCGCTCGCGCAGCCATGCTCGCGCCGGATGATCATGGGTGCGGTCGTGCCACACCATCGCAATGCTGAAGCCGGGAACCGCAATCGGGGGCTCGAACCGGTCGACCAGCTCGGCATAGCGCAGCGCCAGCCGCTCCGGCGCCAGCGCGATCAGGTCGCTGTCGATGATGGTGTCGAGCAGGAACACGAAGGATGAAAAGGCGAAGGCGACGCGGCGGGTGAGACCAAGCGCGGCCAGCGCTTCGTCGGTCGGGCCTTCAAAGCCATCGGCGCGGGGCGAGACGATGATGTGGCGCTCGGCGATGAAGCGCTCGAGCGTCATGGGCCGGGCGTCGAGTCCGCCCTTGCGGATCACGCCGACATAGCGTTCGCCGAGCATGTCGAGCCGATGCAGGCGCGGTCCGCTCGCTTCGCTCGGCTGGAGGAAGGCGATGTCGATCTCGCCATTCTCCAGATCGGCCATCGCCGATCGCCCGCTGGGCCGGAGCATGATCCGCACGCCCGGCGCCGTGTCGTTCACCCACAGCAGGAAGGGCAGCAGGATCGTCTGCATGTAATCGCTCGCCGCAATCGTGAAGCTGATCTCGGCCTCGGCCGGATCGAAGGCGTGTGCGCCGCTGATCAGCGCAGAGATCCGGTTGAGCGCCTCGCGTAACGGCTGCTGCAGATCCCTGGCCAATGGGGTCGGCAACACGCCGCGCTGCACCGGGACGAACAATGGGTCGCCGAACAGGTCGCGCAGCCGCGCAAGCTGAGCGCTGAGCGCCGGCTGGCTGAGGTTCAGTCGGGCGGCCGCGTGCGTGACGTTGCGCTCGGTGAGCAGGCCGTCGAGCGCCACCAGCAGGTTGAGGTCGAGCTTCTTGCTATCCATTTCATTTATACCTGAACGGTGATTTATCGATTTCTATGGATAGCAGAGGCTGACTAGATCGGGGAGGCACAATCAAGGATTGCCCCATGAAATATCTCATCATCTATGCTCACCCCGAGCCCGCATCGCTGACCGGCTATCTGAAGGATCGCGGCGTCGCCGCGCTGCAGGCGGCCGGGCATGAGGTGATCGTGTCGGATCTCTATGCGATGGGCTGGAAGGCGGTCGCCGATGCCGGCGATTTTCCGGCACGCGCAGCGGATGAGGAGCGGCTCGATTACGGCAAGGCGTCGGGCGTAGCCTATGCCGCGGATGCGCAGTCGGCCGACATTGCCGAACAGCAGCGCCGCCTGCTCTGGGCCGATATGGTCGTGCTGCAATTCCCGATGTGGTGGTACGGCATGCCGGCGATCATGAAGGGCTGGATCGACCGGGTTTATGCGTTGGGCTTCGCCTATGGCGTCGGACCGCATGGCGGGCCGAACTGGGGCAAGCGCTTCGGTGAGGGTATGCTGGAGGGTCGCCGCGCGATGGTCGCGATGACGGTCGGCGGACGCATGGCGCAATATGGACCGCGCGGCGTCAATGGCGCGGTCGACGATATTCTGTGGCCGATCCAGCACGGCGTGCTGTTCTACCCCGGCATGGCGGTGCTGCCGCCGACGATCTTCTACGAAGTGCGCCAGGCCGATGCCGCAGCGGTCGAGGCGATGGCGCTAGCCTATATCGACCGGCTGCTATCGGCCACGACGACCGAGCCGATCGCGTTCCGGCACCAGAATGGCGGCGACTATGACGACGTCCAGGTGCTGAAACCCGACCATGACAGCGGTGCGCGCGGCCATGCCTTGCACCAGCGCGGGCCGGCCTTCATCTCCAACATCTGGGGCGGGCAGCCCGGCGAGTATACGCCGCGCCATGTCGCCCCGACATCGCGGGACTGAGGGCTTGCGGGGGAGATATCGGACAATCCGGTGTCCCATATCTCCCCCATTTCACCTCATCCCTGCCGGTGCACGGGTGCGATTCAACCCCCGCTCAACCGCCGTTATCGCGGCCGGCATGGAAAACCTCAGGCTCTCGGGATTTTGGTATGACGCATTATCCGGTTCGCCGGCGCATCCGTTCGACTGCAATCACGAAAAGCGCGCCGGCGGCATAGGCGATGAAGTCGAGCGGATCGAAGCCCGCGCCAAGCAGGAAGCGGGCGGCGATATTGCCGCTGAGCCCGAGCGCGCCGATCAGGCCGAAGAGCTGGCCGAATTCGATCGCGACGGCGACGGCGAGGGCGATGCCGGCGGCAGGCATGACGCGCAACGGCGTCACGGCGCGGAGCGCGAGATAGAGCAGGATCACCGCCAGGCTGTCGCCGATATGCGGGCGGATCAGACGGTCATGGACGAACAATGCAATGGCGATCTCGACCGCGAACAGGGCGAGCGCGGCCAGCGCATAGGAGAGACGGAATTTCATCCGCTCCTCCTAGCCGCACGATGTCGGGAAACCATGCAGATCTTGCGCTGGTTCGACAGGCTTGCTGCCGGTTGGCACGCACGGCTCGTGTTGGCATGGAGTGGCGCATGGCCTCCGATATTTCCATTTCTCCAGCGATTGGAGCAGCCGATCTGGCGGCGGTCGCCATGCTGTTCGGCGACTATGCCGCATCGCTCGAGATCGACCTGGCCTATCAGGATTTTGCCGCCGAGCTGGCGGGACTGCCGGGGAACTATGCGCCGCCACATGGTGCGCTGCTGCTGGCGCGATCCGGCGAGGGCGAGCCGATAGGGTGCGTCGCACTCAGGCCAATGGCTGCCGCCGGCCGCTGCGAGATGAAGCGGCTCTATGTTGCGCCCGCCGGGCGCGGCACGGGGCTGGGCCGCGCACTGATGCAGGCGTTGATCATCGAGGCGCGGCGGATCGGCTATGCCGAGATGTGGCTCGACACGCTGCCGACCATGGCCGCCGCGCAGGGGCTGTATCGCGCGGCGGGTTTCGAAATGGCCGAGCCCTATTACGACACGCCGGTTGCGGGTACGGTGTTCATGCGGCGGATGATCGGCGCGTAGCGCGCTTATTGCTCCGGCGGCGGTGTGGTGCCGGCCGGGTCCGTGCCGCCATATTGCCCGCCGCCACGATTGTCACCCTGACCGTTCCAGCGCCGGTCGCCCCGGTGCTCGCCCCGCTCGCCGCCCCGGCTGCCGCCTTGATCGCCCCGGCCGAAGGTGATGCGGGGAAGTTCGCTCTTCTCGATCTTGCCGTCGCCATTCTTGTCGAGCTGGGCGAAACGCTGCCGGGCGGCGGTATCGAATTCGCGCGGATCGACGCCGCGGTTGAAATTGGTGTCGGCGATGGTGACCGGTTCGGGAAAATCGAAATAGCTGAATCGCGCGGCACCCTGCTTGCCATAGGTGACGCGTTTCTCTCCGTCGCCGGACGAGGCGTCACCTTCGCCACCACCACCTCCGCCACCGCGCATACCGCCGCCGCCATGACGACCGCCGCCACCCCCGCCCCCGCGATGACCACCGCCCCCGCCGCCACCGCGGCGGGCGGCGCCACCCCCGCCGCCGGCATCGCGCACGCGGATCTCGGGCGCGATCGCGGTTTCGTAATTCTCGATATCGTCGGGGTCGATCTCCCCGTCATGGCCGCGGTCGAGTACCGCGAAGAAGCGCTGCTCGTCATGCGTGAATTCCGCCAGGTCGAGTGCGCCATCATGATTGGTGTCGGCACCGTCGAACCAGCTATCGACCGGCTTGTCGCCGCGAAACGGCTCGCCCATCGGGCTGATGAACAGGCGGCCATGCGGGCGGTCGCCGGCCATGCCCGGTGGTCGCGCGCCCGGCGGCGGCGGCGGCGACGCGTCCTGCGCCCATGCAGGGACGGCGATCATGGTGGTGGTCAGCAGGGTCAGGCAGGTCAGCAACGTCTTGCGCATCGATCGAGTCTCCATCGATTCGCCCCCGCCGCACCAAGCGCAGCGCTTCGCGGCAATTTGATGTCGGTCGCGTCGCTATAATGGATGAAAGATCATCCGCGCCGCCGCCGGAAGCGCGCTTCGTCCTCCGTCCCGGCGATGAGCGCCTGGGCGCGTCCGATCGCGGTGTTGATATCGTCGGCGCTCTTCATCCCCCGCGCCTGGCGGTAAAGGGTCAGCGCGACTGGATAATCGCCGCGCTGCTCGGCGCACAGGCCACGATTGAAGACGATCGACAACTGGCCGGGCTGGTCGCGGTCGATCGCCTCCCATCCTTCGCAGGCGCCGCGGCTGTCGCTCTTGGACAGTCTCAGCACATCCTTGAAGCGCGCCGCGAGCGGCTTGGACAGACCGGCGCGATCCTCGCGATAACGGACCTTGTAGGTGTCGCCATGTGGTGCGATGTCGCCGCGCGTCTCGCCGGCAACGCTGTCGATCATGTCCGCGATCACCATTTCGGCGGCGCGCGGCAGGGTATCGCGCGGGCACCAGCTTACCGTTTCGTTGCGTGGCTTGCTGGCGGTGTAGACGATCGCGCCGTCCGCGATGCGTACCAGGCGAAGCGAGGCGGTCAGGGTGATCGTGCGCTGCATGCAGGGGACGGGCACATCGGCATATTTGAGGCATTCGCCCTCATCGTCGTCGCGACGCTTCTTGCCGTCCTTGGGCGCCGCCCGTTCGATGCAGCGGCGGCGCTGCAGCGTCACGCGGTGCTCCTCCCAATCCGACGTCGCCGATCCGCTGAGCACGCCATCGGCGCGAGGCGCGCGCCCGCCGGTATCGCCGAGCAAAGTGAAGTGCGGACCGCTTGCATTCTCCGCGCGCGACAAGGCGGCGGCGATGGCGTTGGCCAGCGGCTCGCCGTCACGGCCGGCAAAGCGGTCGATCGCCAGCCGCTGCAAATAGCTTGCCTCACGATTCTGCGCGGGAAAGCGCCCGCTGATCGTGATGGTCTCCGCGCTCGCGGCGGTCGCGGTCGCGACCAGCGAGGCTGCGATGAGGCGCAGGGCGCTGCGGTGGATGATTGGAGTGGCCATGGCGATATCCTTCCGGATCGAATCGATCGCGGAACGATATCGCCTATCGGCCCGGTGCGGGCAACGCGTCGCCGCGGTCAGTCCGGCGCGCCCTTCCACTTGCCGTCGCTGCCCTTGGTCAGCTTGACGATAAAGGGCTGGCTTGCCTTGGCTGCGGTGCCCGGCATCTGGATATTCACATCGACGGCGCAGACCTGCACGCCGGGCTCGGCCTGGCCATTGCACATCCCCTTGGGCGAGATCGTCGCATCCGCCAGTGCCTTTTCCAGCGCGGCCTTGGCGGCCGGGTTGGCGTTCGGATCCTGGAGCGATGCCGCCATCTGCTCGCGCGCGACGCGCTCGATGTCGCCATTGCCGGGACCACCGGTCAGGGCACTGCATCCGGACAATGCGGCGATGCCCGCCAGTGCTGCGATCAAGGTCGTCGATGGTCGCGTCATTTTGCCTCCTGTTGGCTTCGGATCGAACCGGCATAATGATCGGCGCGCGCTTCGGTTCATTTTTGATCGAATAATGCGCGAAATGACGCTGCTCGATGAATTCCGCGATTCGATTACCTGTGACGTAATCGACTTCGGCTCGCACCCTGCGCATTTTCTCCCGGCAACACAGGCCAGGAGGCACATCATGCACGGATCATTCGCAGCTCATTCAATCCACGGCGGCGCAGTCGCCTCGCGGATCGACACGGTCGAGACGGCCGACGGCGCGCGCCTAGCGGTACGCGACTGGGGAGCGGCGAGCCGATCCTGTTCCTGTCCGGCTGGACGCTGCCGTCCGATTTCTGGGGCCCGCAAATGGTCGGCTTTGTCGCACGCGGGCATCGCTGCCTGTCGTTCGATCGGCGCGGGCATGGCCGCTCGTCCGATCCGGGCTGCGGCTATGATCATGATACGCTGGCCGATGATATCGCTGCGGTGATCGATGCGCTCGGGCTGCGCGGGCTGACCGTGGTCGCGCACTCGATGGCGGCGATGGAGGTCGCGCGCTATTTCTCGCGCCATGATGGGGCCGGGATCGATCGCGTCGTGCTGGTCGGTGCGATCACGCCGTTCCTGCTGCGCACCGACGACAATCCCGAAGGGATTGACGGCGCGGTGCTGGCGGCGGGCAGCGATTTGTTGATGACCGACTTTCCGGCCTGGATCGCGGCCAATACCGATCCCTTCTTCGTCGCCGGGACCAGCGATGCGATGAAGCAATGGGGGCAGCGCATGATGCTCGGCACGTCGCTGCTGGCTGCGGTCCAGCTTGCCCAGGCCAATGTCGCGACCGATTTCCGCGCCGATCTGGCGCGCATCTATGTCCCGGCACTGGTGGTGCATGGCGACCAGGACGTGTCGGCGCCACTCGCCGTGACCGGTGCTCGGACAGCAGCGCTTATCCCCGATGCGCGGCTGATCGTCTATGAAGGCGCGCCGCACGGCCTGCCGCTGACCCATGCCGAGCGGCTGGCGCAGGACATCGCCGCGTTCATGGCGGAAGAGCCAGGCGAGCGTTGACTAGGGCGCGCTTCCCCGCTCGCGCGCCGCGACATAGGCGGCCAGTGCGGCTTCGTCGCCAAAGGGCGGGGCCTCGCTCCGCGCCGCGCGCGGCCCGTCGCGGTCGAAGGCGCTGTAGAATGTCGCGCCGCTCGCCTTCGGTGCCGGACCACCGGCAAAGCCGATGCTCCGTGCGCCATCGCTCCAATGGGTGCGGATATCGCCGCGGCCAGCGATCTCGCCCAGGTCGCGCACGCGCACCACACCCGATCTCGGCACGCGGATCGCCGCGCTCTTGCCGGAGAAAGGCAGCTCCATGCCGCGCCAGGCGATCGTGGCCGACGCGGTGCGATCCTCGAGCAGGATCACCCAATGTGTGGCGAAGCCGGGCGGCACATCGAAACGGATCATGGGCGGTGGAGACCAGGTGCTTTCAAAGAAGGTCGCGATGACGATCAATGCGCCGATGCAGAGCCCGGTGGCGCCCATGCCGAGTGCGGCGAGCGTCCGCTTGCCGCTCTGCCAGCCGAACCTTCCGGCGATAACGCGGCCGAGGACGAAACCGATGCCGAACCCCGCGAGCAGGATCAGGATCATCGCGCCGAGGATGACCGCCGCCAGCGCGCCCATGCCGTCTCCGCCCATGCGGTCGTCCTTTCAGCCCGGTTCTGCGGCGAGGATGCCCGATGGCCGGGCGGAATGCCACCCGGGCGCGGTCAGGCCGGGCGCTGGCTTCTCTCTCGGGCGTGAAGCTCGACCTGCCGAAACAGCAGTTCGAGATCAGCTTTCCCGACATCGAACGTCTCGCCGAGATCGGCGAGCGCGCGATCGACATCTTCGGGATGGAAGATCGGGGGCGATTGGGGCGGCAGGACATGTCCGGCCACGGGCACGGCGCGGTGCGGATAGGAATGGCCGGACAGGCGGTGGAACAGGATGCCGGTCAGCACGAGCAATGCCGAATTGAGCCCGACCGGCACCAGCGCGAACAGAAATCCCGCCGAGGTGACCATCTTGCCGCCGATCACTGCGGTCAGCGCCACCGCGCCACCTGGCGGATGCAGGCAGCGCAGCAGCGACATGGCGAGGATCGCACCGCCGACCGCAAGGCCCGTCGCCAGCGCCGGCGACGATATGGTCTGCGCGACCGCCACGCCAACCAATCCGGAGATGATATTGCCGCCGATGATCGACCATGGTTGCGCCATCGGGCTGGCCGGCACCGCGAAGAGCAGCACAGCAGACGCGCCGACCGGCGCGACCAGCATGGCGAAGGCGGCGGGCGACAGCATGAGCGAGCAGAGCAGGCCGGTGAGCGCGACGCCGACCAGCGCGCCGAGGCAGGCCCAGAAACGGTCGCGAAAATTTCCACCGGCCAGGATCGGAACGAACAGACGCATGGCTTGGCGACGAAACATCGGACCTCCCGACAAATGAAGGCGTGCCTTTGCGCGAAGGTGGCTATGCCGCAACGTAATTTCCGTTCACCGCGATCAATGACAGCTTCGTAGGTGCGGGTAGTCATCATGTCGCGCTGGCATCCGGCGGCGATCGATGCTTTGATCCGCTCAAAGTATAAAGGGCCGTCCCATGACCATCGTCTTCGTGATCCTGATCGTTCTGGCCGCGCTGATCGCCGCGGGGCTGGTCTATACCCAGGCGCGCACGCGCTTTGTGGAGCGGGAGGTACCGGCGCAGGGAAGCTTTATCGAGATCGATGGGCAGCGGCTCCATTATGTCGACAAGGGATCGGTCGAGCAGGGGGAGGGCGGGGCGATCGTGTTGATCCACGGCCTGGCCGGCAACAGCCATAATTTCACCTATGCACTGACCGAATTGCTGGCGCAGCGGCATCGCGTCGTGGTGGTCGACCGACCGGGGTCGGGCTATTCGGCACCGAGGCCGGGCGCTTTCTCGCTTGTCGCACAGGCCGATCTGGTCGCCGCGCTGATCGAACGGCTTGGGCTCGACCGGCCGCTGGTCGTCGGCCATTCGCTTGGCGGTGCTGTGGCGCTGACCCTGGCGGTGACGCATCCGGCATCGCTCCGCGGCGTCGCATTGCTTGCCGCGCTGACCCGCGTGATCGACACGCCGCCGGCGGCGTTCAAGGGACTGGATATCCGATCGCGCGGCGTGCGGCGTTTCGTCGCCTCGGTCGTGGCGGTGCCGATGTCCGTGCTGGCGGGAGCTAAATCAGCCGAGCAGGTCTTCGCGCCCGAACCGATCCCGGCCGATTTCGGTGTGCGCGGCGGTGGCCTGCTGGTGCAGCGGCCGGTCGCGGTGTTCACGGCCTCGACCGAATTGACTCAGACCCCCGACTCCCTCGCGCCGATCGTCGCACGTTATGGGGAGATCGGCATGCCTGTCGCGATCCTCTATGGCCGTGGCGATGCGATCCTCGACCCGGTCCTGCATGGCGAGCGCCTGCCGGAAGTGATCGCGCATGCCGATGTCACGCTGATCGACGGGGGGCACATGATCCCGCTTACCGCACCGGTCGAAGTCGCCGCCTGGATCGAGCGCGCGGTGGAGCGCTCGCGCGAGGTTCAGGCCGCCTGAGCCGACTTATGTGCCGCGCGTCGCGACGATGAACAGGCGCGGGAAGGGGAACAGCACCATGCCATCGGCAAATGCCGGATAGGCGGTGGCGATCCGGGCGCCGTACCGCTCGAGAAACGCGGTCTGTTGTACATCGTCGAGCCGGTCGAGGAATGGGCGCAGGCCGGTTCCCTTGAACCATTCGACTATCGCGCCGGGCCCGCCCGCGAGCTGATGATAATAGACGGTGCGCCAGATATCGACGCCTGCGACGCGTCCATATAGTGCGCGGTGATACCAGTCGGGCGAGTGGCGATTGGCATGGGCCGCGCCCGCTCCGGCCAGCGTCGCGGCCCAGGGTCCCTCGGCTGCCACGTCGCGCATCAGCTGGTGAGCGGGTTCGTCGAGATTGTCGGGAATTTGCACGGCGAGACTGCCGCCCGGCGCAAGCCTTCCGATCAATGCGGGGAGCAGCGTCGCATGGTCCGGCACCCATTGCAGCGCGGCATTGGCAAGGATCAGGTCGAACCGTCCGGGATCGTGCCAGTCTGCGATATCCTCGACTGCAAAATGCACTGCGGGCAACCGCTTGCACGCTGCCGCAATCATGTCGGCGGAACTGTCGATGCCGCTCAGCTCGGCACTGGGGAAACGTGCCTGGAGGAGCTCGGTCGAATTGCCCGGGCCGCAACCGATATCGATCCCGCGGCGGACATTGGTCATCGGGATCCGGGCGAGAAGGTCGTGGATCGGGCGGTTTCGCTCCGCTTCGAACCGGACATATTGCGCGGCGGACCAGCTCATCGGGTTTTCCTCGCCATTCGAACTTCCCGGCCCGTCAGATTGAATAGGCCAGCTCGAAGTCACCCCAGCGCTTCCCTGCGAAAGAGAGCGGCACGAAGATCAGCCGCACGACGATGAATCCGCCGCTATAATCGTCCATGCGATAGATCGTTGCGGTGAAGTCGCCGGCATTTTCCTTATATTGGCGCAGCCGATCATCATACATGATGCGGCCATTGCGGCAGTTGCCGATATCGTGCGCCGGATCGCCGGTCGGCCGTTGCGAGCGGGACGAGATATGCGTCGGCAGGAACCCGCTCATGTCGCTGCATACCGCCGAACGGATATGCGGCGCGCATGTCAGGGCCGAGTCGAGAAATGGCCGCCACTCCGCGTCCGCCCACTCGGTCAGCGAGGTCCGGAAACGTTCGGGCAGGCTATCGGGGATCAGCCGATATTCGTGGTCGAACAATTGTTCGATGCTGAGCGTCCCTTGTTCGAGTGCGCTCTGGGTCAGTGTCTGCAACCGATCGCGCAAATCGATCGCCAGCGTCACATAGGCCTTATCCTCATCATTCAGGCCGAGTGCAGCGGCACGCTCGAACGCAACCCGCCCGGCCTGTTCAAGCCGTGTCGCGCGCGCCTGGGTCTGGCGGAGCAGCACGCGCGCCTGGCCCAGCGCTCGAGCGGCCCCGGCGATCAGCTGGAACAGGTTCGACGAAACAGCATTCGCTTCGCTGAAGATTTCAGCGACCATCCGGCCGCCTTCGATGCCGGCCGACAACAGTTCATCGACCTCGCGCAGAGCGGCGAGCGGCTCACTCAAGCCGTTCATGAATTCTTCGACATCATTCGCGATCCCGGCCGCATTCCGTGCCCAGTGGGCATGGCCGGTGCCGACCCGCTGCCGTTCGAGCGCAAGGTCACCGGCGATCGTCATGAGATCCCCGCTCAACACATGCAACGCAGCGGCGACGCCCAGCGACTGGCTGTCGCGCGCTTGTTCCGCGGTGGTATCGAGCGTTCCGGCGAGCGTCTTCGCCGTCGCTGAAAGGGTGTGGAGCCGGGCCATCGCATCGGCAAGCGAACCCCCATGATGCGCCTGCTGGTCCAGGCCCAGATCGAGCAGCCCGCGGATCGTCGCGCCCTTGGTCGGCGCATCGCGCGCCATCGCGTTGAGCCGGACGGTCGCGCTGGCAAGCCGGGCATTTGCCTGGGTCGTTACTGCGCGCACTCCATCAAGCGCCGAAGCAAGCAGCGCGTTCGACTGGTCGAGCGTTCGCGCGGTTTCGCCGAAGTCATAGAGATCGTCATAATGATGGGCGATTGTTCGATCGAGCTCGGCAAGCTGGCCGACCACCGTTGAGACTTCCTCGGCGTGCCGACCGACCGAGACGCTTCTGCCATGATTGTCGACTATGTTCGATTGCACCATTGGGTATGCCCCCCAATTTATACAAGTGCGGTTGCGACCCGCTCTGGTAGCTTACGCATCATCGAGGCACATGCAAACGCGCTCTTCGTTCCATGACTTGAAGCGAAGGAATTGTGACAACAATACAATGGTTACCGATTATCCGTGGTAGCGAAAGTCGAAGATCCAGCCTTGCATGTAAAGTCATGGCCTTCAACAGCTGCATTGCGATCATTGTTTCGAACCGTGCAATTTCGGAGCAACCGCCGACGGTCAATTTGTCGATACGCGTACGCAACGATCCAGTCCGGGTCGGGGACTCCCGCTCCATGGAAAGTGTATGATTATATTGTGATAGGCAGGATTCGCGCGACCGCAATCTCGCGCGAGCATGTCGGAATCGATCTATCCTCCGCTCCCCGTCTGGAAGGCGGAGGAGATCTGGATTGGGTTTGAGGTCCTAAAAACTCGCGTCGAGGCGCATGCCGGCATAACGGAACGAGTCGCGTGCTGGTTGCCAAGTGGTGCCGGAGGCGACCACGCCCGGTGCGCTGAAGCCCGACGTCGTATTGCCGAGTCCGACCGCATAATGCTTGTTGAAGGCATTGTTGACGAACAGGCTGAGCTTGTACTTGCCATCGCCCGCGGTCGCGCCGACCGAAGCGTCGAACACACCATAGGGCTTTTGCACTGTGACTGGATCCTGGTTGAGCGCGAAGTTGATCTTGCTCTGCCAGCGATAGGATAAAGTCAGAAAGCCACCCAGGGAGTCGCCGAGCGGGAAATCGTACTGGCTACCCAAATTGAACTTGAATTCGGGCGCGTTGTTGAGCCGCTTGCCGCTCAGGTCCTGGACCTTGCCGGGGTTCACCGTGACGCGCGGATCGAGGATGCAGCCCTGCGCTACCGTCTGGTTTGAAAAGCAGGGGCCAAAGGGGGAAGTCTATGATCTTGGCGTCGGTATAGGCAGCGGAGCCGTTGAGACTCAGGCCCTGGAACGGTTTGGCCAGGACCTCGAGTTCCACGCCACGCGTGCGCAGCTTGCCGATCGAATTGAGGAAGGTGAGATAGGTACCGTCGGGCAGGAAAGACTGCACCGAAGTCTGGAATCCCTTATACTCGGTCGAGAACAGGGTCGCGTTAAGGATGAGATGACGATTGAACAGGCTGTTCTTGAAGCCGATTTCGTAATTCTTCGCGGTCTCCGGCGGCACGGGGCCGGCCGCGGCGAAGCGCGCGCTGAACGTGCTGACCAGATCATAGGCCTGACCCTTATACCCGGTCGAATAGGTCGCATAGGTCATGATGTCGGGCGTGAAATGATATTGCAGGCCGGCCTTGCCGGTGACTGCGTTGTCGGAATCGGCGCCGCGCAGCGTGAAAGGCGCCGCCACGGTGTAGTTTGAGAAGCGATAGTCGATCTTTTGCCGGTTGACGCGCAGGCCGCCGACCGCCGTCAGCTTGTCGGTGATGTCGAAGGCGAGATCGGTATAGGCGGAATAGTTGCGATTGTTGCTCTGCGCCAGATAGCGGACGAATTGCAGTACCGGCCCGCGATCGAGGAAGCGGTCGAGCGAATTGCGCGCATACCATAGGCCGACAATGTAGCGGAATCGCTTGTCGCCGGGCGAGGTGATGCGCAGTTCCTGCGTTGCGGAATTCGCATGGAAATTGCCGTGAATGCGCGCGCCGCTGTTGATGCCGGAAGGCGATGCGGCGGGGAAGTTGAGCAGGAAGGGCTGATCGGTGCCGTCAATGTCCTGATAGTCGAACATGCGGTAACGGTCGAACGAAAGGATGTAGCCGATCGTCGCGCCGCCGAGGAACGAGTCTTCGGGTGTCGTGTACGTGGCGTGGAAGGTCGCGCCGTACATGCGTGAATCGCCACCGGCGCGTTCATCGTTGCGGATACGGACATTATGGCGATCGTTGATGGGAATGCCGGCAAGCACGGAGCTGGCGGGCAATTGCGGCAAGCCCTGATAGAAGAGGCCCGGGGTTAGCGAGGTGATCGGGCTGACGCAGCAGGTCGCCTCGGTCTTGTTGTAGCGCGGCTGGATCGACGCGGTGAAATCGTCGGAGGGAGTCCAGACCAATTTGCCGGTGACGGTCAGGCCCTTGCTGCCATTTTGCCGATTGCCCGTGGTCAGGTTGATGATGTTGCCGTCATAGACGTTACGCGAAGCGGTGACGCGGAACTTCAGCGTGTCGCTGATCGGGCCGGCCAAAGTGCCGCCGACGCGCCATTCATGATCTGTGGTAACGAGGCCGGTGACCCGGCCGGTAAAGGTGTCGGTTGGTGCCTGAGTGGTGATGTTGAGCACGCCGGCGATCGCACTCTTGCCGAAAAGGGTCGATTGCGGACCCTTCAGCGCCTCGATCCGCTCCACATCGATCAGATCCTTGAATGCCGAGGCTTGTAGCCCGATCGGCACATCGTCGATCACCACCGCGACGTCGGACTCAACCGCGATACCGTTGGAGAAGGTGCCGATGCCGCGCATGTTGATGCTGAAATTGCCCGGTTGCGAGCCATAGGTGACGGTCAAGCCGGGGACGAGCTTGGGCAGATCGGATATGTCGCGGACATTCTGGCGCTCGATCACGTCCGCGGTCAGCGCAGTTACCGATACGGGGACGTCCTGCAGGCGTTCGACGCGCTTGGTCGCGGTCACGACGATATCGGCGATGCCATTATCGACCGGCGCAGCGTTTTGCGGCGCGGTGGCGGGGGGACTGTCCTGCGCCAATACCGGGTTCGCCACGATCAGCGCCAGCGCGGACGTCGCGCCCTTCAGCAACACAGAGCCTCTCGACATGATTGCATCCCCTCTCGACTATCTTGTTCGTTATCGTGGTGCCCCGTCGCCATGGTGCGCCGATCGGGAAACCGCGATGCTGCCAGCCGTTCGATCGCGCTCGAGGCCCGAAGCGACGCCAATCGCCCGAGTCTCTATCAGCATCCTAAATGTATGACAACTATTTGTATGACAACTTCATCGTGGTGCACGCTATTCGTCGCGCAGAACGATCATCTGGCGGTTCCGCCCGCGGCTTTTCTCGAGATGGCGGCGTGCGACGCGACGGGCGCGGACCGGGTTGTCGACCGCGATTGCTGCGCCCCAGTTGATCGACAAACTGATCGGCGAGCGAGGCGGCCTTGGTCTTGAACATATCGACATCGCAGCGCCAATGCGTCGTCACGCCAGAATTTTTGCGTCAGCTGTCATGCAATAGGGCTTGTGTCGACCGCTCCGCATTTTCCGTCCGTTACCCCACCGCGCCCGGCACCGCGGGCGAAGCGGCCGGCGCCGGCCAACCCCTCGGTTCTGAGCGGAGCTTCACCACCTTCGCCTTCTTGCGTCAGCGCGTCGGACAGGTCGCAATCCCATTGGCGATAGGCCGAAAGACGATCGGCACGCATGCACAGTTGCGGGAAGGCAGCGATAGTACGGGCCAGCTCGACCGCGTGTTCCAGCGTCTCACCCGATGGGCAGATGCGATTGGCGAGGCCGATCGCAAGTGCTTCTGTCGCATCGACCGCGCGGCCGGTAAGGATCATGTCGAGCGCGCGGCCTTGGCCGATCAGCCGGGGCAGGCGTACGGTGCCACCATCGATCAACGGCACGCCCCAGCGGCGGCAAAACACGCCGAAGATCGCCGATTCCGCCGCAACGCGCAGGTCGCACCACAAGGCGAGTTCAAGCCCGCCGGCGACTGCATGTCCCTCGACCGCTGCGATCACCGGCTTGCTGGTCAGCATGCGTGTCGGGCCCATCGGTCCGGGTCCGTGCGCGTCATAAGGTGGGGTGGACTCGTGGACGCTGTGCAGGTCGTAGCCGGCGCAAAAGGTACCGCCCGCGCCGGTCAGGATCGCGACCTTTGCCGCGGGGTTTGCATCGAAGGCCTCGAACGCGGCGCGCAGCTCGATCGCGGTGGCGGAATCGACTGCATTGCGGCGCGCCGGGCGGTCGATCGTCACGATCGTCACCATGTCGCGCTGTTCGATCACTATATTGGTCATGCTCAGATCCTGCGCTCGCGGCCGGCCCAGAAGGGCTCGCGCACCGCACGGCGTAGCGGCTTGCCCACCGCGCTTTTGGGGATTTCGTCAATGAAATGGATTTGTTTGGGCAGCTTGTAGCCGGCGAGAAAGGCTCGGCAATGGTCGATCAGTGCGGCTGAGTCGGGCGGGGTGCCGCGGGCCACAATGAACGCGGCGACCTCTTCGCCCCATTGCTCGCTCGGTACACCGATCACCAGGGCTTCGGCGACCTGAGCATGCCCAACCAGCGCGTCTTCCACTTCCTTGGGGTAGAGCGGGGCGGCACGAGCGGCAAGCAGCGAAGCGATGCTGCGCGATAGCTGGTCGACTTCGGTAAAGCTCAATTCCGCCGTGCCGAAGCGCACTGCGACACGGCCTCCATGGGCGGCCGCACCGACGTCGATCAGCTCATTCAGCAGCATGAAATGATCTTCGCGCGACACTGAAACATGTCAAGCCGGCCCGACAGGCGGATATTCCTTGGCCGGGGGGCGTTGGCGGTATTGGCAAGAACCCGGAGGAGAAACCGGATGCGCGTTTTCAGTTCTATGATGGCGTTGACCGCGGTGTTGGCGACCGCCCCTGCGTTCGGCCAGTCGGCTGCGCCCGCAGGCATCTGGGCGAATCCGGCCAAATCAGTGCATGTCAGGTTCAAGCCATGCGGGCCGGGGATTTGCGGCACGGTGATCTGGGCGAGCCCCAAGGCGAAAGCCGATGCGCAAAGTAAAGGCACCGACCCGCTGGTCGGCGAACAATTGTTCCGTGATTTCGAGCCCGAGTCGCCGGGGCTGTGGAGTGGCGAGGTGTTCGTGCCCGATATCGGCAAGACCTTCTCGGGCACGCTTCGGCTGATCGACGCGCGGACGATGGTCGGCGAAGGCTGTCTGTTTGCCGGGATCGGCTGTCGTTCCCAAACCTGGAAGCGGATCAAATAAGCGTCGCGGGCCCGGACTCTGCATGACCTGGAGTCTTTGAGGTCGGGCGTACCTGCCCGGCCTGAACTGGCAATACTCGACATTGAGAAAGAACGTGCCGGATCACCCGGCAAGGGAGGGCATGCCCAACCTTCCGCGATGGTTGAATCGTCGCCGGCGGCGGGGCTGCGGAAGGCGCAGCGAGAGATATGGGACACCCCTTGTGTCGTATTTCCGGCGCGAGGCGGGCGAGGCAGGCTGTCGATTGCGATAAATCGCATAATTGTTATGTATTACAATGTTTTACTAAGAATTTCGCCCGATTCTTGGTATAAGCAATATGGATGGCAAACCTCGTTCTGCTATCCAGCAAATTGATACCTGGACCGCGCGGTGTGCCGAAGATTGCCGTCATGCTTCCTCTGGCTGAAGCTGTAACCGCTTGTTAGGGTGTCACGAATCCAGGAGCGGGAGTTTCGCATGACGGTCGTCCAGTCGCTGATCGCCTTTGTCGTGGCCGCCACCCTGCTTTCGATCACGCCGGGCGTCGATACGGCGATGGTGCTCCGCACGGCGACTGGTAGCGGAGCAAGGCGCGGCTTGCTCGCGGCCGCCGGGATCGGCCTTGGTTGTCTCGTCTGGGGCTCTGCGGTTGCGGTTGGGCTGGGAGCGTTGCTGGCGGCGTCGGAGATCGCTTTCACCGCGCTGAAATGGGCCGGGGCCGCTTATCTCATGTGGATGGGAATCCGATTGATCCGCAGCCCGCGCCAGTCGATCGACCTGGATGCGGTGGGCGGCGTGCAGCGGGCGGATCGACCAGCGCAGGTCTTTGTGCGCGGCTTCCTGACCAATATCCTCAATCCCAAGGTGGGTGTGTTCTACATCACCTTCCTGCCGCAGTTCGTGCCGGCCGGGGCGAATGTCGCGCTGTTCAGCTTCCTGCTCAGCTTGATCCATGTGGTGATCGGCACGGCATGGCTCGGGATCCTGATCGCAGCGACGGTGCCGCTGACCCGTACTCTGTCCCGGCCGGCCGTGGTGAGATCAATAGACCGGCTGACCGGCGGCGTCTTCATCGCATTCGGGATCAAGCTGGCGCTTGCGCGGCGATAGAGGGCCAGAATTTTATCGACCTGGGTAGAAGCATCTTCCCCTGTTCGTGCTGAGCTTGTCGAAGCACCGCCCTTCTTCCTCTGCGTTGACACAGAGAACGGCCCCCTTCGACTGCCTGCCAAGGCAGGCGCTCAGGACAGGCTTCGACAAGCTCAGGGCGAACGGAAGGGAATAGGTGAATTAGCTCGAAAGCGCGCTAGTCCTTCGGCTTGCGGCGGGTCGCGTGCGGTATCGTTGGATTGTGCCATGATCATCGAAACTCCGCGGTCGTCCGGTAACTGGCCGACGGATGAAATTAGGCACCGGCACGCCTGGAGCCAGACCGCAGCCGGGATCCGGCCTCGGACAAATTGTCCCACCCGAATCAATGACCAGGCATTTGCGATGCCGTCCGATTCAACATGGTCGCGACCGGGGCTAACCGATGTGAATGTGTTCAAGCAATCCAAACGGAAGGGACGCCATGCGCAGGATCGTCCTCGGCATCGTGGGGCGCAAATCGCCCGATATCAGGGGCGGTTCGCAACCGGCCACCAATGGCGTGCAACGCCGGATTCCACCGGCTGCCGCACCGCCGCGCGTCAACCCGAACGCGCTGGGTAACGCCTCGGGTGCAAATACCACCACTGTGCTGGGGGGCTGATCATGTGCACACCGAAGCCGCCCAAGGCCCAGACGATTCCCGAACGCCAGGCGCTGAAGCTGCCCGATGGCGGCGCGACGGCCTTACGAGTCGATGACGAGATTCGCCGCCGCCGTGCACTGATGGCGTCGGCCTATACCGGTGCGCTTGGCATGGGCAGCGCACCGACCACAACGATCCTGGGGGGCTGATGGAACAGACACTCAAGGAGCGCTGCAACCGGCGCCTGTCCGCACTCAAATCCGCGCGCCTGCCCTATGAGGCAGAGTGGCGCGAGATCGCGCAATATGCGCAACCCTCGCGCTCGCGTTTTCTCAACGGGGAGCAGAATCGCAATTTCCGACGTACCAACCGAGCGATCTACAACAGCCACGCGATCCTGAGTTTCCGCACCCTGACCGGAGGCATGACCAGCGGTCTGTCCTCGCCCTCGCGCCCTTGGTTCCGGCTCGCGCCGTTCGACGAGGATCTCGCCGCCGACGGCGCGGTGAAGACCTGGTTGGCCGAGGTCGAACGGCGGATGTACGCGTTCCTGGCAGGCACCAACTTCTACGGTGCGATGAAATCCGGCTATGCCGAGATGGGCATGTTCGGCACCGAGGCATGTGTGATGGTCGATCACTGGCGCGAGGGCGCTGTGTGTCACGCATTGACCGCGGGTGAATTCTGGACCGCCTTGTCCGATGCGAGCGTGCCCGACACGCTGTACCGCCGCGTGCCGATGACGGTGCATCAACTGGTGCAGTCGTTCGGGCTCGATGGGGCAAGCGACTTTGTGCGCACCGCTTATGGCAATGGACGCCATGACGAGACGGTCAACGTCATTCATGCGATCGAGCCGAATGATGATCGGATGCCAGACGTAAAGGACGTGCGCGGCAAGCCGTGGCGATCCGTCTATTGGGATGAGAATGACGGTAACGCGGAGCGTCTGCTGAGCGTCGGCGGTTTCGAGGAACAGCCCTTCTGGGCGCCGCGCTGGGACACGGTCGGGGGCGACACCTATGGCACGTCGCCCGGGTTCGATGCGCTGCCCGATATGCGCGAGCTGCAGTTGCAGACCAAGCGCAAGACCGAGGCGACCGAGTTCCTGATCAGGCCGGAGAAAATCGTGCCCGCATCGGTCAAGCTGACCGGGCAGGCGGGCAATGTCGTCTCGGCATCTGCGGTCGATGCCGCAGGGGTGATCGTGCCATATCAGATGAACCCGGCGGTGATCGGTGCGATCATGGAGGATGTGCAACGTTGCGCCGACGCAGTCGGACGGCTGACCTATGCCGATCTGTTCATGGCGATCACCAACATGGCCGGCATCCAGCCGCGCAACATCGAGGAGATCGCGAGCCGCAATGAAGAGAAGCTGACCCAGCTTGGGCCAGTGATCGAACGCGTCAACAATGAGAAGCTGGAGGTGGCGATCGACCGCACCTTCGGGATCATGGCGCGCAAGAAGCTGTTCCCGCCTGCGCCCGAGCAATTGCAGGGAGAACCGATCAAGGTCGATTTCGTGTCGATCCTTGCCCAGATGCAGCGGATGATCGGGATCGGTCAGATCGAGCGGACCGTGTCGTTCATCGGATCGCTTGCCGCGCAGTTTCCCGAAGCCGGCGACCGGCTGGATATCGACGCGGCGGTGGACGATTTCGCCGACCGGGCGGGAGCGCCGCCCCGGATCATCCGCTCGGTCGACGATGCCCGGGACCTGCGCGACGGGCGGGCGCAGGACGCGCAATCGGCCAAACTGGCGGCAATGGCCGGTCCGGCCAAGGACGGGGCCGAGGCGGTCAAGGCGTTGATGGGTATGGCGCAGTGACCGACCCTGCCGACAAACACATCTTGCTCGAAAGCGCGGCCTTTCGCCGCTTCCTGTTCGACCTGATCCAGCGTGCTGGCCTGTTCGATGCGAGCGCTTCGAGCGCCGATGGTCGCACCCTTTATCTCGAAGGTCGGCGCTCGCTTGTGCTCGAGATTCTGCGCGACCTGGAAGAAGCCCAGCCTGACCGGTCCGCTTTCGCAATTCCTGTTCTCACCTTGATTCAAACCCTGCGCGAACAGGTCCAATCGCAGCCAATGGAGAAAAGATTTGGCAGACGAAACAGCACTTATGCAGACCTCGGACCAGAGCGCGGGGGATCAGAGCTGGGGAAAGCCGGCGACGATTGACGGCTTTGACAATGACCATCCCACCGCACTAGGCGCGGAGCAGGATCTGGCATCCGGCAGCAGAGATGGATTGGATGGCGCGGATGCCGCCTCCGGTATCCCCCATAGCTATCAGCTGACTGCGCCGGAGGGCATTACGCTCGACCCCGTGGCGATCGAGGCGGCAACGCCTGTATTTCGCGAGCTCGGCCTATCGAATGAGGCAGCCAACAAGCTGATGCCGGTTGCGGCGGACTTTGCCAGGGGCATTACCGACAGGCTCAATCAGCAGATCGTGTCCGAGGTGCAGGCGAGCCGCAAGGCGTGGCTGGACAGCGCGCGGGCCGATCCGGAGATTGGTGGTCCGCACTGGAGCCGGACCATCGCCACCGCGGCTTCCGCGCTCGACGCGCTTGGTTTCACGCGCGGCTCACCGTTTCGCATGCTGCTCGACGAGAGCGGCCTCGGCAACCACCCCGAAATGATCCGCGCCTTCCACAAGGTCGGCAAGGCGATCGGCGAGGACAGCAATTTCACCCGCGGACAGTCCGCATCATCCACCAGAAAGGGTCCGGCGGAAACGCTCTACCCCGACGACACCCCCAAGGGAGGACATTAAGTCATGGCCACGATCGGTAATTCATTCCTCAACCTCATCGATATGTACAAGGGCGCGGGCGGCAGCGACGCGCAGACCGGCGAGGTGATCGAGGTGCTGCGCCAGCTCAATCCGCTGATGGAAGACGCGGTGACCGCCGAGTGCAACATGGGCACGGTGCATCGCCACACCATCCGTACCGGCCTGCCCACCGTGAGCTGGGGCATGCTCTATCAAGGCATTCCGCAGTCGAAGAGCACCACGCAGCAGGTTGATGATACGACCGGCTTCGTCGAAGGGCTTTCGACGGTCGATACCCGACTGCTCGACATCTCCCCCAACCCGGCGGCGGTGCGCCTGTCCGAAGGCCGCGCCTATCTCGAAGCGATGGCACAAGAGGTGCAGCGCGGCTTCTTCTATCACGACACCGTCACCACGCCGGAACGCTTCAAGGGCCTGGCGGCACGCTACGGCAAGATCGGTGGCGCGGGCGCGGGCAACCAGATCGTCGATGCCGGAGGCAGCGGTTCCGACAATACCAGCATCTGGTTCGTCACGCACGGCGACAACTATACCACGCTGATTCACCCAAAGGGTACCAAGGCCGGCGTGACGCGCGAGGAGAAAGGCGAGCAGCGCACCGCCGACGCCAATGGCAATGTCTATTATGTGAAGGAGGAATTGTTCCGCCAGCATGTGGGCGTCGCGGTACGCGACTGGCGCTTCAACACGCGTATCGCCAATGTCGATTATTCCGATACGCTGGCGGGTACGGTCGATCTCTACAAGTTCATGCGCCAGGCTTATTACAAGCTGCAGGGGCGTCGTGCCGCGAAGATGAGCGGCGATGTGCCGGCGCAAGGGCGCACGGTGATCTATATGAATCGCGACGTGCTTTCCGCGCTGGATGCGCTCGGCACCAACACCGCCAATGGGGCGCTGATGCTCAAACCCATGGAACTCCAGGGGCAGGAAGTGTTGTCGTACCGCGGCATTCCGATCCGCGAGACCGATGCGCTGATCAACGCCGAAGCACGCGTGATCTGAGGCGTGACGCCGCCCTCTCTTTCAAAATTCAGGAGATTCCCGACATGATCATGGATGCAACCACGCTCTTTTCGAACGTCCAGGCCGTGACGGCTACGACGGTCTCGACCAATATCGTCGACCTTGGCGCGACCGGCACCGTCTACGGTGCAGTGGCGGCGATCGTCCGCGATATCGGCAAAGGCGCCGCCGTACCCCTCAAGGTGACGGTGGCGGAGAGCTTCAACAATCTCACCTCGCTGACGATCACGGTAGAGACGGACGATAATGCCGGCTTCGCCAGTGCCAAGACAGTATGGACCTCGCCCGCTTACGCGGTGGCCGATCTGGCGGCGGGGGCGAAGCTGCTGCTGCCGGATTCGATCCCGCTCGGCACTGACGAACGCTATGCGCGGTTGAAATATACCGTCGCCGGCGCCGCTCCGACATTGGGGAAGATCACCGCCGGCGTGACGGCGGGCAACCAGACCAATGGCTGAGGCTCGCGCGGTGACGGGGGCGCAGCCAAGGGCCTATATTGCCCCTCACCCGGTTTATACCAGCAGCGCCTATCATGAGCCGAACCGGGTGTTCGTGACCAGCGCGCCAAAAGGGAGGGCGTGGAAGGAGGTTCCGATCAGCGTCACGGCCCGGCGCAAGGGGTGTCGGCCAAAGCGTTGATCGTCGGGGGCGGCAGCCCCCGACCTCACGCTGTCCATTGCGGGCGGATCGTATCTCCGATCAATCCGCAACAGCGTATTGCATCGGCAAAAGCCATGGTGCAGCGATACGCAGTGAGCGAATCCACCGCCCCCTTGCCCGAAGTCGAGGCTATTGCGCTGGCTGCGACACCTGCCGTTACGGTCCGCGATATACATTGCCGGGGCAATTGCCGGCATCGTAGCCCGGAAGAATGCGCGACCGCGACCGAGATCGTGTTTCCCTATCGTGGCGTCTATGCGCGGCATCTGGGTCGCGACCAGGCAATTGCCGAGGCGAACCAGATGCTCTTTTTCAATACCGATGAAGGCTATAGCATCAGCCACCCAGTGGCCGGAGGTGACGCATGCCTGTCGCTGGCGATCGACGAACCTCTGTTACGGGAATTGACGCCTCAGGCATTGCTGCACGATCGCGGGCCCGTTGCTTTTCGACATCATCGGCTGCGGGTCGATCCGCGCACGCAAGCGCTGGTCGCGTTATTGCGCCATCGGCTACAGCATCGATCGACCCAGATACTGGAGGCCGAGAGTCTGGCTCTGGACCTGGTGCAGCATGCGCTCGGACCACGCACAACGCATGTCGCGGGCGCGAGCATCGGTCGCCAGCGGCTCGCTGATCGAGCGAAGCTGGTACTGGCGAGCGATCTTGCACGACGCTGGACGCTGGCGGATATCGCTGCGGAGGTCGGCGGATCTCCGGTCTATCTCACCCAGGTGTTTCAGCAGGTCGAGGGCGTTCCGCTCTATCGCTATCAGTTGCGGCTGAGATTGGCGCGTGCACTTGATCTCCTGCCGGGGTGCGAGGATCTGACCATGCTTGGGCTCGATCTCGGATTTTCCAGCCACAGCCATTTCAGCGCTGCATTCCGCGAGGCCTATGGCCGGTCACCCTCCGATTTTCGGCGGAGCGCGCTCGCGCATTAGGGCGCCTCTCGTTCGGGAGAGAATCCGCTAAAGATTCCGACAGCGGCGGGCAGATGTTCGCGGCAAAGCTCCTGCCTCCACAAGGAGGCAGAGATGCGCAACGAAATTCTGACCGCTGCGGCGTTGACGGCGGGTATGCTGATAACGGGGGCGGCACGAGCCTCGGATCATCTCGATACGCCGTCGGTGATCGCCGACAAGCGCGCCGATATCGGCGATTTCTATGCCTGGACCGCACCCGACGGCAAGCGGCTCAATCTGGTGATGACCATCGTCGGGCATAGTTTCTCTGACCGGCTGGATTATGTTTTTCACATCGACAGTGGGCCGCGGTTCGGCAAGACGGTTGCGACGACGACCATCATTTGTCGCTTTGCTGCCGCCGACGTTGCGGATTGCCGGATCGACAAGGTCGACCGAGCGCAGGGCGACGCACGCGATCTGCAGGGACTGGAGAGCCGCAATCGCCATTTTAGAGTCTTTGCCGGGCTGAGGGACGATCCTTTTTTCAACAATGTGAAAGGGACGCGCGCCGCATATGACAAAGCGGTTGCCGAGATGAAGGCCGGGGCGAAGAAGGATGCCGCGGGTTGCCCTCAATTCACCAAGGCGGGCTCGCAAGCGATCTTGACCGAATGGAATCACACGGCCGGCGGACCGGGGAGCAATCTTCTCGCCGGATGGACGCCCGCGTCGATCGTCATCTCGGTCGATCTCGATTTGGTCGCCAAGGGTGGCACGATGCTGGCGACATGGTCTTCAACCGCCACATCAGCGCGACAGATCGATCGTGCCGGGCGGCCGCTGACTGGCAATGCGCTGCTGGGCACGATCGCAGCCGAAGAGGTGGGCAATGCGTTGAAAGAGGAATATAACGCCGCGACGCCAGCGACATCGGCCGAGTTCATACCCGAGATTGAGCAGGCTTTGAGCTTGTATGACGGCTTTGACGGGCGTTGCGGCAACCAGTTGCTGAATGACCCCAAGGTGCCGCCGGAACAACGGTATCGCACGATGGCGAGGTTGCTCGCCGACGACCGGCTCTGGGTCAACGCCGCATCGCACGTCTGCACGCAGCTGTTCGCGGTCGAGCGAGCGGCGCTGGGCGGAGAGGCGGCTCTGCGTAACGATTGTGGCGGGCGCGATCCCAATTACGACTCGGTGAACGTCTATCGCTCGTTGCTGGTCAATGGCACGCCGACCGGCGTCGATGATGGCGTGCATCATGACGAACATACGCATTCCGCCGCAATCTTTCCCTTCCTGGCCGCACCCGACGTCACGCCCCTCCCGGCGCCGAAATATTGACCATGAGGTCGGGAGGAAAGTGCATGGCTGCAGCGATCGCAGGGATGACGGTTTGTACCAGTCCGGCGATGGCGCATGACGGGACAGGTCTTGCCGGCGGGTTCGCTTCGGGCTTTTACCATCCCTTCACAGGTATGGATCACCTGTTGGCGATGGTGGCGGTGGGGCTATGGGGCGCATTCCTTGGCCGGCCTCTGATCTATCTGCTGCCGGTGATCTTTCCGCTGATGATGATTGGCGGCGCGGTACTGGGCATGGCCGGCGTACCGGTGCCACCGATGGAGATCGGCATCGCGCTGTCGGTGATCGGGCTGGGCAGCTGCATTGCGTTGGCATGGCGGGCACCAGTTCGGGTGGCCGTAGCGGTGGTCGCGCTGTTCGCGCTGTTTCACGGCTATGCCCATGGGGTGGAGTTGCCCTCGGCCGCCGATCCGATCGGCTACAGCACAGGGTTCGTGCTGGCGACCGGGTCGCTTCATGTCGCAGGGATCGGCCTCGGCTTCCTCACGGCGCGGCCGGGCGGCATGGTGGTGACGCGCCTGCTGGGTTGCGGAATTGGGATGGCCGGCATCTGCTTCCTGTGCATGGCGATCGGGCGATGAGGGGCGCGGCATTGGCTGCAGCCCTGCTGTGCGCGGGGTGGGGACTGGCGTTGTCGTCCGCATCGCGTCAGGCCCGGACAATGGGGGTCGGGGTGATCATTGCCGGAGCGGCCGGTGGCCTTTTGCTGCCGCTGCCTGGCGAATGGCTGGACACCGCGTTCTTTGGCTGCTGGGTCAGTCTCGTTGCTACGGCTGCGGCGGTGCATCTGCCTGGCGGCTGCGGTCTACGCATGGCCACGACGCTGTCACTCAATGCAGGCCTGTGGAGCGGTGCAGTGATCGCGCTCGGCGGCTCGCCCCGCGATCTGCTGTCCGCATTTGCCGCCGCAATGATCATGCTGCCCGCCACATGGTTGGCCAGGCGGGGAGCGGGAATTGCGGCGAAAGTTGCATCGAGCTGGCTGATCGCCATCGCCCTGCTTGCCGCAGCCCTGCAGCTATTGCCCGTTACGCCGGGCTACCTGCCCGATCATCTCGAATAGGATATGCGTGTGAAGTCGTTCAGAATTTTGTGCCTTGCCGGCCTCGTCGGCACCGCATCCTCGGTTCTCGCGCATGATTTCTGGGTGCAGCCAAGCGAATATTGGCCACGGTCGCAGGCGATCACG
The DNA here is from genome assembly GCF_014490665.1 of Sphingomonas alpina. Lineage (NCBI taxonomy): Bacteria > Pseudomonadati > Pseudomonadota > Alphaproteobacteria > Sphingomonadales > Sphingomonadaceae > Sphingomonas > Sphingomonas alpina. The sequence continues at coordinate 3,505,943 of NZ_CP061038.1, read as the reverse complement.
ATGACGCTGCAGGTCGGTCATGGCCCGTTCCGCCAGCGCACGCCGATCGCGCTCCGGCGGATCGCTCGTTTTCAGGCGATCGCGCCCGACGGTGCGCGGATCGACCTGCGTGCCGGGCTGCATCTCGGCGATGCCGCAAGCGACGGGGATTTCAGGCTGTCCGGGGCGGGCACCTATATGCTGGTGCTCGAAACCGACGACAAAGCGCAGAGCCATTTGCCGGCGATCCGCTTCAACGATTATCTTGCCGTCGAAGGGCTCACTCCCGCGTTGCGCCAGCGGCAGGCAATGGGGCGAACGACGGCGGAGGGATCGGAGAATTATGGTCGTCGCGCCAAGGCATTGGTGCAGATCGGACCACCGAGCGCGGCATCGGCGGCGATTCTCAAGCCGGTCGGGCTGACGCTCGAGATCGTGCCTGAACGCAGCCCCTATGCCTTGCCGCGTGCCGCGACCCTGCCAGTGCGCGTTTTTTACCAGGGACGTCCGCTTGCCGGTGCGCTGGTCAAGCTGACCGATCTCGCGCGAGATGCCGCGCCGTTCGAAATGCACCGCACCGATGCGACGGGGCGAGCGCGCTTCACCTTGCCCGCACAGGGAAGCTGGCTGCTCAACACGATCTGGACTCAACCGCTGCCCCCATCGCGCGAGACCGATTTCGAGACAATCTTCTCCAGCCTGAGCTTCGGGTTTCCGACATCCATGCCGCCGAAAGATCGCTAAAGATTTCGACAGCGAGGTGCCCGTCCGTCGTGGTTGATGAGATCTTCCACGGAGGATGTTTCATGACCGGTATGATCGCGATGCCTCATTCGCGCCCAAATAATCGCCGCGCTTTCCTGAAGTCCATGGCGGGCGCCGTGGGCGGTGTTGCGCTATCCTGCCATGCTTCAAAGATATGGGCACACCCCGGCGCTGTCAGTGCGGATTCGTTGCACGTAAAGGAATATGACCGCATCCGCCGCTTCGCCCTCCTGCCGGCGGGACGCATTGCTTATGTCGAGGCCGGTATCGGGCCAGTTGCCTTGTTCCTGCATGGTTTTCCACTCAACAGTTTCCAGTGGCGCCATGCGATCGAGCGGCTATCGATGCACCGCCGCTGCATCGCACCCGACTTCCTCGCATTGGGATATACCGAAGTCGCGACGGGACAGGATGTCGGTCCGGCGGCGCAGATGGCGATGATTATTTCGCTGCTCGACAAACTTGGTATCGACCGGGTGGACTTGGTCGCCAATGACAGTGGCGGCGCGATCGCGCAGTTGCTGATGACAGGCCATCCGGAACGTGTGCGTACGTTGCTGCTGACAAATTGCGACAGTGAGATCGATAGCCCGCCACCGGCCTTGCTGCCGGTGATCGAATTGTCCAAAAAGGGCCGGTACGCCGATGAGTGGCTGGTGCCATGGCAGGCGGATCATGCGTTGGCGCGCTCGCCGTCCGGCCTTGGCGGGATGTGTTTTTCCGATCCGGCACAGCTGACCGACGAAGCGATCTCGACTTATTTGACCCCGTTGATTGCCACACGGCGGCGCAAGAGACTGGTCGAAGCCTATGCGGTCGCACTGGAACGTAACGCGCTGGCAGGCATTGCCTCCAGTTTGCAGCGCAGCAGCGTGCCGACGCGGATTCTGTGGGGCATCGACGACACGATCTTCTCGCCCGAAAGTCCCGCCTATCTCGATCGAACACTTGGCACTTCGCGCGGCGTGCGCCGACTGGCGGGAAAGAAACTGTTTTGGCCGGAAGAGGATCCGGATCTCATCGCCGCAGAGGCGCGGGCCTTGTGGCAAGTCGGTGACGGATGAGCGAGTGGTTGTTGGCGGAGCATTGGCCTACCAGATGCCGGGCAAAGGCGCGACCGCACCCGGTGCGCATAATCGGCATAGCCGGGAAGCTCGGCCTGCAGCAGCCGGTCCTCCCAGGCGGTGCGCAGCACGAGGATCGCCGAGGCGATCGCCGCAGGAACCGTCGCCCACCAGGATCCAAGTGCCAATGCCATGCCCCAGAACATGAGCAGCGCCGAGATATAGCCTGGATGCCGCACGACGCGGTACGGGCCGGAATCGATCACACGCTGATGCCGTTCCGATTGAATCCTGACGCCGGGCTCGAAGAACGGGTTGACCGCCTGTGCCCAGCCTGTCCCGGCGATGCCGGCAATGAGCATGATATAGCCCAACAGCTGCAAGGGCAGTGACATCGCCGACCAGTGCATCCGCCCGGCATCGAGCGTGGCCAGCGGTATGATCGCGGTCATCGCCGGCAGCATGATCCAGAGCAGCGCCTTGTCCCAGCCCTTGGTCCCGGGCTGGAACCGGCTGCGGGCGCGGAAGATGATTGGATTCAGCCTGGCCACCGCCAGTGTCGACAGCGCCAGGGCAATGGCCAGCACCGCGATGAAAATCCAGCCCGGGTACCAGCTCAGGCTGCCAACCGGCGCGAAGACCAGAGCGAGGAGGGTGGCGGGCAAGCCGATGGCATAGGCAATCGCCATGGCGGGGGACATGGCGACGGGGTCTTGCGGCGTGTCCATTGGCGCGATCCTCTCCACGAACAGGGCCTGACATTCAGACGCAAATACGGACGATCCGGATCCGCTGGCGTAGCGGCTCCGCATTGCGGTATAGCATCGGCATGTCCGGCGATTGCATCCATAGCAGCACGATCAATCAGGTTATACCAAGCGCGCGCGGGTGCGAGGAGTGCCTGGCGACGGGCAGTGAGTGGTTGCATCTGCGGCTGTGCCGGAGCTGCGGGCATGTCGGATGCTGCGACGATTCTCCGAACCGCCACGCCACCGCGCATTTCCACGCGACGCATCATCCGATCATCGAGGGCTATGATCCGCCCGAGGGATGGGGCTGGTGCTATGTCGATCGGGTGGTGGTCGACCTGCCTGACCAGACGCCGCAACGCGGACCGATTCCGCGCTACTATTAACCCCGCAAAGCGAGGTCAGGCACGCTCATGTCGGAGTGAGCGCACCGGAAGTCCATGGCCCGGGCCGCATCGCGTGAGCCGGGCCAGGCGTGAGGTTAGTCTCTTTCCAGCTTCGCGCCGTCGAGCCCGACCTGGAGCCGATTGGCCTCCAGGTCGGTTTTTTGCTTCTCCGCCTTGGTGCGGCCGAATGCCGCCCGATTGATGTCAGCCTGTGTCGCCGCGCTTGCGCGGGCTTGCGCCTTGCGGGCAGCACGCAGGTTGACGATGTCGGCCATTATTCCGCCGCGGCTTCCAGCTTGTCCTGCGTCCGGTTCAGAAAATCGCTCGCATCATGGCGTTCGTGAAGCTGACTCGCCGGATCACCCATCACGCGATTGACCATTCGCCCGCGCTGTACTGCCGGGCGGGCGGCGATCGTTTCCGTCCAGCGTTGGACGTGCTTGTAATTCTGCACCTGCAGAAATTCTCCTGCGCCATAGGCCTGCCCTTGGGCGAGAGCGCCGTACCAGGGCCATGTCGCGATGTCGGCGATCGTATAGTCGGTGCCGCCGAGATACTCATTGTCAGCCAGACGCCGGTCGAGCACGTCGAGCTGCCGCTTTACCTCCATCGCGTAGCGGTCGATCGCATATTCGATCTTGACCGGCGCATAGGCAAAGAAATGGCCGAAGCCGCCGCCGAGGAACGGCGCGCTGCCCATCTGCCAGAAGAGCCAGGACAAGCATTCCGCGCGCTTCGCCGGATCGGTCGGCAGGAATTCGCCGAATTTCTCGGCCAGATGCATCAGGATCGCGCCGGATTCGAATACCCGGATTGGTTCGGGGCCGCTGCGGTCCAGCAGCGCGGGAATCTTCGAATTGGGATTCACGTCGACAAAGCCGCTGCCGAACTGATCGCCGTCGCCGATGCGGATAAGCCAGGCGTCATATTCCGCGCCAGCGTGACCGAGTTCGAGCAATTCCTCGAGCATCACCGTGACCTTCACGCCATTGGGTGTGCCGAGCGAATAGAGCTGCAGCGGATGTTTGCCGACCGGCAAGTCCTTGTCGTGCGTCGGCCCCGCAATCGGTCGATTGATCTTGGCGAAGGCGCCGCCATTCTCCTTGTTCCAGGTCCAGACACTGGGGGCGTATAGGCGGGGGCTTCGGTCATCGATGCTGGCTCCGGATGGTGCACTGTGGGACGCGGCATAGGTGGGTGCTCGACCGATTCACGGCAATGGGGGACCGGGGATATCGCTCGCTTGGCGATCTCTCCGGCAGGTCCTAGACGTCGATCATAGTCGGCAGAAGGCCGATCGGGGCGGGTGAGATCATGCGGCGATCGACCGAAAACGATATGGCGCGTTCTGAAATTGCAGCGACTCCATGCTCCGCGCCGGTGGAGAAGACGCGCTGGATATCGCCGCGTCGCCGGTCCGCGCTGCTGCTGATCGCTGCCTTCTGGATCTTCACCTTCGGGATGCTGTCGATCCGCGCCGCGCTGGTCAGCGACCTGCCGTTCAACGTGATCGGTCCGCGCCGGCTGGTCACTGCCGCGTTCGGCACGATCCTGTGCCTGGTGATGGTGCGCTTGCTCGATCGGTTGCGCACGCGCTCCTTCGTGGTGTGGGTCGTGTGTGGCATGGCAGGAGCGATTGCGATGGCGTTCGCGCTCACCTCGTTTGCCACATTGATGAACCGGGTGATCGCGCCCTTGCCCGGAATCGGCCCGCTAAGCATTGCCGATATGGCGCAATGGGTTCTGATCTGGCTTGGCTATTGCCTGGCCTGGACGGGAACCTACCTCGCGCTGATCTATCATTGGCAGGTCCAGGATCAGCGACAGCATATGTCGCGCATGACGAGCCTGGCGCAGGAAGCGCAGATCGCTGCGCTCCGTTATCAGGTCAATCCGCATTTCCTGTTCAATACGCTCAATTCGATCTCGTCGCTGGTGCTCGACCATCGCAATGCCGATGCGGAGGTGATGCTGCTGAACCTGTCGGCCTTTGTCCGCAGCACCTTTGACGGTGACCCGCAACGACTGATCCCGCTGCATGAGGAAATCGAGCTGCAGCGCTTCTATCTCGGGATCGAGCAGGTGCGTTTTTCGGAGCGGTTGAGAGTGATCGTCGATATTCCCGACGCGGTGGCAGACACGCTTGTACCCGCCTTGATTCTGCAGCCACTGGTCGAAAACGCATTGCGTCATGGGGTAGAGCAGTCCGAAGCGCTGACCAGCATTGCGATCCGGGCGATGCAATGCGGGGGCAACGTGCAAATCGTGATCGAGGATGATGGCGTGGCCTTGGCGTCGCGAACCGATGGGACCGGTGTCGGGCTGCGCAACGTCCGCGATCGACTGGCGGTTCATTTTGGCGACCGCGCCACCCTGGCCACCTCGGTCAGGCCGCAAGGAGGTTTCTGTTCGGAAATCCGCTTGCCGATCGCGATGGGCGCATGACCCGGTTGCGCGCGATGCTGGTCGATGACGAGCCGCTGGCATTGGCGCGGCTGGCCCGAACGCTGGCGCCGCTCGACAAGGTCGACGTCGTCGGAGTGACCAGCAAGGCGAGCGAGGCGATGGCGATGATCGCCGCGCTGCGGCCCGATATCCTTTTCCTCGATATTGCCATGCCGGGTTTGACCGGGTTCGATCTCGTGGCCCGACTGCCTGGGCGCGATCGTCCCGCGATCATTTTCGTGACCGCGTTCGATTCTCACGCGGTGCGGGCATTTGGGGTCGACGCGGCCGATTATCTGATGAAACCAGTGGTACCCGATCGGCTGGCGCAGGCGGTCGATCGGGCGATCTATTGGCTGAACGGCCGCGCCCGGCAATCCGCCACTAGCGATGACCATCCGGATACTCCAATCGAGAGCCTGTGGGCGCATCGTCACCGCGAAACCGTGCGCATCAGGGTCGATGAGATCGAATGGATCGAGGCGCAGGGTGACTATGTCCGGCTTCACACCAATGACGGCCGCGGCGGATTGGTGCGGATGACCTTGTCGGCGCTCGAAGTACAGCTCGATACGGCCACGTTCATTCGCGTCCATCGCTCGGCGATCTGTCGCAGAAGCGCGATTTCCGGTCTGCGGCGCAAGGCGACCGGTGCGCTGGCGGCTTTTCTGGCCAGTGGGGGTGAAGCGCCGGTCGGGCGCAAATTCAGTGGTGGCTTGCGCACGTTGCTCAAGCGTCTCGACGCCTGATGATCTTTACCTTGGGTCAGTGCAGCTGGACCGGGACGTTCATCGCGTATCGATGACGGTCGCCGCAATGGGCGTTGGCGGCCCCCAATAGCCGGTCATAGCCGCTTTGTCCGATGGACGGGCCCATCCCCCCGGTCCGGTCCATCGGCACGACCTTATTGCGGCCGGAGCCCTTTGGCCGATCCTGACCACATCCTGTTCGTCGTGCTTTGGGAGATAGCAATGACCATCAAGACTCGCCTGATTCTGACATCGCTTGCGGGCTGCGCCACGCTCGGCTTCACCTCGACGGCTATCGCGCAAGACGCGCAGTCGACCCCTCCGGCCCCGGCCGCCACACCGACTCCGGCCACCACACCCGCTGCCGATCCGGTTGCGAGCACTGCACAGACTCCGGCGCCCACAGCCGAAGCGGCACAGCCAGCGCCGGCTCCCACTTCGACTGAAACAGCAGAACCGAAGCCGGCCGATAAGCCGCAAAAATGATCCGATTGGCAGGACCGGACCACCAGGTGCCGGCCCTGCTTGGCATAATCGGATGCAAGGTTCAGACTCCGGATCGGACGAATCGGAGGTATCGAGATGGCGGACAAGCCGACGATCATTCTGGTGCATGGTTTCTGGGGCGGAGCGGCGCACTGGGCGAAGGTCATTCCGGAACTCGCGCGGCTCGGCCATTCCGGCATTCGCGCGGTGGAGAACCCGCTGACCTCTCTCGCCGACGATGCTGAACGCACGCGAAAGATGATCGCGTCGGTCAAGGGGCCGGTATTGCTGGTCGGGCATTCCTATGGCGGCGCGGTCATCACCTCGGCCGGCAATCACGACAATGTGGTGGGCCTGGTCTATATCGCTGCTTTCGCGCCGGATGCGGGCGAAAGCCCGGGCAGCATCAGCGCACAGCATCCGTCCCCAGGAGGCGAGAATCTCTTCCTTGATGACGACGGCTTCCTCTGGGTGAGGCCCGACAAGTTCCATGAAAGCTTCTGCCAGGATCTGACCGCGGAGGAAGGGCTGGTGATGGGCGTTACCCAAAAGGCGCCGATTGCGGCGACGTTCGGCGACACCATCACAGCGCCTGCCTGGCGGGGCAAGCCGTCATGGTATCAGGTTTCGAGCGAGGATCGCATGATCGCGCCGGATGCCCAGCGCGCAATGTCGGCCAAACTCGGCGCGCGCAAGATCATCACGCTTCAGTCAAGCCATGCATCGCTGGCATCGTTGCCGACCGATGTGGCGGCGTTGATCGACGAAGCCGCTTCCGCTTGATCGCTGACCGGGCAAGGCTAGGCTGAGGCCTGTTTCCTGGAGGAAACAGGGGGAATGACCATGTCGGCAGCATCGACCAATGGCCGCGACTTCGCGCTCGATGCGTTTCGCGGACTGGCGATACTCGGAATGACGCTGGTCAACTTGCAGGGGTCGGGACCAGTGGCGTTCGGCGCGTTCGAACATGCCGCCTGGAACGGCGTCACGCTTGCCGATCTGGTCTTTCCCTTCTTCCTGCTTGCTGCCGGTCTTGCCGTACCGCTGGCGCTCGACCGGCGTGCGCGGGAGGGCGCGTTTGCCGCGGTGCTGCGCCGGACGGTGCTGCTGTTTCTCATCGGCGTGGCGATCAACTGGCTGTATCGGCCCAGTGCAGATCCGCACGCGTTACGCGTTGCTGGTGTGCTGCAGCGGATCGCGATTGTTTATCTTGCCTGCGCCTGGCTGTGTCTCCTTACCAAGGGCTGGCGGATTCCGCTGATTGTCGCCGGGCTGCTCCTGACCATCCATGGCGCGTTGTTGTTTCTGCCCGCACCGGGGGAGGCAGTGGCGAGTTTTGCGCAAGGGCAGGGAATGAGTGCATGGCTCGACCGGCTCGCGCTGCCCGGGCGACCGTTTCGTCCCGACTATGACCCCGAAGGATTGCTATCGACCCTTTCGGCAATCGCCAGTGGGATGATCGGGGTGACGGTGCAGCGGATGGTGCAGCACAGGGGGCGCACGAGCGGCTCGTCGTTGCGCCTCATTGGCGCGGCGGCGGCAATCGGCCTCATACTCGCCGGCGTGGCGGCGTTGTGGTGGCCGTTCAACAAGGCACTATGGACACCGAGTTTCGCTTTGCTCACCACCGGCCTGGGGCTGGCGCTGTGGGGGCTATTGCGCGCTGTATGGTCACGGCTCCAGGCTTCGGCTTCGGCTTCGGCTTCGGCTTCGGCTTGGGCCCTGCGCGCGGCGCTTTTCGTGGCGTTGCTCGGCCAGACTGCGCTGACGCTTTATGTCGTCCAGGCGCTGCTCGCGGGACTGTTGATCCAGAATGTCGGAGAGGACAGTTTGTGGGACTTGTCGTTCGGGACGCTGAGCAGAATTGGTCTGTCGCCGGCCTGGACATCCTTGCTGTTCGCGGTGATCGCGGGCGCGGTGTCGATTGCGATTACCCTGTGGTTGCGGCGACGGGACTGGCTGCTGCGGCTGTAAGCCGGACCGGGTGTGATGTCGGCACCACTGTGTTGCAGGCCTGCAACACCCAGGGAATAACCGGCAGTCAAGATGGCATTAGCGGATTGCGTTTGCCATTCGGCGCGGTAAAGGCACGCCCCAACTGCAAAAGCAGTGGTTTTCCGCAGAAAGAGAAAAACAATGAAGATCAAGTTCTTGTTGGCATCCGTTGCCATGCTTGCAGTCGCCACGCCCGCAATGGCGCAGGACGCGACCGAAGAATTCAAGGGCGGTGCCCGCGTCGAAGCGCGCGTCGGCGTCGATCATGTCCGCCTCAGCTTCGACGGTGACAGCGTGGGCCGGACCGGTTTCGACTATGGCGTCGAAGCTGGTTATGACGCGGCACTGTCGGGCTTCGTGGTTGGCGCTTATGCCGGCATCGAAGGGTCGACCACCAAGGCATGCGAACTCGGCACCTGCCTCAAGGCCGGCCGTAACATCACTGCCGGTGTTCGCGTCGGTGGCGTGGTTGGCAAGGGTCTGCTCTATGCCAAGGGTGGCTACAGCAACGGCCGTCTGTCGATCGAAGATACCGATCTCGCCGGCAATGCCGACGGCTTCCACCTCGGTGTGGGCTATGAAGTCAATGTCAGCGCCAACACCTATGTGAAGGCCGAGTATGTCTACACCAACTACAGCGTTGGCGACATCGCTGGCGACGATCTCGACCTTCAGCGTCACCAGGGCCTGATCGGCGTTGGTTTCCGCTTCTGATTGATGTGCGGGGGGCGGTTTGACCGCCCCCGCATTTGTCTTTTGCCGGATCAGTCCGGTGGCGAGCGCGCGAGCGAAAACAACGCCGAAACGGAGCGGAACAGGGCAGGGGCCTGTTTCATCGAAACAGGCACTATGACCGCGGCGACGGACCGGCTTGACGGCGGGTGGCTATCATATTGCGGGAATCGGGTCGGGGCAGAGTCACCCGGACGATAAAACCGTTCTCGGGCCAGATAAAATCGATATCCCCGCCATGACCGCGAACGATGTCGCGGCTGATCGAAAGTCCCAGGCCCGACCCACCGGTTTCGCGGCTGCGCGAGGTTTCGAGCCGCTCGAACGGGGTGAAGGCGCGTTCGACCTGATCGGGCGGGATCCCCGCACCATTGTCATGGATGTCGACGATCACCGCATCGGGCGCGGCATCGAGCATGATCCGCACTGCGCCGCCATATTTGCAGCCATTGCCGATCAGGTTGGAAAAGGCGCGCTTGAGAGCGATCGGGCGGCACGGCAGGTCGATGCGTTCAGGGCCCGAATAGCCGACATCCTCCCCCATATCGCCGAAATCGTCGGCCAGGCTGATCAGCAACGCGGATACGTCCAGTGTCTCGATCGGTTCGCGCCGCGCCTCGGCCGCCATGAAGGCAAGTGCATCGGCAACCATCGTCTCCATCTCACCGACATTGAGCAGCAGCAGCTCGCGCTGTTCGCGGTCATCGACATATTCGGCCATCAGGCGGAGCCGGGTGAGCGGCGTGCGCAAATCGTGCGAAATGGCGGCAAGCATCCCCATGCGTTCGTCGATGAAGCGTTTCAACCGCAACTGCATGGTGTTGAAGGTGTCGGCGATCGCGACATATTCAGGCAGGCGCATGCCAGTGATGAGGGTCGGTTCGTGATTGCGGCCCAATTGCTCCGCCGCCGCGGCGAGCCGGCTGAGCGGGGCGACGATGCTGCGGGCAATCCACATCGAAAAGAGGATGATGATCAGCAGATAACCGAGCATGCCGAAGGTATAGCGGACATAGTGGCGCCACGGCCCGCCCCGGCTGCGCTGCGTGACGGACAGCCATGTGCCATCGTCCAGCCGCACCGACATCAGCAGGTCGCCAAGGACGCTGCTTTCATTGCTGGCCAGAGTCTCGGCAGTCAGCATCGCCGGCAATTCAGGAATGATCGCCACGGTGGTGCGGGCGCTGCGTTCCACATTGTCCTGGTCGAACGTACGTGTCGCGACCCGCACGCGATCGAGTGAAAGGCCGAGTCTATCTGCGATCGACTGGCGCAATTGCCGGCCCAGTTCGGGGCCCCGATCATCGTCGGGCGGCGGCGTACGGTGGACCGTGAAGTCGAGATAACGCGCTGCCGGAAGCTGGCCGAACTGAGCGGAGCGATCGATGGCCGGCAGTCGTGCGGCCTTCGTACCCTCGGCGACGGCGTCGATCAGCCAAGTGCGCTGTACGAACAGAAAGGGCGGTGGCGGAATCATCGCGCGCAACGCCTGATTGAGCAGATAGGCCGCGATCACGGTCAGCAGAATGGCCAGGCCGATGCGTGGCGCGAGCCGCAGTCGGGCGAGGTGCCGTCCCAGGTCAATCATCAATCGGCGTCCCGGCTGTAACGCGAGCGGTGAAGACATAGCCGCCATTACGCACCGTCTTGATCAGCATCGGTTCCTGCGGATCTTCCTCGATCTTGCGACGCAACCGGCTGATCTGCACATCGATGCTGCGATCGATGTTGAGATTGCTGCGGCCATGGACCAGATCGAGCAGCTGATCGCGGCTCAGTACATGATGAGGGTGCTGGACCAGCGCGGCAAGCAGGTCGAACTCACCGGTCGTGAGATCGACCCGCGCGCCGCGCGGAGAGACGAGCGAACGTCGAGCCAGATCCAGCGTCCAGTCGTCAAAGCGATAGCGATGCTGAATCGCGGTTCCGCTGTCGGCGCGCTCGCGCATCATCGTCGCACGGCGCAATGCGGCGCGGATCCGCGCGAGCAGTTCGCGCGGGTTGAACGGCTTGGGCACGTAATCGTCCGCGCCCAGTTCCAGTCCGATGACCCGGTCGGTTTCGGTGTCGCGCGCGGTGAGCAGGATGATCGGCACGGTGCTGCGTGCGCGCAACCGCTGGCACAAGGTGAAGCCGTCGTCGCCCGGCATCATCACGTCGAGGATCACCACATCGAACTGATGGCCCCCGAACAGCGCCATCATCTCACGCCCGTCTGCCGCCATGGTGACGCGCAGGCCATGATCGCCGAGATAGCGGGCAAGCATCGTCCGGATCTGACGATCGTCATCCACAACAAGGATATGAGGTAAGCGCGCGGTCGCCATGATGTGCAGATAGCGTCCGTTTTTCGGCGAGTCTGCACCGGACACATACCGTAACAAATCGACACCCTCAGGTTATCGGCTCGCGACCTCCGCTCCCTAGAAGCAGCCCGGCAAACGATAGCTGCGGAGCATTTATGATCGAGTATTTCAACCCGGCCATCCGGCGCGGGAATTCACGCCAGTCCGGCCTCGGGCGGTTTCTGCTGATCATGTTTTCGAGCATGGCCGTGACTGCGGCGATCCTCGCATCGTCGCACGCCAATGCCCAAAGTCGGGATCAGGGCGATGACGGCGACTGGAACGTGACGATCGGCGCGGGCGCGATCTACGCACCCGATTATGAAGGATCGAACGACTTTCAGGCGCAGCCCTTCCCGTTCATTTCAGTCGCCTATAAGGACCTCGCCTATATTCGCGGGCCCGAAATCGGCGTCAACGTTCTGCGGTTCCAACTGTCCGAGGACGCGAAGCTCAAATTCGGGCCGATCGCGCGCTATCGCCGTGACCGCCCGGAGGACCGCAATAAGGACCTTGCCGGACTGGGCGATATCGGGACCTCGATCGAGGTCGGTGGTGCAGGCCGTGTCGAGGTCGGCCGCAGCTGGGCGCAGCTCTCCGTCGCCAAGGATGTCGCGGGAGGACATGATGGTCTGGTCGCGCAGCTCGAGGCGGGGGTCGATTTCGATCTGGCCGACCGTCTCACCTTGTCGGCCAGCGGCACGACGAGCTGGGCGGACCGGAAATACATGGCCAGCTTTTTCAGCGTGACCCCAACCCAGTCCGTGCGAAGCGGCTTGCCGGTGTTCAATGCCGACAAGGGCATGAAGGATGCCGGCGCTTCGCTTGCACTGACCTATCGGCTGACCGATCACTGGCTGGTGACGGCAACCGGCGGCTATACGCGGCTGCTCAGCGATGCAGATCGCGCGCCGATCGTGAAGCTGCGCGGATCGCCCGACCAATGGCAGGGCGGCCTCTTTGTCGCTTATCACTTCTGAGCTTTTAGCGGCTCAGCGCAGGGGTTTGACGAACAGGATCGTGGTCAGGTCGCTATCCCATTCCTCATCGGGATAGCGACCGGCCTCGGCATAACCGCGAGCGCCATAAAATGCGCAACTCGCCTCGTTGAACGTGTCGGTCTCCAGCCGGGCCTGTCCAATGCCGGCTCGAGCCATCTCCATTTCGGCCAAATCCATGAGCTGTCCGCCAATGCCGTAACGACGATAAGCCGATCCGACATGCAGGGCATGAATGAAATCGTCCTGCCAATGCGCCAGACCCACCACCACGCCATCCAGTTCGGCCACTCGGAAATCCTTGCCGTACTGATCGACATAGGCGCCGCCCCGATCCTCATCGAGATAGGCGGTCGCGGCGGCAGGGAAGATATTGGGGCGCCAGACGGACTCGAAACTATCCTGCAGGATCGCCTTCATTGCATCGCTGTCCGTCGGTCGCGCGGGGCGTAGCGTAACCTTATGAGGTTCGTTCAAAATCCATCACCCAATTGGTGTCCCAGCTCTTTTCCCCGTCGAACGAATAGGCCTGTTCCCAGCGCGCCGAGCGGGGCGTGATACGGCTCCAAGTGTAGCGCACGCGCATCGCCTTGCCGTCAATCGCGCCGTCGGAATAGAAGGTGCCGACACCCTTGTCGAAGCGCCCCTTGACCGGCGGGTCGATTGGGCCGTGCGGCGCGCGGCCATCGACCCACCAGATCGCCCATAAGCCGGTTTCTTGATCAAAGGCGCGTAACGCGACGCCACGAGTTACGCCGCTGGCCTTGTCGAACCGGTTGTCCTCGACGTTCGCCGACCCGCCCATCACCGGACGCACGCTGCTCGTGCCATCGAATTCCATCCAGTCCTTGGTGGCGGGGCGCTTGACGCGATGATGGACGCGCCATTCGCCAAACTGGAAATCGAAATCATGCGCGCCCGATGGTGCTGACGTTGCCGCCACCGGTGCGGAAGCCTGATCGGACGCGAAGGCGGGAATTGGTCCGCACAGCACGACCATCATGACGATCGCCCGGGTGATGCGAGACTCTCTCATGTGAATCCTTTCGGCAGGATCGGTGGTGGCGGAAATCTAGCGCGCTTCTCCACTACATGGGAGTCCGTCACGCAACTCGGGATGAGGTGGCAGCGAGATGATATGTCCGATCCTGTGTGATGGTTGAATCGCAATCGGGTACAGCGCTGCGGGGATCAGCATGTGCGCGGGGAGGGCGAGCGGCGGGAGATATGGGACACCGGTATGTGTCAGCCCCTATTCCGTCGCCATCTCGGCGGATTGCAAATAAATCTATTATATATCAGATATTTAATAAGATATGATTGCCGCCGGGCGCGAACTTAGCCGCCCGTCATCAATCGTATCTCCACCACCGCACCCTTTCTGGCTGGCAATATCGCAATCGTGCCGCCGGTAGCCGCGAGCAGCGAGCGGGCGATTGACAGGCCAAGGCCGGTGCCGCCGCTTTCGCGCCGCCCGGTGAAGAACGGTTCGAACACGCGTTCGGCATCGGCGGGTGGGATGCCGGGGCCGTCGTCATGCACGACGATCACGATAGCGTCGCCCGCCAGGTCGATCGCGATCGACACGGTGCGCGCGCCGGCCTGGGCGCTGTTGGTGACGAGCGTGTCGAGGACGGTTTCAAGCACTTCGGGCGCAATGCGGGCGAGCGCGCTGGTCAGGTCGGTGGTGACGGACACCTGCATTGTTCCGAAGCGCGCGGCGACGCGCCGGGCGATCGGGGTGATATCCGCGATTGCCGCGCTGTCGCCTTTCGCCATATCGGCGCGAGCAAGGTCGAGCAGCCGGTCGGTCAGGCGCTGCAGCCGTTCCGCATCGGCACTGGCATTGGCGATGAAGCGGCGGCGATCCTCCGCATCCATCGTTGCCCAATGATCGTCGAGCAGTTCCAGCGCCCCGCGAATACCGGCGATCGGAGTCTTGAATTCATGACTCACGGCAGTCGCGAAATCGCGCAGATAGCGCGAGCGCAGCGCAATGCGATCGGCCATGATACGGAAATTGTCGAACAATTCGCGAATCTCGATCGCGGCGGTCGGTGGCGTTTCGGGAATCTCGCTCGACCCTTGCGCGACCGCCTGAGTGGCGCGGGTCAGAGTCGCGATCGGCCGGGCGATGCCGCGCGAGAGCAGCGCCACCAACACCAGCAACGTGCCGAAGATCAGCGCCACGCCGAGCGCGATCTTGCCGCGATCCTGATAGATGCCGAGCAGCAATCCGCGCGGGCTGCGCGAGAGCATGACCACACCGACGATCTGCCCTTGCGCGATCACGGGGCGAGCATGATGAACACGGATGGTCGCCGCACGGCTGATCGTTTCCCAGAAAATGCCGTCGCGAAACTCCTGGCGCTGGCGCAGCACCGTTCCGCTGCGCCCGGTCAGCGCCCGGCCGACCTCGGGTGCGCCGGCATAGCTCTGGCCGAGATCGCGCCGGCCTAGCACGACGATGCCGTCGCGATCGAGCAGGCGCACGGCCGCGAGCGTCACGGCCGCGGAATCATCTGCGATCGATTGCATCTGTCGGGCCACGGCAATCGCATGCGGGTCGGCAGGATGATCTGCGGGATTGGTCGTGCCGGGCGGCAATACAGTCATGGTGCGCAGGTCGATTTGCGGCGGTTCAGGCGCAAGAGGTTGAGCCTGAGGCTCCTGCTTGCCGTCATTCCAGGCGGATTTATAAGCCGCCGCCAGCACCGCTCCCTGTGCGATCAGCTCGGCCTCGGTCTGCTGCACGATGGTGTTTTCATAGACGCGCAGGAACACCGCGCCAAAGCCGGGCAGGGCGGCGACGAACAGCAATGTGCCGAACAATATCGTGCGCAGCGGCAGCGCCGGCCAATGGCGCTTGGCCAACTCCTTGATCGGACGGATCAGGCGCACGCGCCGATACGATAGCCGATGCCGGCGCGGGTCTCGATCAGGTCGCTGCATCCGGCCTGGACGAATTTCGCGCGCAGGTTGCGGACATGGCTGTCGATCGTGCGGTCCGTCACCGCAAAGCCCGGACCGTGCAGCCGATCGATAATCGCATCGCGCGAAAACACCCGGCTGGGCAGTGAGGCGAGCAGCAGGAGCAACTGGAACTCGGTCGCAGTGGTCGCGACCGCTGTGCCGTCCCAGCGTGCTTCCCATGCTTCGGGGTCGAGCGCGAGGCGGCGATGAACGACCTGCTTGCTCGCGCCCGCCGTGCCGTTCGATCCGTTCTGGCGCTTCAGGATTGCCCCGACCCGTGCGACGACTTCGCGTGGCGAAAAAGGCTTCACGACATAATCGTCGCCGCCGACCTCGATCCCGACGATGCGGTCGATCTCATCGTCGCGCGACGAGAGGAACAGGATCGGCAGGTCGGCCTGTGGCAGGCTGGAGGCGCGCAACCGGCGGCACAGGTCGAGCCCGTTCAGGCGTGGCATGTTGATGTCGAGTACGATCAGATCGATCGGCAGGGTCGATGCATCGGCCGCGATTACGGCAAAGGCCGCTTCGCCGTCCGCTGCCTGCGTGATCCGCATGCCCGCCTTGGTCAGCGCAAAGCTGAGCAGCTCGCGGATATGGGGGTCATCATCGACGACAAGGATATGGTGGGACATTGCGTGCACCGTGTCACTCCGGGGTAGCGGTCGTCAACGACGCTTGCTCGACGGTAAGCGACGCGGTCCAGGGACCCGTCGACCGGCCGAGCAGCGCCGCCCAATACCAGGACGAAATATCGGGCCAGGCTTCCCCGGCCTGTATGCCGCGGACCTGTTCGCAAGCCAGCAGGGTATGACCGTCGCGTGTCGCGGTGAAGCAGGCGGCGGGTTTGCCGTCGGGGGCGATGCGCATCGCGACCGGCTCGACCGAATAGCCGATCGCGCGAAAACAATCGCTGGCCGGATGGAGTTTGCGGGTCGCGGCGGAGAGGCGGCGCAGCACGATCTGGCGGTGTCCATCGCTGAAGCGCGCGATCTCACCGGGAAAGTCGCCCGCCAGCGCTTTGTCCGTGGCAGTGGCGGGAATGCGGCTGATCGGGCGTCCTTCGAAACGGGTTGGCCAAGGAGAGGTGATGAGTGGCGAAGGCGATCCTGTTGTCGCAGCCAGGGGCAGGGCGGCCGCGGCAAGAGCGAGCAGGACGGCTAGCCCAATTGTCGCTGATCTCCGGATAGGTCGGGAAGAGTGCGGCCCGAAGCGGTCGACGTTCATGCCAATTTCCTCGCTCGCGGTGCAACCATCGCCACCAGCGCACCGGCGGCCATGATGAAGGCCGCGATTCCTACTGCTTCATGCGCGAACGACCCGTTCAATCGCGGCACGAAACCATTCTCGACATAGAACAGGCTTGCCGCGCGCAGCGCGTTGGCCGCGATGGTCAGCACGATCGCCAGGCCAATGGCGTGCGCATAGCGTGAAGGCGTGAAGCGCGCGGTCAACGCAATCGCGCTGACCAGCAATAGCGCCGCCCAGAGCATCTTCACCCCGGCACAGGCGGCGTCGAACAACAGCCGGTCACCGTTCCAGTCGAGCGCGACACCGTCCACCCCGACATTGATCCCGCCGAGCCGCAGCAGTGCGGCTGTGAGCATCGCCGAGACGAGCCGCAATGGATAAGCGAGGAAGAATTCGAGGCTCGGCAGCACCGGGAGTGCGAGCAGGCCAAGCCCGAACGCCGGGGCAGCCGGGAAGTCGTTGCCCGCCGCCTGGCGCAGGATCAGCACCAGACCGACCACGGCGATGCTCATCCGGATCAATGGCGGCATGGTCAGTGCGGCGAGACCATAGCCAGCGAAGATGGCGCATAACAGCATCGGCGAGACGGCACTGGCCTGACCATCGCGAAGCTTGCGCACCATCGGCCAGATGAGTGCTGCTGCAACCATTGCGAGCGGAAGCCAGGTCAGTCCCTCGCCGAGCCGTCCGGCAAGCAGGCGACCGGCATCCCAAAAGGCCAGTATGGCCAGCGCCAGGGCGAGACCCGGATGCATCAAGCAAGCGCCTGTGTGAACGTCGAGCCGAATGGGCGATGGCGGCGCCACAGCCAGGCAAGGAATGCCGCGATGATGGCCAGCAGCGCCCATTCATGCGGCTCGGGAATGGTCGGGACGGCCTCCGGATCGGGGATGGCCAGCCCGTTTTCCTTATAGTTGGCATCGGCTTCCAGCACGACCGCGCCGCTGATCGGAGTGACGACATTGGCCTGTCGTGCGAGCAGGATCGCGGCCTTGCGCGGTGCCTCCTTGCCGTTCAGTGCTTGGGTCGCCTCGCTGGCGGCCCAGAGCCGCGCGATATGGATTGATCCCGATGGAGCCGTGCCTGCCGCCTCGGCTGTGCGTGTGACGCGCCAGATCGTGCCGCTTTGCGCGATATCCTCGAGCAAGCCGCGCAGGTCGCGCGCCGGATCGGCCGTCGGTGAAACAAAGCGCGCGGTTTCGAACCAGGGCTGACCTTCCTCGGTGATGGCGGCACCCGCAGTCGCCTGATAGCGCACCAGGCGCGGCAAAGCGGTCGAACGCTCAAGCATCTGATCGAGTCGTGCGCTGGAACGGTCGAATTTCACCGGTTGCGGGCCGTGGATCCATAACAATTTCGCGTTCGCGGCGGATGTTTCGGCGATCGCGTCGCTAACCGCAGGAATATTGTCCTGCCCGCCCGCAAAGCCGTTATCGGACAGTGCCTTTTGCACCAGGTCGCGCTGTGCCGAGCTCCATGGCGCAAGTGGGACCGTTGCCGGCCGCTCCGCCGCGATGCGCAGCGACACGGGCAAGCCGCGTGGCAGCGTATCGAGCGTGGTGGCGAGCGCGTCGGCCGCACTCTTGTTGCCGACCGATCCGTCGACGACGATCGCCAGCGCGCCGGGGCTTGTTGCTGCCACGCGTTCGATCCGCTGTGTGACGATGATGGCGGGCTGCTTGCCAGCGGCGGGTATCGTGCCACTGCGCAGGCTTGGGCTGGTGATGGGTGTGATATGCAGTTGCGGTCGCGCACGCGCATAATCGGCATCGGAGATCGTGCCCGTCACGCCGGCCTTGCCCTCCAGGATCGAAGGCCTGAGTGCCGCAGTTGTGGCGATCGGGCTGTCGCCCTCGACCCACACATTGTGCGGCTGATCGGCGGCTATGTTGAAATTGCGCTCGACGATCGCCGGTAGCGATATGCTGCGCGATCCATCGCGGGCGATGATCAGCGGCGCCGACAGGCCAATGCGGAATTGCATCGAGGCATTGGGCCCGATCGGGAAGGCCTGGACGAGCAGTCGTCCAGCCCCGTCGGTGGTCACCAGCAGCGGGTCGCGGCTGCGCTGAACGACCGCAGTGTAAGCGGCGCGTGTTTCTGCTCGTCCGCCAATGCTCGCTTCACGCGGTTCGCCATTGATCCATAGGGTGGCGCGCGACGCGACGGCACCTTCGGGCAGCGCCAGGGTCAGCCGTGCCTCGCGCTGTTGGTCGCCGCGGTTGGAGACGGTACCGGTCCATTCGAGATAGGCAAGACTGTCCGCACTGCTGATCGATCCATCGATCCGCGACCCGGTCAGCGCCAGATCGTCGATCCGTCCGCCGACCGATGTGCCGCCCTGATCTGCATCCCAGTCGAACATCCCGTTACGGCGCGCAGCGGCCCTGACAATGGATGGATCGACCGCGTTGAATGGGGTGCCGGTGACACGGTAATAGAGCTCGCGCGCGGCCGTGGAGGAATCCTGCGGTGCGCCGAAGCCGCCCGACTGCCAGCCCGAGGCAATGAAACTCAAAATGCCCGGTGCCCGGCCGGTATCGCCGCTGCCGAGCCGGAACAGGATGTCACGATCGCCAATCAGGCGCATCGTCGTTGCGGCGCGCTGCTGGCTGGTTGGGTCGCCGTGCCACCAGCCGACCGCGAGATAGGTTGCAGTGGCGGGCACATCGACCGCAACTAGCGCGGCGATCCCGATCATGACGCCGGCTGCGATGCGCCGTCCGCTATGCTCGATCCAGTCGGTCAGGCGATTGGTCAGCCGGATCGCGACGATCAGCGATCCCAGCGGCGCGAAGGGCAGCAGGCCGAAACCGAAGAAGATGATCGCCACCAGTGCGATCGGCAGAATCGGCAGGAAGACCAGCGCATAGCCCGCCGCAATGCTCATCGCCGCGCCGCCCAATATGATCAACGCCGCCTTCGGTGCCTCCTCGCGTTGCGCCGCGCGCCACAGGAAGAAATTGATCAGCGGAACGCTTGCCACCAGCAGGACATGAGCGAGCGTCGGCATCGGATCGAAAAAAGCGTTGGCGCACAGGCCGGTGAGCAACTCGATCAGTATGACCAGCGCCGGGAAGATCGTGCCGATGATCAACGCCAGCGGACCGGGTGATGAACTGACGGGGGTGCGGTAGGACATGGCGACGCTCCTGACGGCTTTGGTCATGCCGCTGTGGCGGAGCGATATCGTCGGGTGTTCCGGGTGGCGTGGAAATACCGGGGAATTGCCATGCAGAAATTGTGCAGGTCGCGGCGAGCCGTTCAGTGGGCCCTGGCAAGCGCAATGCCGGCGAGATTCTGCGATCGCTTCACGTGGCGGATCGGCACCTTGCCGATGGAGCGCGTGAGATCGCGGAAAACCTGCAAATGCCCCTGGAGATCGGCACCGCGGCATTTCCACAGCCCGTTGGCCTGGTTCACGACCGTCGCGGAATCGCCGATCAGCACGAAGTCGGGCTCCTCCAGTGAGAGCGCGATCCGAACAGCCTGGATCAGCGCGAGCCACTCGGCGTCGCTGCTTGTGCCATATCCATGGCCGCGCGAGATGTACGTATGCCCGCGGGCCACGACGGCGATCTCGATTGCGCCGGGGTTGGGCCGGCAGCCACCATCGAAATAGATTTTGAGCCTGTGCGGTCTGATTCGAGCGAGGGCTGTGGGTTCCTGCGACAATCCGATCAGCCCTCGGGATAGGGCCGCTCGACCGGTAGCAGGGCGCGCGCTTCCGCTGTCTTGCCGTTCGTCACAAGATCGTGGATCGCATGCGCCAAGCCCGTCACATCCGTAATCCGCCTGATCCAGTCGTTGACATAATGGGCAACGGTCACCCCGCCGAGTCCGATCTGGATCGCGCGATGGGGTAAAGGTTGCAATGCGAGATCGCGTTCCGGATCCCATTGGATGCGCACCGGGGAGTTGGCCTTGAGCCGGTCCCAATCCTGTTCGCTCATCGATGGTGGAGGCTTGCTCGGGCAGCTGTTGTCGAGCGCCCAGTTGAAACCCGCGTGGCTGATGTCGATCGCCAATACCCGGTACTGATCGCGATCTTTGCTCGCCCAGCCCGAGCGATACATCATCCACAGGAATGACGGTTTTATCCAGGTCATCCGTTCCAGCTTGAACGGTGGCGATACAAAAGTGCCGTGCGCCAGTGCCGTATCGGCGATCGCGTCATTATAGGCCTGATAGACCCGGATCGCGTCATCATCATACAGCGCGCGAATCTGGCGATCGGGTATCTCGGCTTTCACATTACCTCTTGGAATTATGGCACCTCTTAGAACGGTGGCGCCTGCGAGTCTTGCGCCGATTCAAACCCTGCGCCACCGCCGCTAACCCACCTGTATGACCATCAGCATCACCATCTGTAATCTCGCCCTGGGCGAGCTTCGTGCGCCGCCTATTGTCGACATCGATGAGCACAGCATCGAAGCGCGAGAATGCGCGCGCTATTATCCGCAATGCCTGACGGTGCTGCTCGAACGGCATGAGTGGAGCTTTGCGACGAAGATCGTGATGCTTGCCGCGCTGACGCTCAACCCACGGTCCGACGAATGGGCCTTTGCCTATGGCCTGCCCGCCGACCTTGCCACGGCCAAGCGGCTCGTGCCACCGGTGGGGGCAATGGCACTGGGCGGCAGTCAGCCGTTCATCGTCGAGGCGGGCATCCTCTATGCGCAGGTTCCTGGCGCCGTGCTCGAATACTCCACCAACATCATTGCCGAAGCGGTGATGCCGGCGATGTTTGTCGACGCGCTGGCCTTCGCGCTGGCTGCGCGGCTCGCCGTGCCGGTGCGCGACAGCCGCGAGTCCAGGGGGCAATTGCTGCAACAGGCCGAAGTCGCGGCGCAGCGCGCGATCGCCGATGACCGCAACCGCCAGCCGCAGCATGATATGCCGTTTGCCGATGAAGTGACCGCCGCGCGGCTGGTGGGCGTCTGATGGCGATGCGTACCGGCCAGCCCAATTTCAGCAAGGGCGAGATCAGCGAAGACCTGCTCGCGCGCGTCGATGTCGCCGCCTATCAGGTCGGACTGCGCCGTGCGCGCAATGTCACGATCCTCAAATATGGCGGCGTCACCAAGCGACCGGGCACAAGGCTGGTCGCGCAGGTCTACGCCGATACCAGCGAGGCGCGCTTCACCGGAAGCATCATGGGCGCTGTGCTGACCGTCGCGGCCGATGGCGATGTCACATCGGGCGGCCTTGCCGTCGGGCAGACGATCACCGGAACGGGCATTGCCACCGGGACGATCATCACCGGCTACGGCACAGGCAACGGCAAGGCCGGCACCTATATCGTCAGCCCGGCCCAGACTCCGGCAGTTGGGCCAACCAGCATCTTCGCAACCATGCCCGCGGCGGTACGGCTGTTCCCGTTTCAATTCTCGCTGACCCAGACCTACGCGCTGGAAATGGGGCAGGGCTATATGCGCCCCGCCGCGAATGGCGGATTGGTGATTGAGGAAAAGCTCACCATCAAGGCGATCACACTTGGCACGACCACGGTGATCGAGGCCGATTATCACAGCTATGCCGTTGGCGATCAGGTCTATTTCTCCGGCATCGAAAGCATGACCGAACTGAACGGCCGTGTCGCGCGCGTGCTGGCCGTGGCTCTCCACAGCTTTACCATCGATGTCGATTCGACCGGTTTCACGCCGTTCGTTCCGAACTCCGACACGGGCGGCACGACGCGAGTTTCGCCACCTGCGCCGCCGCCGCCGCCGCCAGCTGTGCCTCCGCCATCACCACCGCCTCCGCCGCCCGATGTCGGTGGCGGCGGCGGGTTCGGTGGGCACTGCGTCACCGTCGATACGATGATCCTGATGGCCGATGGCCGCGAGAAGGAAGCGCATCTGGTGCATATCGGCGACCTGCTGCGCACGCGCCACGCGCGGACGCTGGAATGGGGCAGCTATCCGGTCACCGCGATCTCGTTCCACACCGCACCGGTATGGCGTGCCGAGGGGCATCCGCGCGCCACCGCCGGACATCGTTTCTGGCACGACCGCTGGGTGCGGATGGACGAGATCGGCGCGCCCGATGGCGAGGCACTGGTTGCGCGCATCACGGTTGCTGACGCGCAGACCTATGTCTCCGCCGGCGTGCTGTCGCACAATTTCAAGGAAAATTCATACCAATGAGCGTCGCGCGCATTTATCGCACCGGATCGCCCTATAATGGCAATGAACTGGCCGAGATCGATTTCGAGCAGTCGGCCGATACCATGTATCTGGCGCATCTCGACCATGCGCCGACCAAATTGGTGCGCACCAATCACGCCGACTGGACCTTTTCGAGCATTGCCTTCGAGCCGACATTGCCCAAGCCGACTGGTCTGGGGGTCACCCGGGTAACGGACAATTCGGTAACCAGCGGCGATGGCTATTTCGCGCAACCGGCAACCTATGTCGTTACTGCGGTGAACGATGTTTCAGGCGTTGAAAGTCGTCCGTCCACATCCGTCACGACGAGCAACGACCTGACCCTGAAGCGCAACTATAATTCGCTCAGTTGGATTGGGGCAACGGGCGCGTCGCGCTACCGCGTGTTCAAGGCCGATAACACGCAGGAATATGGCTATATCGGTACGACCACATCGCTGAATTTTACCGACGACAATATCGGGCCGGACTATTCCGATGGTCCGCCAGTCAGCCAAAACCCGTTCGAACTCAAGGGCAACTGGCCCTCCACCGTAACCTTTATCGACCAGCGGCTGTTATGGGGTCGGACCAGCAACCATCCCAATGCGGTCTATGGATCGCGATCGGGCAGCTTCGAGAATATGGACATCTCGCGGCCGTTGAAAGCCTCCGACGCGCTGTCCTTCGCGCTGGTCGCCGGGCGGGTCAATGCAGTCAATCAGCTGGTATCGATGAACAGCCTGCTCGCGCTGACATCGGATTCGATCTTCAAGATCGAGGGCGGCCAGAGCGGCTATATCAGCGCGACCGACTTCGTCGTGCGGCGGCAGAATGGGCGTGGATCGTCACGCCTGTCGCCGCTGGTGGTGGATAGCGTCTGCTTCTACCAGACCAGCGTCGGCAATGGCGTGCGCACGCTCGGCTATCAGTTCCAGACCGACTCGATCGATTCCAACGATGTGACGATCTTCTCGCCGCATCTGTTCCGCGGTTTCGACATCAGGGCCTGGGCCTATGCGCAGGAACCGCGGTCGATCGTCTGGGCGGTGCGCAATGACGGGAAATTGCTCTGCTTCACCTGGGAACAGGAACAGCAGGTGTGGGGATGGACGTTGTGCGAGACCGACGGGCTGGTCGAAAGCGTATGCGTGGTATCGGAAGGGGCCGAGGACCGGCTGTATCTGACGGTCAGGCGCAATGGGAAATTGCTGATCGAGCGGATTGCGGCGACGCGCTGGGCCGAGGTCGAGGATTGCTGCTTCCTCGATAGCGCGGTCACCTATCAGTTCGAGACGCCGGCGACGGTGCTGCGCAATCTCGACCATCTCGAGGGCAAGGCCATTTCGGCGCTGGCCGATGGCAATGTCGTGTCAGGCCTGACCGTGACCGGCGGTGTCGTGACCCTGCCGTTCAAGGCGACCAAGGTGACGGCGGGCCTGCCATATTCCGCGACGATCGAAACCTTGCCGCTCGCAGTCCAGGGGCAGGGCGGCTGGACTGTCGCCAAGGTGCAGAGCCAGGCCAAGGCGGTGATCCGTGTGATCGACAGTCGCGGGCTGAAGACAGGGCCCACCGATGCGACGCTGGAGCCGCTACGCGGCCGGACGCGCGAAAGGCCGGGGCAGGCCAATGCGCTGCAGACCGGATTGCTCGAGACCTATTTACGGCCCGACCTCAATGGCGGCGCCAGGGTGGTGGTGCGGTCGGACGATCCGCTGCCGATGACGGTCAGCGCGATCTATCTCGATCCCAGTGTTTCCGAATGATCCCGTTCGTCTCTTCGCGCGGTTGCGGGGAAGGCGGGGCGCTCCATCCGGGGATTGAATTCCGCCCCGCCTCGCCGGCGCATATCGGCCCGATCGCGCACCGCATGCGCGACGACGACCGGATCGAATGCGCGGCCCTTGGTCATGGCCCGAAACAGGCCTTGCGCGAGGGGATCGTCACCTCCTCATTCTGCCTGACGGTGTTCGTCGATGGCCGGGCCGAAGCGATGTTCGGACTGGTCGTGACCAATGCGTTGTGCGGCGAGGGGCGACCCTGGATGCTCGGCTCGGACATGATCTATGCTCGGCCGCGTGCGATGCTGCGCATCGCGCCGCACGTCATTGCCGCCATGCTCGATTCAACACCGCGCCTGACCAACCTAGTCGCGTGCCGGAACAGCCGCGCGATCCGGTTCCTGACACGCATGGGCTTTGCCCTTGCCAAGGAAAGAATCGTGCACGCCGGGACGGAATTTTTCTCTTTCGAATTGGAGCAACATCGATGTGCGATCCCGTCAGTCTGACCATTGCCGCGACCGCGGTCGCCGCCGGCGGCAAGGTCGTATCCGGCATCGGCCAGGCGCAGCAATATCGCTACCAGGCGCAGATCGCCGACCAGAATAACCGCCTCGCCAATGAACAGGCGAGGGATTCGATCGACAACACCAACCTCGAGGCGCGGGCGCGCTATCGCGAACTCGCGCGGATGAAGGGCGCGCAGGAAGCGGCGCTCGCGGCGAATGGCGTCGACCTGAATTTCGGCAGCGCCGCCGATATCCAGAAGGACACCGCGATGACCGGCGCGGAGGACATCGCCCAGATCTACAAGGGCGGCAACCAGCGTACCCGCGGCTTCGACATCAGCGCCTTCAACGCCCGGTCGGATGCCGCCGCCAATCGTGCCAAGGCAAGTGGCGCGCTGATCAATGCAGGGTTCGATGCACTGGGCACGGCCCTGAGCGGTGCGTCGCAAGCGGTCGAGACGAACATGCGCGTCAAGAAGCTCAAAACCCCTGCCGGGGGATAGCTTGTCGGGGGTGCCCGATTCAACATGCCGCAAGACCCGCTTAGTCAGCGGATATGCCAACAGTCCCAATCGAGCAGAACCGCGTCGGCCTTGCCGGCGTTACCGATGAAAAACTTCGCCCCGGCGACTATGGCGGCAGCGGCCTGCAGGCGGCCGGTGCCGGTATGGAGACGCTGGGCAGGGCGCTGGGCGGTGTCGCCGGCGACCAGCTGATCCGCGCGGAACAGCGCCAACGCGATCGCGCCGCGGCGGAGGATGCGGCGCTCAAGCAGAGCTACAACGCCTATGATGCAAGGGCGCGTGCCTTGCTGCGCGATGGCGGCGCGGCATTCTATGCGCAGGCGGGGCAGGTTGCGGTGGATGCCGCCGATGGGATCAGCGCGACACTTCGCCAGATTCCCGATGAAATCGGCAAGACGCTGCAGCCACATATTCGCGCGCTGTTCGATCACGTGATCGGGCAGCGTGTCGGCCAGGATATTGCCGGGGTTCAGGACCACGCCGATGCGGAAAAACGTGTCTGGCAGGAACAGCAGGCCGAACAGTTGATGGCGGCCAGTGCGCGCAATGCGCTCGACCATATCGGTACGCCGCTGTTCGCCGATCATGTCGCGACGGGTCTGAAGGCGATCGATGATCGCGCGGCGGTTCAGCGATGGGATCCGACGGTCAAGCTGGCGGCCGAACAGCATTATGTCTCCGGCATCCACAAACGGGCGATCGACGGACTGACCGTCGGCGATGCGATCATGGCTGAGAGCTATTACCATCGCCATAGCGCGGAGATGACGCCACAGGATCGCTCAGCGATCGAGGACAGCCTGCGCGGACCGTTGCTGGAACGGCAGGGAGCCGCGGTGATCGATGGCTATGGGAATCTGGTTGACGGCGCGCATGACGGGCTGGCTTCGCCCTATGCGCCGCGCACCGTCGATCTGCCCGCGATCTACGGCCATATCGAACAACAGGATCTGCCCGATGCGGTGAAGCGTTCGGCGCGGACGGATGCCGGCGCGCGCGCGACGCGGAACGAGCGCCGGATCGAACAGGAACAGCATGCCGCGCGCGATGCGGCGTTCGTACAGGTCGACGATCTGGGCGATGCGTTCATTTCGGTATCGCAGCTGTCGCCGGAGGTGCTCCGCGGACTCGATATCGAGACACTTGATGCGCTGAAGCGCCAGGTCGGGGTGAATGCCACGCCCGGGCGCATCGAGCCGCATGGCGAGACAGCACATGAACTGGCCATTCTCGCGGCGACGGATCGACAGGCATTCGCCAAACGCGACTTGCGGCTCGACCGCGCTCGGATGACGCCGGACGAATATGCCGCGATGAGCCATGTGCAGCAGGGTTGGCGCAGTGATCCGCCCGCCATCGGCGCATTGATGCATCAGCGGGTTTGGGAAGCCGCCCGCCGCAGCGATCCGACCGGCGACGAGCAGAATCTGCTTCTCCCGGATCAGGACGGAGCCGCGCCGGGCATGGCGACGCATGCTGCGGCCGACCAGGTCGTCGATCGAATCTTCCAGCGCGATTTCGGCATCCCGACCGCACAGTCTCGCCCCACACAACTCGCCGCCAAATCGCTACTTTCCAAAGGCGTGATAACCACTCAGGACGTGGAGGAAGCGACATGGGTAATGCATCAGGCCATGGCGAACGGGGCTTATGACCATGCCGATCAGGCGTTCCTGAACACACTCAACGACAGAGTCGCGATCCGTTCGGGATACAAGGCGAGGGCGGCGCCGGAGCGCAGCTTGCAGCAAAGCGAGATCGGTCTGATCCAAAGGGCGCTGCCGGTTGGGCTGGATCTGAAATCTGTCCGCATTGTCCGGGGGAGCGGAGGGAGCGCCATCGCGGCCGTCGCGTTCAGCCGGGGCCATCCCGCGATCACGATCGGGAATACCGTCTACCTCGATTCCGGCGAATACTCACCCGATCTGGCGGCGAGCGCGAAGGGCATCAGGACATTGATTCATGAATTGAACCATGTCCGTCAGTACCAGCGATATGGCATGCTCCCCGTTTTTGGCCGTATCGGCCGCGAAAGCGCCGTTTACGGCGAAGACGGGGCGTATAATTATTTCGCACATACTGGAAAAAACTATGAGAGTGCCACTTTGGAGGCGCAGAGCCAGATTGCAGGAGATTATGCCGTGTTCATGGAGCTTGGCGTGCTGCCCGTGTACATGCCAAACGGAAAGCCATATCAGGTTACGGCCCAGCAACTGAAAGCCCACGCCAAAGGATCGGGAATCTATGGCAATTAAGTCAAAATCGTTTCTGACGGCCACCGTTATGGTGGCGGCCATGTCCGTTTCCGGCTGCAACAGGTCGAAAGATTTGATTGTTGAACAGGTTGGGGGGAAGATTCAGGCGAGATTTGACGATGAGGAAAAGGGAAAGGTCTGTATAAATTCGGTTTCGGTTTATAAGGTCGGGGCTGATATCTCATTGAGGACGGAAAAAGACCTTGTTTGGAATATAGCTTTAAATGCCACCCGCATGGGTGATTGTAGGTCTGGTATTGAGATTCTGACGACTCCAAAGGAATTCGACGAAAAGGTCAGAAGAAAATTATCTCGCGGAAGGTATTTGATTCAGATCAATGGCGGGCTTTTGTCCGGTCAGGGATTCTTCGAGCTACGATAGAGCAGCGGCTACTTTTCCAACCTGCGCACCTTCGAGGCCATGTGCTGGTGCTGTTGAAAATAGAGCAGGATATTTCAGGAAGTTGAACGCCGGGTCGGATGGATCAAATGGGCCGATGAGACCTTGAGAGGTCATTTCGGCCCCTGGCGCCGCATCCTGCCGGATGCGCAAATGACAGGATCATCGGCGCACCAACGCCTGCCTCCACGGCCTAGCGCTGAACGACCCCCATTGGCTTGTCGTTGCCCTGCTGGATTTCCTCCGTGGCATTGCCATAGATCATCAGGCCGACAAACAGCAGGAGCAGGCTGCCGAGCACGATCGCGGTGCCGAAACGTTGCCAGAAACTGGGCTTCATCCGATTATCCAAGTGCCAGGACCAATGAGCGCTGCGCCTAGCGGAGCGCTCGCCGCAAATCCAGCGGCTTACCCCTGGTTGCCCCGGAAATCCGCTCGCCCCGTCGATTCAACTTATCTTTCGCCGCGGTTACGCACTCCTATCAACAGGAGGCAGCAAGCGTGCCAGCAATCAGCCCGACCGTGTACACCGGACCCTATACGGCGAACGGAACACAGACCCAATTCAGCTTCAATTTCTCGATCGTCGGTGCAACCGATATCGCGGTCGAGGTCGACGACGTCGCCATCTCGTCGCTGCTCTATACCGTGGAATTCAACGCCACCGGCGGCACGATAAGCTTCGCCACGCCCCCCGCCGCCGGCGCACAGGTGATGCTCCTGTCTGCACCCGACTATCTCCAGACCAGCGAGTTCGAGAATGAGGGCGCGTATAATCTCGATACGGTCAACAAGATCAATCGTAGGGCATCGGTCAAGGCACTGGTTACCGAGGATAAGGCGAGCCGGGCGTTGAAGGTGCCGCGGGGCGAGGAGGGGCTTGAAGTCCCTCTATCGGACGTGGTGTCGATTGTTGCTGTGGGCAATAACCTAATTGCGGGCAACGATATCTCCACCGTTGCCGCGCATGCCGCTTCAATCGCTATTGTCGCCCCTCATGTTGAAGAGATAGCCGCAATAGCGCCCCGCTTACCCTCAATCGCAACGGTCGCCACAGATATCATAGGTCCAAATACCGTAGGTGATGTAGCGGGTGTAGCAGCTCAAGTTGCGCAGATTGCGCCGCATGCAATGGCAATCTCGGCAGTGGCACCTCATGTAGCAGGAATCGACGTGGCTGCTGCTAACATTGCTGCGATCATTGCAGCACCCGCGGCTGCAACGGAAGCTACTATGCAAGCCGCAATAGCAGTGGCGGCCGCCGCTACCGTCAATGCTTCGATTACGCCGATCATTTACGGTCGAGGGGCTCCTGATATCGTGACAGGAGGCCCAGACGGAGCAACTTATATCGATACGAGCTCTGGCCGACAGTATGGGCCGAAAAAAGCGGGGTTATGGCCCTCGCGGTATATCCAGCAAGCAAATATAGGTACAGGATTCGAGTCGGCTACCGTGGTGTTTACAATCGGTCAATCAAATGGTGATGGATACTCAACGAACTATTCAGTAACTACGCCACTTGATGCAGGTTATGGTTACGAATATTATTATAATAACGGCGGTTTTGGTGCCGTGCTGCCACTCGGCCCCAACCGTCTCGGTCGTATTTTCGGTGGTCCGCAATCAGCATTCGCTCAAACCTGGGCTGCAGGCGGCGGCGGTACGGTAATATTTGTGGATTGCGCGATCGGTGGTTCATCGATGGTGTCTGCATATAAAACGACCCTGACAGGAACATCCGATATTTGTGCTCTGTCGGGAGGTACTTGGGATTTATCAGACCCAGCAAATCTATACGACAATTATATCCGCTCTCACATGCAATTGGCATTGCGAGAAATCGCCCGTCTTGGTTTCACCGTCGCAAAGAAGGTCGTGTATCACTCACAGGGTGAGCAGGATGCGTTGGGTAACTGTTCCCAGGCTGCGCATGAGGCAGCGCTGCGGCATCTCGCTTCGCGAGTGAAATCAGACTTTCCCGATATGTGGTGGCTGACGGAAAGTCTCGGTACCAATCAATCGGGCAGCAACGCGGTCGCATCTGCAAGAATCAGGGCGTCGCAGGTAGCGGTTGCTAGCGATGATCAATTCTCAAGTTGGATGAAAATTGGTTCAACATTAGCGCAAACCTTCTCAGGTTTGGGATATTTCAGTGACTCATTGCATTATGATCAGGCTGGATACAATCTACTCGGTGCAGAAATGGCAATGAATGGCCTGCCGTTCACTCGCTCTAGCGGCATGTATTCTGCTCCAGACGGTAAAAAATATGCCGACTTACTATCTCATTTGCCTCCGGTTAATAATTGGTATCGCATAGCATTGACTACAATTGCTAGCGGAGCGTTCAATATTAGCGTTTTTAACGATCCAACGACGCCATATGCGGCGACATGGTACGACACTAGTGGAATTAATCGAGTAGATGGGGCGCAGTCTCTGGCGTGGGCTTTCCCCAACAACAATTCGAAAGAGGTTTTTCTCTATGTCCACAACTCAACAGGGGCGACGCTGATGATTAACGCCTTTACAGCTAATGCTAGGATTTCGGCGGTCTCGGTGATCGACGACGGATTTCCCCTAAGCGGCCTGAACATCAATGGCACCAATGAGACTGTTAGCGGCATAGTTGTCACGGACGCCGACCTATACCGGCTCTCGGGTGCCAAGATGCGAACAATTGGTCTTGGTCCCTTTGCGAACTTCACCGCAGCGACGTTGAGCAACACGCTATTGGCAAAGCTCAGTGGCCTGACGGGTCTATCTATCGCGCGCAGCCCCGCAATTGCTGCAAATCTTGACCTGACGCTTACTCCGAATCTCATAATGTATAATCACGCGGCTTCGGGCTTGAGCGTCGCGCAAGTGAATGCCCGTTTAGTCGCGCTAGATACGAATGGGAAGAGTGGTGGCTCAATCAATATCGCGCAATATCTGGTCGGAGTTTACGCTAGCTCGCCCCCGAGCGGCGCCGGAGTAACTGCAAAGGCAAACCTTCAAGGCAAGGGTTGGTCGGTCAGCACAGATTAGTTAAAGAGCAATAAGGAATCCGACTAAGCAAGTGGCATTTTTGGATGCATCTTTAGAGATCGGAGCCCCACACATGTAATGAACAGCATCTCGACAAACGAAAATATCGAAAGTATAAGATTAAACGTCAGGACCGCTCGAGTACTTGTGAAGCTGGAAGACAGACCGACACCAACGATCGCGACGACGTGTATTAGATAGATCATCGTCTCGATTTTCACCCAACCCATGGCGCGGTTAAAGCGACCGAGCATCTGCGCGACGAGAGAGAGCGAGGCTGCAGAAAGTGCGAGGATGAGCTCGTGATGGAGACCGGCATAGGCCTTTCCGAGCAGGAACAATGCCTGATCCGAAAAGGCCGCTGCCAATAGGGTCAACATCAGGCAGCCCGCGCCAACGATTGCAGGCGGCAGCAACCCGTTGCGGATCGCATGGCCGTCGCTGCCGAGATTGGCGATACGTGGGATGACGACGTTTGCCATCACGCTGCTGATAACGACAAATATGGCGGCGAGGCGGCCAAGCGCAAAGGTCTGCGCGATCACCTGCGAACTTCCCTGCAGCGATGCCAGCGAATAGACCAATATATCTTGTGTCGCGAAAATGACCGTGCCCAACATCGTGCTCAGCACATAGCCAAGCACGGGCTTCATTTCGGATGGTGCGCCTTTGACGAGGAACATTGATCGGTCGACGCCCCGTCGGGCGATGAAAATAGTGAGAAGCGTCGTTGCACCCATAGTGGCCAGGGGAAACCAGGCGCCGCGAACCAGGAGTAGGAACCCCACGCCAGCAAGCGCGGCGCGGGCCAAAGAACCGGCGAGTTCGGCCGAGTAGGCGCGCCGCAACTGCAAGCCGAGGCGCGCGAGCGATACGATCATCCCGCTCCTGACCTGTAGCCAGCCCGTTACGGCGACGAGGCCAAGCAAGGTTGCTATCGTTGGGATCGTGCCGCCATGGCGCGCTATCATAACGCCGAGGATCGACAAGCCCGCTAGCGACGACAGCCCGAAGAACCAGGTACGAAGCTGTAGGATGGCGCGATAGCGCACTGGAAAGGCAACGCCGCCACGCACCGCCTCTCGCCAAAAGAATTGCATCGATGCACCGAGGCCCAGGTCGCTGCTGATGACGATAAAATTAAGACTGACGATGCACAGTCCGAATAGCGCGTATTCGTGCTCCGGCAGAAGGTGGACGAAAGACAGCGTAGTAATGGCGCCCAGCGCTTGCACCACTATGGTCGCAAACGACTGTTCGATTATCTGGAGGAGCAGGCGCGGCGACGGAAGTATGCGCGCCAGCCCGGATTTAACGCGCTTGATCAAACGCCCTTTTCAACCACGAAGTTCTCGATAACCAGCGCATCTAGCCCAGAGGTGTAGAATGTGCGGACGGCATCGAATGGGGTGTTGACGATCACTTCACCTTTCAGATTGAAGCTGGTGTTCATCACGCCAGGCGTTCCGGTCAGCGCGTAGAATTCAGTGATCATATCGAAGTACACATCGTTTCGGCCTTCACGCACCGTTTGCACGCGCGCGCTGCCATCGACATGGATCGCTGCCGCCAATTTCTCCAGCGCGAGTGGCTTGGCCGGAAAAGTCAGAATCATGAACGGGCTGTCCTGATAGCTCTCAAACAATCCGTCGCAGTGCGCCTCGAGGACGGATGGCGCGAATGGCCGCCATTCCTCGCGAAATTTGACGGCATTGTTGACCCGGTCTCGATTTTCAATCGGCTTCGGATCGGCAATGATCGACCTGTGGCCAAGTGCGCGCGGCCCGAATTCCTCGCGCCCCTGAAACCAACCAACCAAAGCGCCTTTTGCGAGCAATTCGGCGGCCGCCTTGGCTGGCGATTCGACTTCGCGGAACGGCAGCTTGAACTTGATAAGTTCGGCTCTGACCTGATCGGGAGTGAAGCTCGGCCCAAGATAC
This sequence comes from Sphingomonas alpina, assembly GCF_014490665.1. NCBI lineage: Bacteria > Pseudomonadati > Pseudomonadota > Alphaproteobacteria > Sphingomonadales > Sphingomonadaceae > Sphingomonas > Sphingomonas alpina. Next base: position 3,472,432 of record NZ_CP061038.1, on the reverse strand, counting down.
GCCGACATTTGCTTCATCTCACGTACGCCCCCCTCGAAAGATGGTGCCAGGGCTGCGCCTAGGGCAACGCCGTCATCACCGGCCGCAGGCTGGACGAAGATTTCGTCGCAAAGCCGCTTTTGCAGGAATAGGCCGTTCGCTTTGGAATTGAGACCAACACCGCCTGCGATGCAGAGATTCCGACAGCCCGTGCGTTCGATTGCCTTGGTGATGAAATCGCACTCGACGCGTTCGCACATGTCCTGCACCGCCCAGGCTAGGTCGCGATCGGCCTGTGTCAGTTCGGCATCAGGATTGCGCGCCGGTCCGAGGAAACGTTCAACGCCAGCATATTCCCTGCCGCCCTCATGAAGCATGAGCAGGTCGGAGCGGACCTGATACTGACCATTCGCATAAGACACGAATGGAGAGAGGTCGACAGCACCGGGCGTGCCGTAAGGCGCGAGGCCCATGACCTTCCATTCGTCGGCATATTTTTCGAATCCGAGGAAACCGGTGAAGGTTGCGTAGAAAAGCCCAAGGGAATTAGGCCATTTCACAGTTTCGACGTGATCCAGCCGATTGCCTTTGCCGTGCCAGATACTCGACGCTTCCCAAGCGCCACGACCGTCGATCACCACGACGGTCGCTTCTTCCATCCCCGATGGAACATAGGCGCTCAGTGCATGCGCGTAGTGATGATCGATGCGACGAGGAGCGACGAACTTTCCACCGAAATGGCGTCGCATCATTCGTTCGCTACTACGTTGATAATCCGCCAATGTATTTCTGGCGACATACCCAGGCAGCGACTTGAGCGGCATCGGTTCTTTGCGGGACAGGACGTTGCTCACGGTCCGCTTGATAATCTGGCCGTACGGTTGCCAGCCCAGCACGATCTGATCAATTTCGGTGATAGTGATGCCTACATGGTCGAGGCATGCTTTGATCGCCAAGGTCGGAAAGGCAGCGTCATGCTTGACCTTGCTCAACCGCTCTTCTGCTATCGCGAAGAGCGGGATGCCGTCCCTGACGATTGCGGCAGACGAATCGTGATACGCACTATGATTGATGCCGAGAACGATCATTATTCCTGCTGCCCCTAGGTCTGCCCTGGGCAACCCATAGCGCTGGAAACAGCATTGCCAAGATGAAACGAGAAAATGCGCTTGGCTCCCTAATTACCGGAATCAGGAGATAGCGGGGCGCGCAACGAAGCATCTGCGGTTCCAGTGCTGGCCGACGTGCGCCGCTGCATGAACGGCAGCTCGATATATCGGTAACTCAGGGCCGAAAGGAGGATTGTCAGGCCGATTGCCAGCGCCTTTGTTTGCGCCGACCCGCTTCCCCACCCGCTCCATGCGATGATGGCGATGAGAACGGGTAAGTGCAGCAAGTAAATGGAATACGACCATCGACCAAAGGCCTGAAACACAGCGGTCGACAGGAGGGTTTGCGTGCGAGAGCCGAGATAGATGCACAATGCGGAAATGGGATAGAACAGAGCGGCAATCGCTGGCCAAGTTGGCGCGATCTCCATGATCACGATCGCGAAGGCGAACAGTGAGAGAACGGTCCACGGCATTGCCTGCCTTGGCGGCAATGACTGGGTCAGCCGCGCCAGGGCCATGCCGCTGCCAAGGCCGAAGATTGCCCGCGCATGTCTCCAGTCGGGGCCGTTCGCCTGAACGATCGATACAACACACCCGCCAAGGATTAGCAGCACTAGGAGTATGACGATTCGCCGGTTCGAAAACCTGGTGAGGGGATCAAGGAGAACCAGCATGGCAAGCGGCACAAACAATTCGAACGGCACGCTCCAAGCGGGGCTGTTGATCGACCGAAACCCCAGAATCGACGCGACTCCGGCAAAGTTTGCTACTGTTTCCAGAATGGCGAAATGCTCGGGTCTCACGCAAAGTGCTAGCGCGGTCGTCAGGATCAGAAGTGGCATCAGCCGGCGAACCCGCTTGATCATATATTCCGAGAATGTCGGTTGGCGTTTTGCAAAAGATAGAAAAAGAACGAAGCCACTAAGAATGAAGAAGAAATCCACACAAAGTGGCGCAAGGCTTCGCTGAAAATATCCTGCGCTTACAGCTTTGAGTATGCCATCCGACCCCATATGGAAAAGCATTACTACGATGGCCAGAATGCCTCGCATGCCGTCGAGATCATGAAAATGACCGGCCTGAGGTGGAGCGCGCAACTTCGAACCGGCATTGTCCATCGCGGCCTTATACAGGCGGCTCTCTCGCCTGCAATCTAACGGCGCCGATCTTGGTCAGCGCGCTCTTGTTTATGTCGCGGCGCCCTGATGATCCAGCTCTCGAGCGATGGGCGCGCCGGCGTCGCTCGCCTGCTGTGCCAGGGCTCCACCGCCAAACTTACTCGGCGCGATGCGGTCGCGAATGCTAATCGAAAGTCGCTCGACCGTGATGTAGAAGAGATAGCCACATGCTGCGATGGATGCGGGCCAGAACAGCAACATCGCCCCGTCGGTCAAGAGCGGCACCCTGCTTTGCAACATGTCGCCGGCATGGATGACCAGTGTATGGATCAGATAGACGCTGTACGATGACAGGGCGATTGCGCGAACAGGGGCTTCCAGCATCCCGCCCATAATCGATCGGCGCCCTGCCACTGCGAGCAAGACCGCGCCGAACAAGGCGGCGACGGTGGTGCTTGAGACGACATAGCTGGCCTCGCGCGACCAGAGGGCTCCGGCGATGCTAATCGTAGCAAGTGGAATGATCGCCCACAGCGCCGCGCGGTGGGCCCTGTCCCAATACGCTGGATGAAAGATGTTCAACCAAGCGAGAGCCATGCCCAGCGATAAGCCTTCGAAATGCAGATGTGTCGCGGTTTGGTAGAAACCAAATGTCGGATTTATGCCCTGGCTGACATAGGCAAGCCGGAACAATGGCGGTGCGACGATGCCGATCACCAGCAGGCCCGGTCGCACGACACGAAACCGGCGTGTTAGTGAGAGTGTGAGCGGTACGATGAGATAGAAATGTTCTTCAACACACAGAGACCAACTGACGGCAAAGAACGGCATTTCAATCCGAAAGTTCTGAAGAAACAGCAGATAAGCCCAGTCAAATTTGGTCTGGCGCACGATGCTGACCGCGAACCAGGAAAGAGCTAACGCCACCAGATAGGGCGGAATCGTGCGCAGCCACCGACGCTTGAGGAATCGCATAAGTCTTACTTCGCCGGCGTCACGTTCCTCGCGCCAGTAGATCGATCCCACCAGAAAGCCGGACAGGATGAAGAACAGGTCGACGCCAGTGGCGCCCGGGACCGACAGCATCTTGAACCAGAGTGGGAAAAGGGGCGACCACCAAATGATGTGGTATGTCAGCACCATCAGAATTGCGATGGCGCGTAACAGGTCGATATTCGAATCGCGATGGGCCTTGTAGTTCGTCACCCATGCCCCCGACCGCTTGCCAATTCCGCGCTATGTCCATAGCGTTGAGCTATGCAATGGCTACTCGCAATCTGGAATTGGCCTTACCGAATTTTGTCGCGCTTTCCCAAGCGTGATGGTTCGGGATGCAGCAGGCCAGGTTGTTCGGCTGAGACGCCGTGCCTTGAATGCCAATGGGATATCGCGCAGCCTTAAAGCATACTCATTCACAATCCGATGACCCATCATTGCGATGCTTGAAGCGCGATTCTGTTTCGTCCGTCGGCCGATTCAACCAGCGCTTGAGTAGCTCTATCTCGATGCTCAGCAACAGGAGCATTGAATTGAGTCCGCCGCGCACCACGACCGAACCGCCGCCCCCAACCCTCAATGAAAACAGCCTCATCCTCGGTGAAGTGCGCGGTCAGATGCGTGAACTTGTACATACGCTCAATACTCTCTCCGCCAAGCTCGATGGGCTGACGCGCGAGGTTGTCGGGCTCGGGCCGCTCGCCTCCGACATCACTGACCTCAAAGCGCGCATCGCAGCGCTCGAGGCGGCCAATAACCGAAGCGAAGGTGCGCGGACGCTTGGTGTGGTGCTGATTAAATCGCCCGTGCTCGGCTGGCTGGTCGGCGTTGCCGCCACCGCCTGGGCGCTGCTGACTGGGAGGATCCATCCATGACATCATCCGACAATGGCGTGAAGCGGCTTTTCGATGCGATCCGCCGCATCAAGGGCAACGCTCTGAGCGACACGGATGTGCATTCAGTGAATGCTGTGCTGGCCGATATCGTCCCATCCGTGCCCGCCCCATCCACGCTCGCACCATCCCTCCGCTGCGCCAATTTCATCAAGGGTTTCGAGCAGTGTCGCCTCAGCGCCTATCTCCCAACGCCGGACGATGTGCCGACGATCGGCTGGGGGACGACGGGGCCGGGCATCAGGCTCGGCCTGGTCTGGACCCAGGCGCAGGCGGATACCGCGTTCGCAGCCGATCTCGATCAATTCGGAGGGCGCGTTGCGGCATTGCTTGGCGCCACCCCCACCACCCAGTCGCAATACGACGCGATGGTCAGCCTCGCCTATAATATCGGCACGACCGCCTTCGCCAATTCGACCCTGTTGCGGCTCCACCGTGCCGGCGACCCTGCCGGCGCGGCCGAGCAGTTCGCGCGCTGGAACAGGCAGGCGGGCACGGTGCTGAACGGACTGACCCGCCGCCGCGCGGCGGAGCGTGCCTTGTATCTGACGGCGCATCGGGAAGAGGAGCGGCCGGCATGACGCTCTGGACCTTTCTCGACAGCTGCCTCGATCGCCTGCCCGGCTGGCCGAGCGAACGGCAATGGGTGACGATCGGCGCGTTCGCCCTCGCCGCGCTGCTGCTCGGCATGGCCGCGCACAATCCGGCATTGTGGGAGGTCGAGGTGTTCAAGGTGATCATTCAGGCGGTCACGCTGACCGGCCTGCTCAACATGATCTTCGCGTTCCATTTCGCCGCCAACAAGGGCGATGAGGACAAGACGCGCAACACCGCGGCGGCCTTTGCGGCGATCACCGCGACGGCGAATGCCGGCGGCGGCGACGCGCCCAATCTCGTGCCGGAACCGGGCGCGGCCGCGCAGGAGGAAGGCAGGGCATGATCGCAACGCTCATCGCCTGGTTCGGCGGCATCGTCGGCCCCAAACCGGCCAGGCCGCTGCTGATCGGGCTGGCCATGGTCCTGGTCGTTGCCATGCTCGGCGTCGGCAAGTGCCGCTACGACGCCGCGATCATCCAGCGCCACGATACCGCCCGCAATGCCGAGATTTCGGCACAGGGCCGGGCCGGGGAGGCCAGAGCGGCAGAAGAGCGGCGCATCGACGATGCCCGCATCCGGAACGAGACACAGGAGGTCACCAATGCCACGCAATCCATCCCGGATCGGACGGTTAGCGATCGTCAGCACGCTCGCGCTTGCATCATCCTGCGCCGGCAAGCCCGACCTGGCGATCCAATACCCGCCGGCTGCTGACATGCGCGTCGAAGCGGAGCCGGTTGCCCCGCCCGAGATCGCGACGTCGGAGGCGGCTTATGAGGCGTATAATGAAGCGGTGGCGGCATGGGGCAAGCGCGGCTGGGCACAGGTCGCGCGGCTCTGCCGCTATTTCAACGGCGCCGGCATGACGGTGACCTGCCAGCCGTCAAGGCACGAGAGTCGGCTTCAGTAAGACGGCACCAGCCCGCTCCCCCATCTGGCCGCTCAGCGTCAGTCTATTCTGCGGATAGCCAGGGGGAGCGGGCTGGTGCCGATTCAACTCAGCTGAAAACAACTCCGGACGCTCGGGAGGTCGCATCGTCCGGGGTCCGTCAGAAGCGGGGCCGGGCCTTCCGGCATAGGCCGGAAGGCCCGGGCCTGTCTCGTCAGGGCTTGGCGACGACCGGCGTGGACGTCGCGACAGCCGGTGTCGTCGCCGGCACCGCGGCGGACGGCGTGGTGCTGACGGCTGCGGGTGTCGGTTGCGCGACCACGGCCGGTGTGACGACGGCGGGGGCGACAGTCGGGGTGGCGGGCGCATTGGCTTGTGTGGCGGCGACGGCGGGTACGGTCATCGCTGCCGGCGTGCCGTCGGCAAAGGTGACTGGCACATCCTCGTCGATGAACGCGTTGACCGGTGCGCCGAGCGGAATCTGGGCGCTGGTGCCGGTGGTGAAGAACCCGGCGATCGGGACGAACGCGATCGCGGCAACGACGCCGGCGGTTCCCGTCACACCCTTGTCGTCGAGCTGGCCGGTCATGCGGATCTGGCGCCCATTGGCGCGCACGAACAGGACGCGGGCATTGATATGGCCGGACTTGCCCCACATTCCCTTGTTGCGCACATCGGTGACTTCGCCGGTCACCGGGCTGCCCGCCGGAATGACGATCTGGCCATTGACCGTGACCGGCTCGGCGATCTCGAGCATGAAGCGATAGCCGACACGCAATTTCTTGCCTTTGGTGGTCAGCGCCTCCGCCATTTTCAGCGGCACGGCAGTCCCCGCGCGCAGCACATTGGGGGCTGGCGCACCGGCCACGATAGGCTGGCTGGCGCTTTGCGCGAGTGCCGGCGTTGCGGACATGAGAACAAGCGCGCCCGAAAGCGCGATCAGCGACTTTTGCATTGGAATTCCCCCAGAAGCCGGTTTCCCCACCGGCGCGCGCAACTGATTGGAATATGGCGGGTGAGTCAAGCGCGCGCTGACCCATATCCTGTCCCATTAAAACGCGACGGCTCCACCGGCCCGATCGTTCGTGCATCCGGCAATGGCGGGACGCTCGCCGTGTTGCGGCGCACGTTCGCCGCGTTTTCACCGCCCTCGCGGCCGCCAACTCTCTCATTGATGCGGCCGAACGTCGCGCGTTGCCGCGGCGAAACGCTCGGCGGCTAAATCGCGGCGCTGAACCGCCCCGGCATTGGATCGAACGACCCGCGCCCCCCTCACTGCCGCGATAACCAAAAAAGGGGCTCTTCAATGACAATCAGTATTCGCGCGCGCTTGCTTGCCACCACACTTGTCCTGATGGGCACCGCCTCGCCGGCGTTCGCCCAGGAAATGGCTGCCCAGGAAACGACTCAGGCAGGCGGTCCCCAGGATCAGGCGGCTCCCGCATCCGCCATGCAGGAAGCGGAGGCCGATCCGGGCCCCGACATCATCGTGACCGGGTCGATCCTGCGTCAGACGAGCACCGCGACGCCGTCGCCCGTCACCGTCCTGTCCAGCGAAACGCTCGACCGGCGCGGCATCTCCACCGTGCAGGACGCGATTCAGCAGCTGACGTCGAACAATGGCCCGGCGCTGACCAACTCGTTCACCGCGAACGGCGCCTTTGCCGGCGGCGCATCCGCTGTGTCGCTGCGCGGCCTGTCGACCAGCTCGACTCTGGTGCTGTTCGATGGCCTGCGCGCCGCCTATTTCCCGCTGTCGGATGACGGCACGCGCAATTTCGTCGATCTCAATACCATTCCCGACGATATCGTCGACCGGATCGAGGTGCTGCGCGACGGCGCCTCGTCCAGCTATGGCGCGGACGCCATCGCCGGCGTGGTCAACGTCATCACCAAGCGCCAGTTCAAGGGTGTCTCCGGCCGTGCCGAGGCGGGCATTTCGCAGGACGGCAACGCCGCCAATCAGCGCCTGACCCTGACCGCGGGCATCGGCGATCTCGATGACAAGGGCTTCAACGCCTATGTCAGCGGCTTCTACATGCGCAGCGAGGCGCTCTACAATCGCGACATACCCAGGCCGTACAGCACGGATGATCAGCGCGGTATCTGCAACAGCATCGCCTGCGGCCCGAACAACATCCTCAACGGCCTCGACAAAGACGGCGCGTTCGGCATCTTCAACCCGGTGGTCAGCGATTTCTACGTCACGCCCTTCGATGCGGCGAACGCCAATGCGCTGGGCCGCCCGCAATTGCTCAACCCGGCGCGGGGATGCCTCAATGGCCCGGGCCATACGCTGACCGCCGCCGAACTGGCGAACAGCGCCGCCAACCCGACCTTCGCGTGCCAGGAGGATCAGACCTATCGCTATGGCCAGGTGACGCCGGCGCTCGAACGCTTTGGCGGCTCGGCGCGCTTCACCGCCAAGGTCGGCGACGATGCCGAGGCCTATATCCTGTTCAACTTCCAGCAGAGCTCCAGCGCGTTTTCGGCACTGCCGGCGGTGGTCCGCGCCAATGCCAATGCCGGTATCCTGTATCCGCGCTTCTCGACCTCGGCCGGCGGCGCGGCGAACGCGCCGGGATCCGGTCCGCTGACCTTGCCGGTCTATGTCTGCGCGGCGCGGGTGAACTGCAATGCGGTGAACGGCACGCTCAACCCCAACAATCCGTTCGCGGCACAGGGCCAGGTCGCCCGGCTTTCCGGCCGCCTGAGCGACACGCTCACCCAGAACGAGACGCGCAGCCGGGTGTACCGGGTCGCGGCCGGGATCAGCGGGACGATGTTCGGCGACTGGGATTACAAGGTCGATGCAACCGCGATGCACAACGACCTGCGCCGCACCACCAATGGCTATGTCTATATCCAGCATCTGCTCGATGTGATTGCCGATGGCAGCTATAATTTCGTCAACCCGCAGCTCAACAGCAAGGCGGTGCGCGATTATCTGTCGCCGGAAAACGTCACCGATGCATCCTCCGACATGTATCAGGGACAGGTGACGCTGGGTAAGGCGCTGTTCGACCTGCCGGGCGGTCCGCTGCAGCTCGGCGTCGGCGCGTCGATCCGCTACGAGGCGATCGATGCGCCCAGCGCGAATGACGATTATAACGGCCCGACACAGCGTTACTTCACGCTCAACGCCTTCGGCACCTCGGGTCACCGCACGGTCTACTCGGCCTTTGCCGAACTGAACGCGCCGATCGTCGAGCAGTTCGAAGTCAACCTGTCCGGCCGTTACGATAAATATTCGAGCGGACAGAGCACCTTCTCGCCCAAGGTCGGCGCGAAATTCACGCCGATCAAGCAGCTCGCCATTCGCGGCACCTATTCGCGCGGCTTCCGCATCCCGAGCTTTGCCGAGGCCAATGCGCTGCCGACCACCGGCTTCGTGCCGCTCCTGCCGGCGGGCCTGCCCAATTCCTTCCTGCAGCAATATGGCGCGGCGTGCACCAACACCAATACGCCTGCCTGCCCGGCCTATCTGACCGCGGCGACCTTTGGTCAGACGACCTTGGCGTCGCCCGATCTGAAGCCGGAAAAGTCGCGCAGCTTCACGGCCGGGATCGTGTTCGAGCCGATCCGCAACCTGACCTTCACGGTCGATTACTATAATATCAAGAAGACCGGGGCGATCACCTCGGCCTCGACCAGCGATGCGATCGCGGCCTATTATGCCGGGCAGCCCATTCCGGCGGGCTTCCAGGTGATTGCCGATGCGCCGTCTCCCGCCTTCCCCAATGCCCGGCCGCGCATCGCCTTTGTTCAGTCGCAGCTGGTCAATTCCGACACGATCCGCTCCGAGGGCATCGACTTCTCGGCAAGCGGGTCATTCGACATCAGCGACACGGTTCATTTCAGCACGTCGCTCGAGGCAAGCTACATCCTCGACCTCAGCACCACCTTCGCCGACGGGACGACTGAATCCTATGAAGGGACGCTCGGCAATTTCAACCTGACCGCAGGCTCCGGCACGCCGAAATGGCGTGGCAGCTGGCAGAACACGCTGACGGTCGATCCCTTCACGCTGACCGCCACCGCGAATTATTTCGGTGGCTATAATCTCTCGGCGGAGGATCAGAATGGATCCGGCACGTCGGGCGATTGCGGCCTGGCGCCGAACCCGCGCTATGTGCCGTGCGACGTGAAGCGCTACATCACGCTCGACGCAGTGGGCAGCGTCAAGGTCAACGACCATTTCACTTTCTATGTGAACGTCCTGAACCTGTTCGACGCGCTGCCGCCGGTCGATGTCGTGACCTATGGTGCGACGCTCTACAATGCGGTGCAGGGCGGCAATGGCATTCTCGGCCGCCAGTTCCGCGCCGGGGCGAAGTTCAACTTCTGAATCGGGCCCAACTTTTGAATCGGGCCCAACTTTTGAATCGGGCCCAACTTTTGAATCGGGCCCAACTTTTGAATCGGGAACGTCCGGCGCGTCGCCATGATGCGCCGGGCGACCGCCGAAGCGGAACGGGAAAGGGGCGGTCGTCGATCTGACGGCCGCCCCTTTTCCTTTGATGCGAGTGTGTTCCCGGCCGGGAAAGCGGATCAGGCGGCCGGCGTTCCGGGGTTCGGACCGTCGCGTTCCAGCAGCACCGCGCGCAGCCGCTTCGCATGGATCCGTCCGGTCGCGATCCGCGTGCCGTCGCGCAGGATCACGTCGCGCCGCCCGGTCAGGCTGCGCCGCACCTCGGCGATGCGCGACACGCGCACCAGCGCCGCGCGGTGGACGCGCACGAACTGCGTCGGGTCGACGCGCGCCTCGAATGCGCGGATCGACAACCGCAACAGATGCGACGTGGCGCCGGTGTGCAGCCGGACATAGTCATCCTCGCTGCTGACCCAGTCGACCAGGTCGAGCGACACGCGCGTCAGATTGCCGGTGACGCCGCGGATCCACAGCTCGGTTTCATAGGGGGAGCGCGCCTTGTCGTGAAACTCGGCGCGCAGGTCGGCGATCACTGCGCGCATTTCCTTGACCTGGCCGACCGAGTCATCGGCGATGATCCGCGCCCGCGCGCGATCGACCGCTTCGCGCAGCCGCCCGGCGTCGATCGGCTTCAGCACATAATCGACCGCCGACACTTCGAACGCGCGGATCGCGAAATGGTCGAAGGCGGTGATGAAGATCACCGCCGGCGTCACGTCCCTGGGCAGCCGGTCGAGGATATCGAACCCGGTTCCGTCGCGCAGCCGGATGTCGAGCAGGACGATGTCGGGCCGGCGCTCGGTGATCAGCGCGACCGCCGCGTCGCAGCTGCTCGCCGACCCGACCAGCCGCGCACCCGGCACGCCGCGCAGCACGATCTCCAGCCGGCTCAGCGCCAGCGGCTCGTCATCGACCGTGACGACGCTGAACTCGCTCATCGCACCAAACCGATCGGCAGGGTGATGCGGACTTCGAACAGATCGGGGCCTGCCGACACGGCCAGGCTCTGCGCCGCGCCATGATGCTCGCTCAGCCGCTCGCGCACATTGGCCAGGCCGATGCCGTCGCCGCGCACCGCTGCGCCATGCCCATCGCCTCCGGCGGTGTTGGCGACGACGATCGACAATATGTCGCCCTCGCGCCGCGCGGTGATTCCGATCCAGGTCGGCGGCAGCGATTTGGCCACGCCGTGCTTGACCGCATTCTCGACCAGCGGCTGCAGGATCAGCGCCGGGACGGCAACGGACTTCAATGCCTCGGGCAAATCGAACTCCACCGTCAGGTCGGGGTAGCGCATCTGTTCGATCGCCAGATAGCGCCGGTGCAGGTCGAATTCCTGTTCGAGTGCGACATCGACCAGCGGATCGATCGACAAAGTGGAGCGAAAGAAGGTCGACAGGCCGGTCAGCATCCGCTCCGCATCATGCGCGCGCCCCTCGAGGATCAGGGCCGAGATCGAATTGAGGCTGTTGAACAGGAAATGCGGGTTGATCTGGTTGGACAGCGCGCGAAGCTTGGCATTGTGCGCCAGATTGCGCAGCTCCGCCGATCGCTGCGCTTCGTCCTTCGCGTCGAAATTATACTCGATCGCCAGATAGAGCCCGGTCCAGCCGATGAAGAACCAGGTCCATTGCGACAGCACATTGGCCGCAACGGCCCAATCGACGATCACCATCCGCATCGATGTGCCGTGCAGATAGGCATACGCGAAAAAGCCCAGCCAGGCATAGGCCTCCGCCGCAAAGGGCGCTGCCGCGGCGAGCACCAGCGCGCGGGTGCGGAACGGGCGATGCGCCAGCCGCCGCAGCAACCGGTGCATCGCATAGCATAGCGCGATCCCGACCGACATGACGAACGCCCGCACGCCGGCCGCGACCCACTGCCCCGGATGGCCGTTCAGCACATTGCCCAGGGTGAAGAGCAGGTAGGTCGACCCCCACATCGCCAGCGTCAGGGCGACCTTGGCGCGCATCTCCGGCCCGGTTTGCACGCGCCCGCGCCGCACGGCCGATTCCTCGACGTAGAACGGCTCGCGTCCCCGGTTGGGTATGGGCTCGGAAATGGGCTCCTGCCCGCGATCTGGAATCAGGGCGTCCACGGCACCGGATGTCGCAAATCGCGTGCCGCCTGTCGACTGACGCTCACCCGCCCGGAATCGACGTTGGGCCGGTCCGGAGTCCGGCGCGGCCGAGATAGCGCATGGTGACCAGCGCCATCGGGATGCCGACGCACACGATATGGGAAAAGAGCGCGTTGCCGAACGCCCACAGCGTCAGCTGGGGATAATGCCCGGTCCAGCGCGCCGGCACCACGATCCAGTACATCACGGTGTAGATCAGCAGCCCGTACAGGATGCCGGCCAGCACCGGATTGGCCCGGATCGCCGCGATCCGCGACGCGGCGATCACGAACAGGGTGACCATCACCGCCATCAGCACGAAATGCGTGGCCAGGCCGATCGCGGCGGCGCCGCTGCCCGCTTCCCTCATGCCGTCGCCAAACGGCCCCGATGCGACATAGCGCAGGATCTGGCCGGGCCCGGCACCGGCCAGGCCGGCGAACAGGAACGCGCTCAAGATGTCCAGCGTCCCGCATATCAGCGTCGCCACCAGTATCGCCGTGAACATCTTGTTGGTCATCTGTTTCCCCCGATCATGCCTGTGCCGGGTGCGAAGGCCCGGACTATATCGTCCCCGGGACTCGCCCATCGCCATGCTATCACGCCGCCGGCCTGCCGATCCAGAGCGAGGTCGATCCGCTGATATCGGGCTCGACCCGCAGCCTCAGGCCCCAGCCGCGCAGCCGCTCGACCGGGTCGGGCGCCCCGGCCGCGGCGAATTTGCGCCGGATGCGATGGACGCTGATGTTCAGGCCGGCCGGGTTCGAGCCCGCCGTCCGGAATGCCGCGACCAGTTCCTCATGACTGGCGCGGCCCCGGCGGATCAACAGGCCGAGCAGCACGGATTCGGTCGGTGACAGGGCGATGGGGATGCCGTGGCGCAGGATCTCGACCGCATGCGCGGTAACCGCCAGCGCACCGCGCCGGGCGATGACCCAGCCATGTTCGAGCACCGGCTGCCAGATCTCGCCGGCGCCTTCCGGCCGGGAATTCTCGCGGAGCGCGCCGATCAACGCGGTCGGGACGATGGCCGCGGGGATGTGCTGGCGAAGCATATGGACCAAGACGGCTCTCCAACAATAGGATCTCGACCCCACAAAGCCCGCAGCATTCGCCAACCCCAAGGACACAGCGGCTCAGTGCCGCTCCGGCGCGGCTCAGCACCTGCGCCTGCTGCCGAACGTGCGTTTGCGGCGGGCGAACGGCGCTTCCATGGCCAGCCGGCACCGTCCTGCGCGGCCGCTACAGGCGGATCCGCACCGGCCCTTCCTTGACCTCGATCTTCCCCTCGCTGCGCCACCGTTCGATCACCGGGGCGATCGAATCGCGCTCGGGATCATAGGGCGGGACGTTCTTGCGCCCGGCCGCCCAGCTCTTGTGGACCTCGTCGCAGCTCGCCGCGTCATAGGTGAGGTGCACGGTATAGCCGCCCTCCGGCCGCACCTCCTCGATCAGCTCGAGCGTCGCGCGGTCGGGGTTGCCATAGGTGCCGTCGCCCGACGCGACATAATGATCGGCACGGATCTTCGCGAAGAAATCGCGCGTATTGTTGCGGATCGACCCGTGATGCGGCAGCTTCAATATGTCGATGTCCAGCGCGCCTTGTCCCGGCATCAGCCCGGCACCGTTCAGCCCGTCAAGGATATGGTCGCCCCGCGCATCGCCGGTCAGCAGGATCTTTCTTCCCTGCCATTGCAGCAGCACGACGATGCTCGACAGGTTGGGAACCGCGGTGTCGAGCGTCGCGGCCAGGCTGGCCGCGTCCTTCTGCTTCGCCTTCCACGCGCTCCATTCCTTGCGCAGCCGCTCGACATCGGGCTGCAACGGACCGACCACGGTCAGCGTCGCATCGCCCAGCTGCAGCACGCGCGGCTGCGCCGGGTCGAACAGGATGGTGCGCTGGTCGGGCGGGTTGCGGGTGACCTGGATCGCCGCGGCCAGCGTGGCGAGCCGGCTCGCCTGGCCATAGCTTTGCAGCACGAGCCGCGCGGTCTGGCTCTTCATCGCGCCGTCCGGATCGTCGGCCGGGCCGCCCGCCAGCCCGGCGCTCAGCGCCGCGTCGAGGCTGGCCAGCACGGTCGGCCCGGACAACGCCCGCGCCACGCCGCCTTCGCCTTCGCCGATCAGGCCGTCCAGGCTGTTGTGCAGCAGCCATTTCGGCTGGCACGGCCGCGGCGTCCGGCCCTGGTCGGCCTCCTGGATCTTGCCGAACAGGTCGACGATGCCCAGGATATGGTCCTCATCGACATGGCTGACCATCACCGCATCGATGTTGACCGGCTTTTCCTGCGGAAACTTCGCCGCTTCGGCGGCCAGCCGGCGTTCGAGCGCGGTGCGGTACACGCCCGCCGGCCCGCCATCGATCAGCAGCCGGATCGGCCGGTCCGGCCCCGATCCCGGGAGGGTGATGAACAGGCAATCGCCATAGCGGGCCTGCAATGCTTCGAATTCCATCCGCTTCGTCCCTTCGACAGCCTCTGTTCGCGCCTTGAAAACCAGGCGCGGCGCCCGGATGATCCGGCCTGGACCCCGCACCACCGCCCCCACCACCGCCCGCGCCACGCTCAGACCGCCTGCAGCGCACGCAGCGCATCGACCAGGCCTGCGCCCTGGAAATAGCGTTCCCTTCCCAGGTCGGTGGCGGTCGCGACGATCACCGATTTCACTCGCGCCGGATCGCCGACCATTTCGGGATGGCGCGCCATCAGCAGCGCGGCGACGCCCGACACGTGCGGCGCCGCCATGCTCGTCCCGTCGAGCCGCCCGAAACCGAGATTGGGCAGCGGCCCGTCGATCCGCTCGCCCGGTGCGACCAGGTCGGGCTTGATCCGTCCGTCGCCGGTCGGCCCGCGCGAGGAAAAGAAGCTCACGCCATATTCGTGCGGCCGCTCGCGGTGCGTCGCGCCGACCGTGATCACCGACGCGGCATTGCCCGGGTCGGCGATCGACGCCTGGGCATAGCCGGAATAGTCGCCCTTAGCGGTGCGATAGGTCTGCGCGCCCCAATTGCCCGCCGCCGCCACCACCGTCACCCCCGACGCGACGGTCGCCTCGCACGCCATGCACACCGGCGTGCGGCCACAGGCGAAATTGGCCATGTCATGGACCAGCCCGATCGACAGATTGGCGCCGTGCACGGTGATGAAGCGGTTGCGGCGGTTGAGCCAGCGCACGAATTCCAGCGCGGCGATCACCCCGAATTCGGTGTCGCGGCTGGCCGTGCCGAGCACGCGCAGGTCGTACAGCCGGATATTGTGGCACACGCCGCGATACACGCTCTGGTCGTCCTCGCGCCAGTCGCCCGCCAGCACGCCCGCGACATGCGTGCCATGCCCGTCGGGCTGGCCGGCGCCGACCGGGGGCAGGTCGCCGACCGGCACCTCGAGCAGTTTCGACAGCCTTTCCCAGTCATAGGGCCGTCCGGCCAGCGCATCGGCGCGCAATTCCTCCAGCCACGCCCGCGCCTCGATCTCGCTCACCATCAGCTTGGCCGCGATCGCTTCGGCCTTGGTGTCGAGCTGCCCCGGCCCGAGCAAGGAATCGAACGAGACGAGTTCGCGCAACGCGCTGAAATCGAACGCCTTGTCGACGCGGGTCGCGAAATTGCCCGCATCATGGTCGCGAAACGCCGGGTGCGCCGCGTCGATCCCGGAATCGATCACCGCCCAGGTCAGCGACCGGCAATCCACATCGAACACGCGCTGCGCCGCATCGGCCTTGATCGTCTCGACCGACACGCCCATCGGATAGACCGTGCGGTTCAGCGCCACGCGCCACACCAGGACCTCGTCGACGCGCCCCGGTCGTCCGCCGAACAATTCCGGGCCGACCCAGATCTCGCGCAGCGCGGCCCGGGATCGCGCCCGCCGGAAATCCAGGATGATCGGGCGCGGCCGGTCGTCCCCGGTCTCTTCCCCGTCCGCATCGCCGATCCGCTGTGCGACCCGCAACAGCACGGCGAGCAGCGTCGCGCGCAAATCCGGCGTCAGCGCCTGCCGGTGCTTATCGGCATAGCGGAACAGGTCGTACGCCGTCGGCATGCCTTCGGGCGGCGTATCGCGCCCGCCGTCCAGCGCCCGCGCCGCCAGCACCAGGGTGATCAGCTCCTCGAACCGCGCGGCGACGTCCAGCCCGGTCAGCGGCAGGATCTGCCCGATGAAATCGTCCAGGCTGACCCGCGCGGCGACCGCGCCTTCCAGCGGCGCGATATGCCGCGGCTCGATCGCGGGCAGCTCGACCAGCGCGCGGTACAATGTCTGCGCCAGCCGCGCCGCCGGGGTCGCCTCCATCGGCGTCAGCAACAGGTCGACCGGCTCGGAATCTGCCGCGGCGAAGCGCGCCCAAACATCGACCTGCACCGGACTTTCGTTGAGCAGCCGCGGCCCGCCGCGCCCGTTGAGCAAAATGTCCCTGACCAGTTCCTCGGTGATGATCGCCACGTATGCCCCCCGGCCTGTTCCGCGCGGCGATACGGCCCGCACGGTTGGCTCCGCGCGCATCCCGCATCGCGGCTGTTCCGCGATGTCCCGGTCCGGGATGATAGCGGAGCCGGTTCGCCGAGTCCGCCGCGATCTGGCGCTGCGGCCATTTCGGACGCGATTGTGGCGTTATCCGGCCGTGCCCTCACCCCGGGGAGGGCAATGAAATTCAAATTATCTTGAATTCATTTTATATTCTTGAAATCCTGAGAGAATGGGGCATCCGGAAACCATTTGGAAAACTCTTCTCTGAGGGTACTCATGCTATTATGATTTACGCCTTCAGAAATCGGAAGATAGTGATCTACTGATATATGCCTTGAGGTATTCACCTCTCCGATAGATCCGAATAAGATTATTTCTCCGGCATTCTCTATGTCTGCCGCACCTATTTTATATTCTTCGGGATAAAATATTGTGATGCTGGCTTTGTCTTTGTTTAATTCAGCGATGCTCCACTGCCAATCCCATCCTTCAATCTGCAAAACTAATCCGTCGCTGCCTATCATTTCAAAATATCCTTCCCAGGATTTTGGAGGGATTCCGGCCACGATTTTCCACCCCTGGCCGTCCATTGGAAGGTTGAGATCTTTCTCCATGATATCCAACAGAATCAGGTCGCCATGGCATCCAAGTGCCAGGACCGTAATTTCATCATTTATGGGATCGGGGCCTATTTCCCATGTGATGGCATCATCCAAGAATATCTCACTCAGTATTTCATCTATTCCGTCATCGGGAATTGATGAAATATTATCCATGAGATGGGCTAGATCACGTCGGTTGTGGTTCATTGTTTACCTAAAAATACTTCTGGCGTTCGATTCCGTATTTTAAACGTCGGTGACATGGATTGCCAGTGACGGCACACTAATTACGCCCCGATAGGCGTGCGCCAGGATTGAGTGATGACTTGGCAAGCGCGTGTGGCATTTTCATCGCATCCCACCATGTTGCGTCGCGTGGCAATCATCGCGAGTGGATCTTCTTGGTATTGCACCGCGCCGAGCATTCGGTCCCAGCAAACGTCGGAACCGACTGAAGTGCACTATCGCTGTAATCCTCCGGGAGAAGAAGCCTGCTACCGCCCGCCGGTGCCAGGCGCGCGGGTGAGGGTGGAGTGTTCGGTCGGAGGGGCCGGCTTGACCGGTCCAGGACGGGCCATTAAAGCGCGCCACATGAACCTGTTTCGCGCCCTGATCTCGTCTTCCAGTATCTCTTTGCGATACTGACGGAACGACGATCTGCGTCACCCGTCTTTGGAGGGTGACGCGCTAAGGAGCGCAACTAGTCTCGAAAACTAGGACGTACACCGAAAGGTGCGGGGTTCGACTCCTCCGCCCTCCGCCATATCGGAGCGTGAACCAGCAAGGCGCTGGCTCCGCCTGCTAAGCGAGAGGGGCCTTTCACGGCCTGGGGTTCAATCCCTCCGCGCTCCGCCAATCCACATGAATCTCGGGGACCTCTAGCCCAATTGGCAGGAGGCGGATGCCTTAGAAGCATTACAGTCTCGGTTCGAATCCGAGGGGGTCCACCACGGGAAGGGAAAGGCGTTCGGATACGCCAGCCGGATTGTAACTCCGGTCCTTCGGGGAGTGGTTCGAGTCCACACCTTCCCACCATTGCCGGGGTAGCCCAACGGTAGAGGCAGGCGTTTCAAACGCGCCCCAGCGTCGGTTCGACCCCGACCCCCGGCACCATTGGCAATGCATCTTCCTGGCGGGGGTACGGCCTCATTTACGGAAGCGAGGACTGCATTGTCAGGCGGGCGGGAGCGGCTGTGGACATGCGAGAGGCGATGCGCGTGCCGCGCTTTGACAATCCGGTTGTCCGATTGTCAGAAAGAGAGCGCTGGTATCAACCCGGTACGATGGGTGGCTGATCCTGGGTTATGGTTGAATCGCCGCCGATGCCATGGTTGCGGGGGCGAGGCTGAAGGGACGGAGGCCTGAGATATGGGGCACCGGTATATCATCTATCTTATTTCGCCGTTGTCCCGGCGAGAGGCTTATTCGTAATTTGCCAACTCCAGTTCCAGATCAGCAGCAAGCCGATCCGGTTCCACTTCGATTCCTAGGCCTTGGGGAATTGGAAACACGGCAATCAACCGTCCATCACGCTTCGCGCCGCTTATCCAACGCTTCATCCAAACCTCAAGTTCAATGAGTTTGGGAGCGCTTCCCTCCCAGCTACCTTCAGCGCACAGCGTAGCGTATTTTTGATGCGGCCAGATAGGGATTAACTCTTGCCCCTTTGTCGTCTAGCGCCAACACCCATCCTTCTCTCCAAATACTCCACAATTCTTCCTGATCGATAACCTTCTTTAAAAAGTAACGGTATCTATCATTGCTGTTCAAATTGACGATAGATTCCACTTCTCGATCGCTAGGCTTCCATGAAATTCTAATAGCCTTCATATTTATACTGTAACTTGCGCAAAATTGCCTTGGAGATAGCTGTATCCATAGTAAAATACTTTATTTTCTTCAAAGTCTCGCAGATGGTCAAGGTTTTTTCTATGGGAAGGCATATGAGTTTGCGCTATAAACATTTAAGGAATAACATTAATTAATTAGTATTGTAAATGCATAACTCAATAGTTATTTTGTATCTATGATACATTTAAATCATAGTGAGCATATTAGTATTTTAATTTAAAATGAACTTGATTTTGGTAGGATAAAATGAATCATTGGAAAATACTTTAATTTTATTAATGCCTTTAATTGCATCTATACTGATAATTTCCCTAACGTTAGAATCGTTGAATGATATTTTACCACTATCGGATTTAATATATCCGGAGAACCTAATTTCTTCCTTAATGTATTCCGATTCCGAAGATATAGATAATTCAACTTGTTCATCATCTTCATGAGCGGTCCATACTGATATGCAGTTTTCAGTATAAAGAATTGGCCCTGCGCCTGTGTCTGGTGGTACATCAATAATCATATTTGGATCGTATATAAATACAATACCATTGGGTACTGAGTACAGTATATTTCTAGTCATCTCTTGGTTTCCTTTCGTCTCCGTTTCATGATTTCCTGAGTAACTTCACCTCCTTGACGCCTGCTGCATGAAGCACAATGAGGATAGAGCCGTTGAGGGGATCCGCTCGAATTTAAAGCAGACGGAGGCTGATGATCTGGAATAGCATTACCGCTAGGCGTTTTCGGCTTTCTCGTTCCACATGTGTGACACCCTGTATCTCTCATATTGCGATTAGTCGCCTCTCTTTCGCTGGGCGTAAAATCGCGCTCAGGACCACGTGCGGGGATAGAGTTTCCTGCATGCGGTCCAGGCAGAAGCGTGGACGGCTTTAGTGCTGGGCCTCTCGGTACCACTGGAGAAGAAGGGACGGAAGGTCCGAATATTGCCGTGAGTATCCTAATCGCAGGCCCAGAAAGAGGAACATATTGAGCCAGCTCTAAGGACTCTGGAGGAGGTGGGTTATCCTTCATCGCCTCGGCGAGAGAAAGTGCTGTTTTATAGCCTACACTTCCGGACTCTCGGCCATCTGGATCCATTCTATTCATAGGATCATTCGCAACATATGCATAGAGATTGACCTGATCGTCATACCCGATGGGATCGGTCTGCAGGAATCGCCCTAGGCTCGGCGAGTAAATCCGTGCCTTGTAGTGGTACATACCAAGCTCTTGCAGCCAGGCCTGGCCGGTATATTGGAACCGCCCGAACTGCCCCGGCGCTGCGGTGCCATAGCCATTGGGGATGCCATATTCGTCATAGGCATTGATCGCGATCAGCGCGCCGGCCGCATTGGCCGTCGAGATGATCGAGCCCTGATGATCACTCTGCAAGCTGCGGCGATCGGTCAGGCCTGCCCCCTCATACCAGAGCAGCGGATCATCCTCGGCCGGGCCATGCACATAGCGTCTCAGCAGCGCGCCGGCAGCGCTGTACTCCGCGACCAGCTCATCACCATCGTAGAGGAAAAGTGTGTCGGTCGTCGCGCTCGGCGAACTGGTCGTGCCCGATACCTTGTACAGCCGACCCATCGGGTCCCAGGCAAGTGCCGCCGTCGTCGTGGCGCCCGTTCGCGACACCAGCCGGTTCTCGACATCATATCCGAAGCTATTGCCCGCGCCGTCGCCAAGCAGATTGCCGTTCGCATCGTAGCTGAAGCCGCCGGTATACTGGTTGAGCCCGTTGACCGTATAGGGACGGCTGATCGGAGTGCTCGGATAGCTGGCGAACGCATAGCTATTATTGGTGCGTATCCTGCTGGTCATCTGGCTCGCCGGCGAATAGCCGAACGTGCTGGTCACATCGCTCGCTGTTCCGGCGAGATTGTCCGCAATGCTCGCCAATCGCGCGGCGTGATCATAGCCGTACCCCGTCGTCACTCCTGCACGCGTGCTTCCTGCGCGCCGGCCCTGATTGTCGTAAGCGATTGTCGCAACAGTCGTCGCGCCATTCTCCCGGACCGCGGTCGCCCGGTCGAGCCCGTCATAGTCATAGACGAAGTAATTGCCGTCAGGATGCGTCACGCGGGTGCGCTTGCCGTCGGCATTATATTGATAGGAGAGCGTACGCGCCGTCCCGCCCTGGTCGGTCAGGCTCGAGATCAGCCGCCCGGCATTGTCATAGCCGTTGGTGACGCCTTGGCCGGTGTTCGACCCGAACCGCGCATAAAGTTGAAGCCCGCGCAGATCATAGCCGTAATAGACGTCGATCGCCGTTCCGCCGGGAATATCCTTCACCGCTCTCCGGTTGAGCACGTCATAGCTGTATCGGATGACCTGCCCGTCGCGCTTCATCAGCTTCGCGCGGTTGCCGCCGCGGTCATAAGCGTATTTCTCGCAATCATCCCCCGTGCTGCTGGTTTCCGCCGGGCCGGTGATGCCGCTCGCTTCGCTGATCGTGCCGATCGTGCAAGGCGCGGTCGTGCCGCTTACCGTCTTTGACGGAAACAACCAGGCCACCTGACGGTCGAACCCGTCATAGCTATAGGCCGCGCTGTTACCATTGGCATCTGTCACCGATGCCTGCTTGCCATTCAGCGTATAGCCATAGGTGACATAGGCCTGCTCGAGCGCCGGAGCGATCGTCGCGACCGACTTCCGGATCTGCCGCACTTCGCCTGCCGCTGTGTACAGCGTCTGGGTGATCCGGTCCTCGCCATCGCTGCCGGTCGTCCCGAGCGTACAGGCAAATGTCTTGCTGTAGCTCGTCGGCAGCGCCGGGATCGCCGCCAGGTTCATCCGTGTCGCCACGCAATTGGGGCGATCGTCCTCGTCATAGCTCGTCTGGGTCACGCTCTGGACGCTGCCGTCGTCGCCGAGCATACGCTCTTCGATCTTGTTGCCGCCCGGATCGTAACTGACCAGCATCGTCTGATAGACGGTGAACCCGCTCCAGCTCGCCGGCGCCACTGTCTCCGCCGCCCATGATCCCAGCGTACCGGTCTCGGTCTTGGTCAGCTGTCCGTCGACATCATAGGTATAGCGTACCGCGGGAAAGAGCAGCGGACCGGCACCGTCCGGATCCGGTTGGATCACGCCGGTCAGCCGCCCCTCGCCATCCCAGCGATAGCCGGTGGTATAGGGTGACGCGGCCGATTGCGCCTGCGCCGTGCCGGTCCAGCCGGAAACGGCGGCGAAGGCGAGCGATGTCGCCAGTATCGCGCGGCGGCATGCGCGCACCGATGACGGGATCAACTTCATTGGCATGACGTCAGCCCCGCATTGGGATCGGTCTTCGCGATCAACCGCCCGGCGGCATCGAACTTGTAGCAGGTGCGCAGGGCAAGTCCGCCGCTATCGACCACGTGTCCCTTCATCGCGAACTTGTTGGCAGCGTCATATTCAAAACTGGTGGTCGTGGTGCTGCCCGTCGCGATCGGTTCCTGCTTCGATATCGGCAGGTACAGCGTCCCGCCCAGCGGCGCCGTTCCGGCGAAACTGCCATAGCCGATCGTCGTGACCGGGCAGGTTCCACCGGCGAGCAGGCAGGTACCCGCCGCATTCAGCCCCGAACTCGCCGTCAGCAACTGCCCATGCGTCGCGTCCCAACTGTAGCTTATGCGATGGTCGAGCGCATCGATCTCATACGCCGGCTTGTTGCACGTCGTCAGGCTGGTGCAGGTCGCCAGCGTCGGCCCGCCGACATAGCCGGTCTTCTGTACCAGGTCGGGCAACCCTGTCCCCGGCTTGGCGCGCTGCGTCCGCTGCACGACATTGCCGCGCGCGTCATAGCCGATCAACTCGCTATTGCCCTCCGGCGCATAGGTTTCGGCGACGCGTCCGACATCGTCATACCGCGTGGTCGTGGTCCGCAGCAGCGGATCGACCGACCGCACTCCCTGGCCCCATCGGTCATAATAGGTGACCGCGCCATTGGCCGGGTTGGTCGCCGCCTGTGTCGGACTCAGTGTCTCCGACCGGAACGGGCTCGAATAATAGGTCCATGACTTGCCGTTCAGATCGGTGAGCGAGCGGACATTTGCATCCTGACCATAGCTCAGCGCCAATGCCGGATTGGTTGCATTGCTTGCCTTGTACAGGCGGTCAACCACTACATAGCCGCCATAATAATAGGGATTGCTCTCACCGACCCGGGTCAATCCATAAGCCCATGTCGCGCCGGCACTATCGGTCGACGAGATGACGTTGGAGGTGCCGCGATAGGCGATGACCGGTTTTTGGAAATCGCCCAAATCCGCGAAGGGCTGGCCTTTATTACAGCCATATTCGAAGTTGATGTTGGTGGGATTGTAGATGACCTGCGCGCCCATCGTGACCGTGAAACTCACATTTCCGGATGTTTTGTAATGAGTGGTCGCGGGCCTGGCCGGCAGCCAGGTGAGCGTGTCGCTGTTGGTGCCGGTGTTGGTGCAGACCGGTTGCCGGGTTCCCGATCCGGCGTCGGGTGCGGGATCGGCAATGATCGATGCACCCAGATTGTTGGTCACCGAATAGAGACCCACCACCTCCGGTGATGCCAGCGTGTTGTAATAGAATGTCGAAATCTTGACGCCGGTCGGGAAGGACCAGGTCGAAAGCCGCAGCGCCTTGGGCGAAAACAGGCCGGCAATAGACGGGCTCGACAGATAGGCGGTCAGCGACGACCCCGCCATACCATGGGGATAGGTTCGTATGGAGCCGCCGCGATCGGTATAGGCGATGGTCACCGGGTGATAGAGCCGGCGATTGATGATCCCGGTTATCGGCGTGCCGGTTTGCACCAGGACTTCGCCGTCGGCATCCGCACTGACGAAATTGCCGTTCGCCTGGCGGTAGAATGTCTTGGGCTTGTCGAGGCCCGGTGTGACCACCACGCTGTTGTTGATGCTCTGATCGCCAAGCCAGGCGACCACCTGCGCTGCCGCATAGAGATGCTGTGCGTCCTGGGTCGCCGTCAACTCGCCCAGCGCCTGGATCGCCACCAGCGCGCTGCCGATCGCCTGTGCTCCAGCGCCACCAAGTGCCGCCTCGCCATTGTTGGAAAGCGCGGCCGTCTGGTTCCAGTTGGTCTTCCAGCCAAAACCGAGACCGTAATTCCCCGCTTCATTCTGGTCATAGGCACGCTGGAAACTCAGCGATCTCGGAAAATCACCCGTTCCGTCGACCAGGTCGGGCGGTGGTGCATAGCTGAACGCCCCCGATTTGCCATCGATGCTGGTCGCGCTGCGCAGCGAAGCGGCACTCTCCGCTTTAGGGATATCGGGCGACCGGATCGATTGCGACAATGGATCCTTCGCAACCCCGACACCGCCCTTCAGGATACGTCCATGGCGCGGATCATAAATGACCAGGGCGACGCGATCCGCGATCGAGCCGGTGGCTTTCCAGGCCAGGAAAGCGGATCTGGTCAGCTCCGGTCCCGGGCTGGTTGCGGTGATCGGCAACCCTTCGATCAGGCTTGCCGTTCGCGTAACACCACTATCGGTGACGGAGATTCTCGGCTGGCGCAAACTCCCATGCCTTGGCGCCAGCAGCGAATAACCTTCATTGATGTAACCCTGCATCTCATTGACGGCGGCGGGCGGATAATCGCCCGACAGCTGCGTCTTGACCGAACTCCATGTCGCCGGTGTTGCCAGATAGGTGGGATAGATATCGCCCGATGGCGCGCGCGCCTGTTGCTGGGTCAGCAGATTGACCGCCGCCATGTCATAGACCGCGTCGGTTTCCTGGCGCGGAACCGCGCCTTCCGCGAGCGACAAGCCCAGCCCTGCGGTGAAAGCCGCTCCAGCATCCTGCGTCCCGTCAATCGAAAGCGCGCTGACCGCGGCTTCGAAATCCATCGTCAGCATGCTGTTGACGGTATAGGTCTGATAGGTGCCGGTGGGCTCCAGCTTCTGCGCCGCTTCGTCGATCGTATGCAGGCCGATCAGGTCGTGGACCAGAAAGGAGCTATTCTGCGCTCGCCCCGCCAGATCGAGAAATCGCGAATATTGGCCGGCGACATTCGTCAACGTCCGCCCGATCATCATCGTCTGCGAACTGCCGGTGGTCAGGCTCAGGCGTTCGCTCGCCAGGGCCATGCGGCTCGCCGTGCCCGTGCCCGTATAGCCCCAGTCGTTCGTAACGAAGAAGGAGCCGCCGCCGCACCTTTGGGCGACGAGCTGCTTTGACAGTGTCCGGTCGGCATAGCCTCCCGCATTGGCGGCATAGGGGTGGTTGATCGCGATGCTGACGATCGCCGGGGCCACGCTTGCCTGGCCACCCAGATAATTGGCGCACTCGCCGTCGAAACTCCCCTCGATCACCGGCAGAAGCGGGGTGACGCCGGAGAACTGAAACGTACTCGATCCGGTGTTGAAATAATAATTGAACTGCCGCGTCTGCTCACCGACCGTGTCTGCGAAATAGGTGCCGTAGGAAACGCCATTCAGCGCCACGCTGAACGATGCCCGGAATATGTCGGGAATCTGCCCCGCCCATAGCCGGTCCGGCGCGCCGACCGCATAGGGTAGGGCCGTACGCCGGTTCTCGGTTTGCGGATGCGGGACGATGTCGCGGTAACCGACCAGCGCATCGGCCCGCTTGCCTGCCGCATTGGTCGCGATGAACGCTTCGGCATTGGCTCGGTAAGTCGTCAGTTTCTGGCGAAAGGCGGTATCGTTGAACCCGTCGACCACGGTCGCATTCGCGCCGCCGCCGGCGGCAAGCAGGTCGGTCTTGGCATAACCTGTCGCCGCCTTCCAGTTGAGGCCAGCCACGGCCACGTGCTGCTTGAAGCTTGGGTCGAACAGATAGGCGGTACCGCCGACCGTCGCCTTGACCCAGATATGCTCCATCGTCACCGTGAAGCTGTTGCCGCTCCCTGTGACGGTTGCAGGGATGCCGCCATTGGCGAGCAGCTTGGTCGCGATGGCTGCATCCGCAACTCCGGTCCAGCTCGTGAAATCACTTGCGGACAGGGTGATCTGGCCCATCACATAGCTTGGATTATATTGTCGTCCGCCGGCCGCATCGCTTTCCCGGAGCGCCTCGACCAGGAACTGCGCCTGGTCGAACGCCGTCCCGTAGCCGTCGAGAACCACACCACGCGCGCCCTTCTGCACGCCGAAGATCGGCACGAACTCGACATGGTCGCGGACATGTTCGAAGATGCGATCGATGTCGTAACGAAGCGAGCGCGCCAGTTCCTGGATAACCGGGTCGCGCGTCGCGGCCGCCGCTGGGCTTGCCGGGCTGCCATAATAGCTGAGCGCGGTGGCCGGCGAAACGATCGGCGCCTTGGCGATCACGACTGCTGGCGCCTCGGCATGCGCCGCCGTGCTCGCCAGCAGGGAAACACCCAGCAAAAGCATTGCTCTTGCCCGAAGAGCAGGGCTGATCTTCAACCGAACAGATCGATCATATGCCCGACCCTGTTCAAAGCCCGTTTTCGTCATGCGTCGCCCCGTCAAAATAATAGGTCGTTCAAATCAAAACGGCTAATCCGTTCCGCCGCCAAGACATTGGAAAAGGCCGCCGCTGACATTGATGCTGCCCGTTCCGGTCGATGTTGCGCCTAGGCTGTCGGACACCGTGTAGGTGAAGGTCTTGATGCCTCCCGTCCCATAATCCTGCCCCGCTGGAACATAGTTGGCGATCTGGACCGTGGTGCTGCTCACCACCGAAACGACCAGCGTATCCGTGGTCGAGACGGAGGTCAGCGTCAGCGGATAATTGCCCTCCGGATCTGTGTCGTTGGCAATGACGTTGAAGGGCTTTGCGCCACATCGGATGATCGTGCCCGCATCGTCCGCGACCGCCACCGGGGGCTGGTTGCCGACATCATTATCGTTGATCGTCCCCGATCCCTGGGCCGTGGTGATGGTTGCGCCACCCGATGCAGCAGACAGATTGACCAGCACCGTTTCGGCGGATTCGACGCTTGTATCGTCGATCGTCGCGACATTGACGGTCTTGCTGGTGTCGGCCGGGGTGAAGGTCAGCGTGCCGCTCGCCGCGCTATAATCCGATCCGGCGGTGGCCGTACCGTTCGCGGTCGCGAAATTGACCGTGAAGTTCGATGCGGCAGCGCCGGTCCTCGTCACCGTATAGACAAGGGTGCCGCCCTCGGTCACCGCCTGCGCATTGGCAATGGCGAAGCTTGGCGGCGGTGCGGCGACGTCATTGTCATTGATCGTGCCCGATGCCTGGGCGGTCGTAATGGTGGCATCCCCTGATACATTGAGCAAATTGACCAGCACCGTTTCGGCGGATTCGACGCTCGCGTCGTCGATCGTGGCAACGCTGACGGTCTTGCTAGTATCGGCTGGCGCAAAGCTCAGCGTGCCGTTGGTTGCGACATAGTCCGACCCGGCACCGGCCGTTCCATTCGCGGTGGAGAAATCGACATCGAAGCTCGACGACGTCGCGCCGGTCTTGGTCACTGTATAAACAAGAATGCCGCCCTCGCTGACGGCAGGGGCGGCGGCAATCGCGAAGCTCGGTGCCGGCGTCGGGGTGGGGGTCGGCGTTGGTGTCGGTGTCGGAGTGGGCGTCGGGGTGGGCGTCGGTGTCGGTGTTGGTTGTCCGGGGCATGCCGCCGGCGCCGCCGTCGCGACATCGTACCGCACCCGATTGCCCGCCGCATCGAAACAGGTGCCCGTCCGGCGGCTGTCGTTGGTTCCGCCGGCAATCGAACTGCCGATCAGCCGACCGAGCGAATCATATCGATAGACTGTCGTTTCCTGCGCCAACGCGATCGCGGCGCCGCTGATCAGCGCCAGGCCTGCAGCACCAGTCAATAATCTGGATCTGTCCCGCATTCTGCTCCCCCGCTCCGATCGAATCGGCGTCGGGATGACATAGAACAATTGAGGAACAAACGATACTGTAGAGCCAGCATTATATCCGAAGTGGACCATTACTCCGCAAATCATGGCCGAAGTGACGAAAGGTGCATGCACCGAGGCCGAGATGCATCGGCGGAGATCCAGTGCGACAGCCAATTTTGTCAGCATCGCTGCGTACAACATCCATGTCGGGCCTCATGCTCTTTCCAATCATGAAAGTACGGGTACGGTCCGCTCGACTTAATCCAGAGGCCAAAATGATTGTTTCAATCGAAAATCGGGCTGTTATTCAATAACGCCAGCTCGCTCATGACATCCTGACAAGCGGAAGTTCGTCCCTGAGACGCGCCGACAACCAGTAAAACTCGGAGAAAACAGCTAAACCGCAACTGGCATTGCGGGCGCGCAAGGATCGGCCAGCCCCGAGGGCTACCCTATGGTCGGGCCGCGCCTCACCACAATCCCAGGTCGACCATGCTCGCATGGCCGGTGCTGCCGATGATCACATGGTCGAGCACGAACACGCCGACCGTGCGGGTCGCGGCGGCGATCGACCGGGTCAGTTCCTTGTCCGACAGGCTTGGCGTGACATCGCCCGACGGGTGGTTGTGGACGAGGATCAGGCCGCTCGCGTCAAGCTCCAGCGCGCGCTTGACGATGGTGCGGATATGCACCTGGCACTGGTCGACCGTGCCGGTCCACATCACCTCGTCGCGGATCAGCCGGTGGCGCGCGTCGAGGAACAGGACGCGGAACACCTCATGCCCGGCATAGCCCATCTCGGACCGCAGATAATCGATCACCACCGTCATGTTGGGGAGCAGCGGGCGTTCCTGCAGGTCGGTGCGCAGCGCGTGGCGCATCGCGTTGCGGAAGGCGGCGATCGCGCCGATCGCGGGGACGTCCTGGCCCGAGGCGCGCAATTGCGCGCGGCGGGTCGCCGCGAGCACGCGCGGCAGGCTGCCGAACTCCGCGATCAGCCGGCCTGCGGTGGCCGCAGGATCGACCGAGGCGCCGCGCGCAATGATCGCCTCCAGGATGCGTCGGCACCGTTCAGCGCCACGCGACGCTGGTGGCGCCACGTCGCGAGAATCAGCAGCACCACCGCCGGCCATCCCCAGAAGGAGAGCATGATCTGATACACGGTTCGGATGACGGCGGGGTCGAGCAACTTGGCGATATGTCCCCCCACCGCCATCATCATGAGCACGGTCATCCATATCGGCCAAACCCTGTTTGCAGTGAGCATGACGGCGAGCACAATAAAGAAGAGTAATACATCAACAATGAATACTCCTGTCTCTATATCAAAATAACGCTCCGGCCGCGAAGATCGAACGGCGATCGTCAATACATAAGCGGCAAGAAAGGCAAAGGCGACAATGCGCTCCGGGGCTCCGCCGCGTCTAACGGCGTAGCAGCAGGCGGCGATCAACAGCGCCAGAAAGATGGCGGTCCGCATCATCGATGGCGCGGACTGTAACACCCGCGCCGTCGACTGTCACCCTATTGCGTGAAGACCTTGCGCTTTTGGATGGTCGACTGGCGAACACTCGTCGCTGTCGCCGAACCATGCCCGCAGCCCGACGGCATCGCGTATCGCGGCGAGATCGGGGTGGAGCGAAATGACGTCGCGGCGCGCCTCGATCAGGCGGGTGGACAGTGCCAGCATCCGGGCCAGTTCGTCCAGCCCCGTCGCGATCGGGACGCCGGACAGGGCGCGCGCCTCCATCATGGTGGCGAGGCAGCGGGTGGCGAGAATGGCGGCCTGGTCGATGGCTTCTTCGGCGGGACGGAAGGCGTCGGCGACCGATTGTGCCGCGGCCAGACGTTGATTGAGCATAGCTATCTCCCCGCCGCGCGGGGGCGCGGCTGATCTGTTCAGTGTGACGGATAGGTCCAGCCGATCAGGAGCTGCTGCAGCTCATGCGCGATGGCCAGAAAGCCCGCCACCAGCGCGGCGAGCAGGACGGTCGCGATGATCGACACGATCATCCGGTGCCGGTCGATCAGGTCATACAGGCCGGCCCTTTCCTGCTCGGCCCGGGATGGGGGCGGCGTGCCGGTGGTCGAATGGATGAAGGGAACATAGTCCTCCCGCACCGCATCGAACCCGGCCTGCCGCGCCCCGCCGCCGGGCGGTGGTTGCTGGGGCCGGTGTGCGGTGAAATCGCGCGGGGCGGCAAGGTCGTGCGGTTCGTTGACGAAGGGTTCGTCATCGCTTTCGGGCCGGCCGCGGATCATCTCCGCGGCGTCGAACCGGGTCGCGGCGCCAAGCAGGCGGGTGGCGTTCTCGATCTCGCGGTGGATGGTGTGGTGCGATCGCCCGAGCAGGCGGGCAATATCCTTGGTGCGCTTGCCCTGACCGACCAGGCGCAAACATTCGCGCTGTCTTGCAGACAGTGGATCGAGTCGGTGGTCGCTCATCCGGATACCGTCCGCCAAAACAGGATTGAGGGGAAGCCGAACAATGATCAGCCACCATGGAGTATTTCTTTAACGCGGCCGTTCCGAAATCCCGCACCGGGCGGCAAAAAGAAACCGCTCGGGCGGTGCGGGCGCGACAGGATGCGCCGCGATCGGATATGCCGCGATACGATGAGATCGTGTCGGGGATGTGAAAGAGATCCGCGATCCGTTGTGCCCCGGCGCGGGATCGGGGACGGGATGCCGAAGAGGAGAGGGTGATGCCGCCAATGCCGAAGATCGTTCCAGCGTTGCTCCTGCTCGCCGCGGCGGGGGGCAGCGCGCAGCATGCCGCCGCGCGCCCGGTTCCCGCGCCTCGGGCACCCGCACCCCAGGCCCCCGCGCCTCAGGCCCGCATCGAGCGGTTGCCTTTCTCCACCGCCGTGTCCGATGTCCGCCTCGCCATCTCGCCGGACGAGCGGCACATGCTGTGGGGCATGGTCAACCGCACGCCCGGCAGCGGGCTGGAGATCGTCGAATCCTGGCGGTTCGACGGCGCGTGGAGCGCGCCGGTCGCGGTGTCGTTCAATGGCTCGGCCAATGATTTCGACCCGTCCTTCTCGCCCGACGGCAAATGGGTCTATTTCTTCTCCAACCGGCCCGGCGGCGCGGGCGGCGACGATCTGTACCGGGTCGCCTTCGATCCCGCCACGCGCGCTTATGGCGTGCCGCGCAATCTCGGGCCCCGCGTCAACACGCCCGGCGACGAATGGGCGCCGTCGGTCTCGCCCGACGGGACCGCCTTGCTCTTCTCCTCCAATCGCCACGGGCTGCGCGGCGGGCAGAATCTGTTCATCGCGCCGCTGCGGGGCGGGAGGATCGGCACGCCCGTCGCGCTCGGGCCCGCGGTCAACGGCGCGCAGGATGATTTCGACGCGACCTTCCTCGGCAATGCGCGGCACATCGTCTTCGCGCGCGGCGATGCGGCAGGGGACAAGGGGACGCGGCTCTATGCGGCGCACAAGGAAGGCAAGGGGGGCAAGGACGGGGGAGCGGGGGGCTGGCAGGTCGATGGCGTGCTGCCGGCGGCGATCAACTGCTCGGCCGGGCTGAACATCGGCCCGTCCACGTCGCCCTCGGGCGCATTCTACTGGTCGGCGGCATGCGGCCCGGGCGATACGCGGCTCGACCTGTGGCGCAGCGATTTCCCCGTCGCGGCGGATGCGCCCTAGTCTTTTCCCGCCAGTCGCTCGCCAAACCGCGCGCCAGCGGCTATGGTCCGGTCATCGCCGGCGCATAGCCTTGAGCATGCCGCGACTGAGGGCCGGTTTGTGCTCCCGCTTTACTGGCCCGCGACCATCGCTTCCGTCCTTGCCGTTCCCGACCGCCCGCCGGCGCGATCGCTGCACGTACGAACGGGAACCCGCGGCCGAGATGGAGAAGACCGATGTCGAGAATCCCCGTGCGCCCGTTCCTGATCAACAAGGATGAAACCGGCCAGTTTCGCCTCACCGTGCGCCACACACGCTATAATTCGCAGAATTATCCGATCGTCACCGCGACGCTGCAGGACGAAGTGTTCAAGACCGCCGCCGCGGCAAAGGTCTTCGCGCGCGACAATTTCGGCGCCGAAGCCGGGCAATACGCCACCAAATAACGGGCGCCGCTATCTCGGCCGATAGCGGACGAGGTACAGCTCCATCGACGTCGCGCCCGCCCGCTGCCCGCTGAACAGCAGCCGGTCGGGCTGCGACCAGTCGAGCATCGGGCCATAGCTGTCCTTGCCTGGCATGTTGACGCTGGCCGGCAGGATCGTGCCCGCATCATATCGGCCCCGTACCGGCGACGCCTGGAACAGGTCGACCCGGTCGACCTGCATGTCGCCGGCGCGCGCAAAGACGATCGTCTTGCCGTCCGCCAGGAAAGTCGCGTCGAACTCGTCCGCGCCGCCGTTGACCGCGCCCGCCAGCGGGCGTGCGGCTGCGAAACCGTCGCGCTGGCGGCGCGCGGTGTACAGGTCGTACCGCCCCGCACCGCCCGGACGGTTGCTGGAGAAGAGCAGGGTGGCGCCATCCGGCGAGAGCATCGGTCCGAACTCATTGCCCGGACTGTTGACGCCCGGCCCCAGCGCCTCGGCCGGCCCGAAGCCGTCGCGCGTCACGGCGACACGATAGACATCGTCGCCGCCCAGCCCGCCGGGCCGGTCGGAACAGAAATAGACATGGCGCCCGTCGGCCGAGAAAGCCGGGTCGAAGTCGCGCGTCGGCGAATTGAACGGCACCGGCTGCGCTTGCGCCCACCGCCCATCCACCAGGCGCGATATCCAGATGTCGTAACCGCCCGCGCCGCCGGGGCGGTTGCGGCTGAACCACAAGGCGGTGCGGCCATCGGGACTGATCGTCAGGCGTACTTCCGATGACGCGGTCGAGGCGATGCCCGGCGCGAAGAGCTCCGCGGATCCGACGATCTCGATGCCCGGCCGGTGTGGGGCGGCTGCGCCGCCCAGCGTGGCGATCAGGCCGATCGCCGCGGCGATGCGGGATGCGCGCCTCATGCGACCCTCGTGAAGTCGCTGGTCCAGTTGACCTCCCAGGTCGCGCCGCCATCGGCCGACAGCGCCTGTTCCCAGCGCGCCGATCCGGGGGTGATGCGCGACCAGATGATCCGTGCCTTGACCGGCTTTCCGTCATGCTCGTCGTCGCCGATCAGCATGCGGGTGCCGTCGGCGAACTTGCCGCGGACCGGTGCGGCGATCGTGGCGGGTGTGCGGCCATCCAGCCACCAGCTGGTCCATTCGCCGGTATCGCCGTCGAGCGCGCGCAGGCCGATGCCGCGGTACGGCGCGCCCGGCACGTTCATCACATTGTCCCCGACATTGCCGCGCCCGCCAAGCACCGGCCAGTTGGTAAAGGTGCCATCGAACTCGACCCAGTCATTGCTGCCGACCAGCCGCTGCGCGAGCTTGCGGTGTCGTACCGTCCAGCTGCCGGCCAGAAAATCCCAGTCGCCCGCGCCGGGTGCGGTGTCGGTCCGCGCCGGCAAGGGCGCGGGCGTCGCCGCGGTGCGGGTGAAGTAATTGCGCCAGTTGATCTCCCAGGTCCTGCCGCCATCCGCCGACAGCGCCTGGTCCCAATGCGGCCGGGCGCCATGGATCTCGTGCCAGCGAAATCGTGCGATGACCGGACGACCCTCGAACAGGTCCGGGCCGGAGAACTCGCCCTCATCGCCGTGGAAGCCGCCGCGGACCGGTGCGTCGATCCGCGTCGGATTGCGCCCGTCGAGCCACCAGATCGACCAGGTCCCGCTGGCTGGATCGAACGCGCGGATGCCAAGCCCGCGATAGGTTCCGCCGGGCAGGTCGAGCGCATTGTCGTCGATCGTGCCGAGTCCGCCGAGCGTGGTCCACAACACGCTTTTGCCGGCAAATTCTTCCCAGTCATTATTGCCGGCGAGGCGTTTCTTCAGCCTTTGGTGCGACACGTCCCAGGTGCCACGCAGCCAGTCCCAGTCATGCGCATGCGCCGCCGCGGCGCCCGGCAACGCCAGTGCGGTTCTTCCGGGAATCAGCGCAGCGCCGCCAGCCATTGCCATGCCGGCAAGCACGCCGCGGCGCGTACAGAAGAATGGCTCGGTCAAGATAGCGTCCTTTCGAAACCGCTCGTGATGCGCCTGGAATGACAGGGCAGGGCGATCACTGGCTATGCGAAGATAGCGGAGAGAGGCTAAGTCAGACTTATGGTCGATCCGCACCGATTCCCCCTCGCTCGCCTCGATCCGCGCGTTCGAATGCGCGGCTCGGCTCGGCAGCTTCACCCGCGCGGCGGCGGAGTTGGGCACCTCATCGGCCTCGGTCAGCTATCATGTCCGCCAGCTCGAAGCGCAGATCGGCGTCACCCTGTTCCGCCGCCATGCCCAGCGCGTCGAGCTGACCGAGCCCGGCGCGGTCGTCGCAGAGGAAACGATCGCCGCCTTTGCCGCGCTGCGCGCCACTTTTGTGCGCGCGGCCGAGGCGGATGAGCGGAAGCTGTCGATCACCACCTTGCCGACTTTCGGCACAAGCTGGCTGACGCCGCGGCTCGGCCGCTTTCGCGCGCAGCATCCGGAGATCATGGTCGACCTCGATCTGTCGGCCGAGGCGCACGACCTTGGCGCCGGCGGCTTCGACGCGGCGGTCCGCAACGGCCATGGCCGTTGGCCCGGCTTGCGCACGGTGAAGCTGATGCCGAGCATCTTCGCGCCGCTTTGTGCGCCGGCGCTGCAGGGGGCGGCAGCCGATCTCGGCAGCCCGCGCCGGCTCCCGACGGTGCCGCTGCTCGGCCGCCCCGACTGGTGGGCCTTGTGGCACCGTGCGCTCGGGATCACCGATGCGGCGCCGCCCGAGCGTTTCGGCACCACGCTGTCGGCCGAACATCTCGACATGGCGGCGGCGCTTGCCGGTCACGGCATCGCGATGGGATCGCCCTTGCTGTTCGCCGACGAGATCCGGGCCGGCCGCCTGATCCTGGCGCATGATCTGGTGATCGATACCGGGCGTTCCTTCTGGCTGACCTTCCCGGTCACGCGCCAGCGCAGCGGCAAGATCGCCCGCTTCCGCGAATGGATCAGTGACGAGGCGGCGCGGGAGTGCGCGGCGGGAAGCGACCCGATCCGGCGTGCCGTGCTGATGATGGATCAGACCTGACCGGCTTCGATCAGCTCACCCGGACCGTCATGCCGATAATGAACACCGCACCAATCAGTGCGACGATCGTGGTGATCCAGCCGATCCTGCGCGACCGTGCCCAGCCGCTGCAGCCAAGGCTGGCGAGCAGCGACAGCGTGCCGAGCGAAAAGCCTAGCGTCAGGATGGTCTGCGGCGTGGATGCGCTGAGCGTCGCCATGAGCCGCGGCGCTTCGGGATGAAGCACCGCGGTCAGCATGGTTGCCGCGACCACCGTGACGATGAACGCGACTGACGATATGACCGCGAAGCTGATCGTGACCGTCATCAGCCGGCTCTGATGACCAAGCGTCAACAGGGTCGCCAGGAAGGTCGCCGCA
Organism: Sphingomonas alpina; assembly: GCF_014490665.1. Taxonomy (NCBI): domain Bacteria; kingdom Pseudomonadati; phylum Pseudomonadota; class Alphaproteobacteria; order Sphingomonadales; family Sphingomonadaceae; genus Sphingomonas; species Sphingomonas alpina. The sequence continues at coordinate 3,437,110 of NZ_CP061038.1, read as the reverse complement.
AAGCCGCCGAGAAACGCGCTGAGCGATGCCAGTTGCGCGGCGAGCGTCGACAGGTACGCGGGGGAAAGTGGTTCCATCCGTCGGGATAAGCAGGTCGCCAGATGCCGGGCAAGCGACAAGTGCATCCGGGTTTCCCGGCGCCTGCTCTGCCGGGGGAGGGGCGTCGATCCCTCCCCATAGCATCAGGAAAGGTCAGGGCTCAGCGGCTCAGCAGCACCTCGACATAATCGGCCAGACGGTCGGCGATCGACGCCATGCCGGTGGCAATGCCGCCATCGACATGCTCCAGCCACATCGCCTCGCTGGTGAAGTCGGTGATCACCGTCACCGTGGTCTTGCCGTGGAGTTCGTCGAACAGGATGGTCACGATCATCTTGTCCTGATCCGAATTCAGGAATCCGTTGGTATAGACGATCTTCCTGTTCGGCTCGATTTCCAGATAGGTGCCGCCAAAAGGCGTACCCTCAATGCCGTCGGGTCCAGTCAGTGCGAACAGGATATCACCGCCGACCCGGAAATCCATCTCCACCCGCGTCGCCGGCCAGTCGCGCGGGCCATACCAGTTGAGATAATGTTCCGGTGTCGTGTGCGCCTCGAACAGCAGGTCAGCGGTTGCGTCATAGACGCGCGCTACCGTCACGCGGCGTTCGTCGCGATTTTCGTTGATACGGTTATAGGTTGTCATTCGGGCTGCTCCTTTTTCCGGTTTTTCAATTCTTCGACATAGTCACCCAGCCGCTCGAGGCTCTCCTCCCAGAAGCGCCGGTAATGCCCGAGCCAGGCATCGGCCTCGGCCATGCCGCGCGCATTGAGCCGCACCGGGCGAAACTGCGCGGTGCGGCCGCGCGAGACGAGCCCGGCCTGTTCGAGCACTTTTACATGCTGCGAGATGGTTGGCTGGCTGAGGCCGAACGGCTCGACCAACTCATTCACCGTTGCCTCGCCACGCGACAGGCGCGCGAGGATCGCACGGCGCGTGGGGTCGGCCAGGGCGCCGAAGATATCATCAAGCGGGTCGCGGGTCAGTGCCATATATCGATTCTCATCTATATAGGCATTTGACTATATATGAGTCATGGCGCGGTCAAGGAGAAACTCGGCACCGTGTGAAGCCATTACGCGCGTCACGCTGTGGCAATCCCATTTTCGACAATAAGAAGGAGCTGCCGATAGCAGTCCGCAAGCGATGAGATGCCCGATCCCAAGCGATGGTTGAATCGCTGCGGAGCGACGGGGCTGCGGGAGATATGTTACACCGGGCATGTAACATATCTCGGGCCGATGTTCGGCGGTGAGTCTATATTATATCATTATATATCAAATAGATAAGACAATCTATCCTTATCCGTCGCCAATGAGGCGCGCTGGCTATTCCGTAAAGGGCAGCCATTCGTCGACTACCCGGCCGTCCTCCACTACCTGAAGCGCACCGAATTGCAGCAGGGAGCCCTCCGACTGATGCGGCCGCAAAAAGAGCCAGTCGTCAACTGCCAGAGCTTGTTGTCTGGGGCCCGAGAACATGGCCTGGTTGTAGCTGACGCCGAACCATTTGTTCGGCACGATTCTGGAGGGCGAACACACCTCACCGCGCCAGTCGCCGCCATAGGTGAAATAGGTACGTTCGCGCGATTGCCGTCCGCCGAACAGCAAGGAGGAAAGCCATTGCGGACCGGCGAGATGAGTCCCGTCCCATGCCTTGAGGATCGGGGAAGCGATAAAGATCGCCGGTTCGAAATCGGCGAGAAGATCCAGGTCGAACATCGTTCCCTTGAGCAGGCACGCCCCGGCGCTGATGTCGTTGAGCGGCGACTCGTCGCTGTTGTGCAAAGCAACCGTCGGACTCCCTGCGCCATTCCAGCAAATGTCTTTGCTCAGTTCGGAAAACTCGGCGCAGGCGATGGTCTTGAAGGCGGTATAGGCTTGGTTAGCCTTGTTGAAACTGGTGTTCCGGCTTTCGACCAGCGACGGAATTTTGCCGACATGGGCGTCATACCCCATCAGCCCGGAAAATTGCAGATGATCGCCTGCCGCTCGAATGGTTTGCAGCATGGCCTGCAGCATGGCCGGATCGGTGACGCCGCCGCGGTGAAGCCCGACATCGATCTCGATGTTGATCCGCATGCGGACGGTCAGCCCCTTGGCGAGCTGCAGATATGTATCCAGCCGCTCCGGCGTATCCACCAGCCATTGCAGCTGCCTGGCCGGGTCGAAATGGGTGTTGCCAAGATGGAGGTAGAAATGCCGCGCTGCCTGAACGGGCATGGGTTTGCCCAGCAGGATGTCACTGTCGGGAAAGCGATAGGCGGTCTGCCGCAATTGCGGCTCGTGGAAAACCATCAGCGCCTGGGTTCGGGCCAATCGCATCAGCTCGTCCAGCATCGACGGCACCGGCAATGATTTCTCGACCAGGCGAAGGCGTTTGGACGGTGCAATGAGCGCCGTCAGCCGCTCGACATTGCGCCGCATGCGATTGCGGTCGAGCACCAGGGTCGGCCAGGCAACGCCATGTTGACGCAGCGCGCTCTGCAGATCGGCAAAATAAGGGGCATGTGCGTCGTTCGTCATCGATAGTATCTCTCGAGCCACTGCAGCGCACTTGTCTTACAGGCTGGCGAAGCCAAGGCACAGCGGCGATCACGGATCGCGGCGATGGTCCTGCCTCAGCCCGGATAACGCCCCATCGCCTTGGCATAATGCTCGCCCCAATCGGCGACATTCGACAAAGCGGTGTTGAGCGTCACGCCCCAGTCGGACAGCGCATAATCGACGCGCGGCGGGACCTGGTTGAAACTGGTGCGGGTGACGAGTTCATCGCGTTCGAGTTCGCGCAATTGCTGGATCAGCATCTTTTCGGTCACGCCGATCACGCGGCGCCTGAGCTCGCCGAAGCGCAGCGGCCCGGCATTGAGTTCCCACAGGATGACCGCTTTCCACTTGCCGCCGACCACATCGAAGGCCGGGCCGATGCCGCAGGCATAAGTTTTTTTCGCCATGATTCCAACCTGACATACCAAAAGGTAGGTACCTGACAAAATAGTCGGTACTTGTTCGATCGAGTGTGACTTTCCTATCTCCGCCGCGACCACTTGAGGAGATGGAAAATGACCGACGTGACGATCATCGGGCTGGGCCAGATGGGCCTGAAACTGGGCGAGTTGATGCTGGCTGCGGGCAAGTCCGTGACCTTGTGGAATCGCAGCGCGGACAAGGCCCCCGGACTTGTCGCGGGCGGTGCGCAGCTTGCCTCGAGCCCGGCGGCGGCGATTGCGGCGAGCCCGGTGACGCTGATCTGCGTCTATGATTATGCGGCGGCGGACGAGATCCTCAACGCGCCCGGCGTGCCGGCCGCGCTTGACGGTCATTTGATGATCAATCTCGGCACCGGCAGCCCGGAGGATGCGCGCAACGCCGAGGCCCATGTCACGCAGCATGGCGGGCGTTATCTCGACGGCGCGATCCAGGCCGCGCCGAGCCAGATGGGGCAGGACGACACGCCGATCCTGATCTCCGGACCCTCGGCGGTGTTTGCCGAGGCATTGCCGCTGCTCGCCATCCTGGCCGGGCATCCCAGCCATCTCGGCGAGCGCATCGACGCCGCGGCGTTCATGGATCTTGCTACGCTGTCCTATGTCTATGGCGCGTTCGGCGGGTTCCTGCACGGCGCGCGGATCGCCGAATCCGTCGATATCAGCGTCGCCACGTTCGGCGGGATCGTCGAACAGATTTCGCCGAGCTTCGGTGCGTTCTTCAAGCATGAAGCGGCGGTGATCGAGTCAGGGGATTTCGCCATCACCGAAAGCCCGCTGCGTATCTCGATCCCGGCGGTCGAACGCATCCTGCGCACCTCGAAAACGCTCGGCATCAACACCGAGTTGCCGGCGCTGGTGCATAGCTGGCTCGGCAAGGCCGGGCAGGCAGGGCTGGCGGACCAGGAACTCGCGGCGCTGATCAAGATCCTTCGCGCCGGTTGAACGCGGCGGGCGCGGCGGGCATCATGCGCGACGGCCTTTACGCGCCCTATTGCGGCGGCGCGGGAAGGATCAAGGGAGCCATGATGTCCGCCAGCCCGATCATCGAAGCCTTTTTCGACGAGCCGACCAACACGATCAGCTATCTGGTCGCCGATCCCGCAACCGGCGACGCGGCAGTGATCGATCCGGTGCTGGATTTCGATCTGGCGAGCGGCGAGGCGGATATCCGTTCCGCCGAGCGAATCCTAGCTTGCGCCGCCGCGCGCAGCTGGAACATCGTCATGGTGCTGGAGACTCACGCCCATGCCGACCATCTGTCGGCGGCGCCGTACATCAAGGCGAAGACCGGCGCCGCAATCGGTATCGGTGACCATATCCGCGATGTGCAGAAGATCTTCCGGCCGATGTTCGCGTTCGACGATCTCGCGATCGACGGATCGGACTTCGACCGGCTGTTCGGGGATGGCGACCGGTTCGCGATCGGCGAGCTCGACGTGACGGTGATGTATGTCCCTGGCCATACGCCGGCCGACATCGCCTATCGCATCGGTGATGCGGCCTTTGTCGGTGATACCTTGTTCATGCCCGATTACGGCACTGCGCGCGCCGACTTTCCCGGTGGCGACGCGCGCCAGCTCTATCGCTCGATCCGTCGCGTGCTGAGCCTGCCGGAGGAGACACGCCTGTTCCTGTGTCATGACTACAAGGCGCCGGGGCGTGACGAATATCGCTGGGAAACGACGGTGGGCGAGGTGCGGAACAGCAGCGTCCATGTCCGCGACGAGATTGGCGAGGACGCGTTCGTCGCAATGCGCGAGGCGCGCGACGCGACCTTGTCGGTGCCCAAGCTGCTGCTGCCCGCGATTCAGGTGAATATCCGTGCCGGGCGTTTCCCGGCGGCGGAGGCGAACGGAGTCAATTATCTGCGCATACCGGTCAAGCCGATGTTCGGCATGAGCGCGGCATAGGGCATTGGAGCCAATCATGGCGAGCGACACCAGTTCTCGATCCGCGATCGCCACGCTCCTTGCTGCGGCCCCGCTCGCAGCACTGGAACGCCGCTACCGCGAACCCTGGCGGCATTATCACGCCTGGGAACACCCGCAGGCGATGCTGGCGCATCTCGACCGGGCGATCGGCGATGCGGTTCCGGTGGTCGATCCGGTCGCCTGTGCCGGCTTCATCCTGTGGCATGACGCGATCTACGATCCGCAGGCACCGCATGGCCGCAATGAGGAACTGAGCGCGGCCCTCTGCGCAGCGGAGATGGCCGAGCTCGCCGGTCCGCTCGCTACCGCCCGCGCGGGTGCGGCAATTCTCGCCACGATCCGTCACTTGCCGCCGGACATGGTCGATTGCCCCGATGGCGCACTCCTGCTCGATATCGACCTGTCGATCCTTGGCCAGCCGGCGGTGGTGTTCGACGCCTATGACCGGCAGATCCGCGCGGAATACGCGCATGTCGAGGCCGGCGTTTATGCCTCTGCACGCGCGGGCATCCTGCGTAATTTCCTCGCTCGCGACCGGTTGTTCCTGACCAATTGGGGTTTTGATCAATGGGAGCAGCGCGCTCGCGACAACCTAAGCGGCGTAATCGCGCGGCTGGAGCGGCAGGTTGCTGCGGCCTGAGCGCACTGGTCAATGAATCAATGCGTCGATAATCTTGGCCAATGTCGCGGGAGCAATGGCGTCAACGAGGCAGCAGTTCGATCCCGCGTTTGACCGCCGCGATCGTTTCCGGTTTCAGGTCGTAGCCGGCCAATTCCGTTTCCACCTCGTTCGCCTTTGTTTCCAGGCTGGCGATTTTCTTCAGCGCGCTGAACTCGACCGCGCTCGTATTCTGTCGCAGCATATCGGCCTTGAAGCGAAGCATGGTCGATCGATCGCGCAGCTTGTTCGCTATGGTGACGAAGCCTTCGATCGACTTGGGCACCGATTTATCGGCTGCGGGACCATAGGCTGCGGCCAGGCCGCGCTCGTCATCGCCCGACAACTTGGTCACGTCGGTCGTTCTGAGACAGGGCGATGCAGGCGGGTCGCCCTGGAACATCCACGATGCGAAGCGGTACATCATAATCGAGTCCGGATCGAATTTGCTGAACGCTTTCGCGCCCATGCTGGAATCCGCAATCCGCAGATATTTTGCTTCGTACTGCGCTTCGGAAAGCTTCTCGATCTCCTTGATTTTCTCTCCATCGAAACTGCTGTCGCACCGGCCCTGCTGATATTCGTGCAGACATCCCAGGACATGGCAGAATTCGTGAAGCACGCGCGACTTTACGAAGTCGTTCGACGCGGCAAGGGAAAAGGGCAGATTGACCGTCGCCTTGCGACTGTCGAGCCTTCCCATCCGGCCGATCACTGCGAAGAATGATGTCGCAACATCCTCCGGCGCGAGCCTTGCCGGATCGGCTTTCAAGGATACCCGTACATCATAGCCGGACAGCGAGCCGGCACAGGGAATGAACTGATTGCCCTCCTTCCATTGGAAAGAGAGCGGCAGATTGGTGACCAGCATGTCGGCGAGCGTCGATATTTTTGTCTTCATTGCATCAAAGCTGCTGTCCACGTCCCAGAAGCAGACGCGGAGCTTCTTGCCGGCCTTTGGCCAGAGGTGCTGCGTCGCGATAAAGGAAAAGAGCTTCATGCGGCCCGGGCTCTCAAGCGGCTCCAGACTCAGGGCGAGTTCGAATTGATCCATCGAGTTGGTTCGGCCCGAATCTGCAGCCTCAAAATCATGCGCCCTTGCTGCATTCGATACGAACCCGCTGCCGCACAGCAGGAGCAGGCTGAAAATTACCGCTCTGATCCTGTGCATCGCGGCATATCCTCGGTTAAAATGAAGCAATAAGATTGTAACGGCTACAGTCTCGATGCTATGATAGCTCGGGGCATGATGGATCGGATAGTGATATTTTCGATTCCTCGTGGGGGGATAGTCATGAGATTAGTTTTAGCAATTGCTACCGTTTCGGTAGCTTTGTCCGGATGTTCGACGTTCAAAGGAAGCAGATTGTCACGGGACGGCGCGTTAGGTGCTGATTCCAAGACCAATGGCGTACCGTTCATGCTGACCAGGCCGGTATTCAAGGCACAAAAGGACGATAAGGGGAAATACTCTGTCGTCCTGAGCTATGAGCCGGATCCGGAGCAGCGTTTCAGCTTGAGAATGTCGCCCGCTTTGCTCGCCAGTATCGGATTCAAGGCGAGTTGGGGCGACAATGGCGCACTTTCGGGTCTGACGGCCTCCGCTACGGACCAACTTGTTCCGACTATTGTCTCTGTACTGAAACTGACGACGGATGTCGCCGGCGCGCTCGCGGCAACGACGGGCCTGGCGCAGGATCCAAAGACCATCATCAACTGCGCTGCCCGCGGTACCAGGCTGAGCATGCTTTCATGCGCACTGGACAAGGTGAAAGTCACGACGCCGAGCGGCGCTCCAGCGGATTGCACACCCATGGCGGTCACCGCGATCAAGGCGCGTTTCGACTATTTCAAGGACGCGGACGGTGAGGACAAGGGTGACGTTGCCGCCAGCCTCTACGCCAATTCTGCGGATGAGGCCGCCTGTTATCAGGCGGCCGCCAAATATCTCCAGGACGATGCGAAGGGACTTGTTTCGGGCAATGGCAGCCTTTCGGCAATGGCGACCAAGGCTTTCGATGCATTTGTTGCCGATCCCGGCAATGCCGTAGCGCCGGGAGTCGCCGCCGATGCGCGCTATCAGCCAGGTCGCGACGCCGCGCGAACTGCCATGGAAAAGGCCATTACGGACCTGGATGCGGATCGCATACGCCGCATCTCTGCGGCAATCCGGCGCTTGCAGGACCATGAGCGGAAATATGTCATTCGCGACCTGGCTCTTCCTGCCGCTGAGTTTCCCCCTGCGGCACCTCCTGTGGCAATGGCGGGGAATGGCGCGCCACCGCCCAGTGAAGAAGAGATTCTGCTCGCGATAGCCACCCCGGTCGTCGCCGGGCTGGAAGCCGCAGAGTTGAGCGGCGACGATCCGGGACAGATTCTCGTCCAGATCAAATCCGCATCGTCATTGGCCAAAAGCCTGACCGTGGCCGCGCAATTGCTACCCGAACAATGGCTTCAGCGCCGTGTTGCCGATCTCGACCGCCGCGAAAGCAAGGCGGTTCGCGACGCGCTGGTCGCGGCACCCGGCACCGACCCGAAGGAGAATGCGACGGTCAAGGTCATCCGGACGGAAAAGGCCGCGGCGGTCGGCATGGGCGACGAATATAGACGGATGCTCGACATCCAGCGAAGGCTCGACAAGCTCCCCTCCACGCCAAGCGATGCGCGTCAGGCGGCGACCGTCGATTATCTCGTGTTGCGCGACGAAAGCGAGCGGCTGAACACATTGCTGATCAGCCGTCTGACCACGGCGAAGGGTATCGCGGTCGCAACCGTCAAGGACGAAGCGCCGTTGCCGGAAACACCATGGGTTTCGGAAAGCTGCATCAAACAGTCAAAGGCGGCCGACTGGTTCTACACGGAAGGAACAGATGCCCGCGAATTCGTCGTCGTCCTGCGCCGACCGAGCACCGGTGAGGCTCTTGTGAGGAACGCCAGACCATGCGGCAAATGAAAATCATCGCATCGACCATGCTTGTCATCGGGCTCTGCGGATGCGCGGCCAGCATCCGGACGACCGAGCTTCGCGGCGGCGAAAAGACCATTTCCGGCCTGCCGTTCAAGATGCGCGACATGTTCGTCGTCGAACTCTATCAACGCACGCCCAAGGGATATCAGAAGGTCGCCGAGAAGACCGAGTTGCTGGCCGACCCGGCCCGCACCTATGCACTCGAGTTCGAGGGCAGCCGCTGGCTACAACGAAAATTCAGGTGGGGTTGTATCCGGATTCAACGCTGAAGGATACGAGCCTGGACAGCGAGAGCCAGGCCGATGAAGCGCTGTCCGCAGTTGGTGGAGGAATCAAGGGTGCCGCGACGAGCTATGCGGATCTTGAAAAAGCACGCAAGGCGGCTGCCAAGGCCGAGGCGGGTGACACCGAAACCGACCTGACCAAACGCTATTCGTCCAATCTTGCCCTGTCCGAGGCAATAACCGCCGTTCAGGTTGCCGAACAGGAGTTGCTCGAACTTTCCGCGGATGAGCCGGCTTCCCGGCGCGTGTTGAAACAGGGGCAGATCGCTGCCCTGAAGCTGAAAGCGAACGAGGCCGCGCGGCGGGCCGGATTGACCGAGATGCCGTACTGATGCCGCTCGATGCGCACGCAACAGGAAGGATGATGTGCCGATGAAACTCGTTTCCTTCGGGTCGTCGCTGGTACTGGCGATGCTGGCTGCGACGGGATGCGCCCCGTCACCGGAGCCCCAGTCTCTCTCGCCCCAGCGGTCGCGCTTCGTCATTCGGCCGGATGAGGCCGGACCTTATATCGATCGGCGCGTGCGGTTGTTTCGACAGTTTTCCTATGATCGGGCCCGGGCATCCGGGCAGCATTTTCCCGCTTATGGCCGCTGGCTTTCCGAGGTCGCACGGGCGATCCATGTCGGACGGCCCGCGCCATCGGCCGACGATCCGCTGGTCGTCGACGCGCAGGCCGAGCTGGAACCGTTCCAATCGCCTCTGCCGCGCACCAGGGACCGCGAAACGCTTGCGGCGATCCGGGAGCAGACCAGGCTGGGCAGCCTCGGCCGTGTGCTCACCGATCCCTTTACCGACCAGTCGATGGAAACGCGTCAGGCTGCCGCGGCCCGCCTGACGGGGGCGATATCCTTGCCCTGAATGTCTCGGGCATGATCTGGCCGATTTCCGGCAAGTTGGCGGCGCATGACCGGCAGATCCGCGCTACACACGCGCAGGCCGCGGGTCAGGCACCCGACACAATCATTGCCGCACCGTGCTCGACGAAAACGGCCGATTGTCCGGTGCCGTCGCCCACGCCTTGTTCGGCCCGGCCTGCATCACGAACCGCAGCTCGCCCCCGGCCATGATCTCGCCATGCCGGATGAACCCGCGCGCGAGGGGACGGCCATTGAGCGACACACTCCCGACATAGGGGTGCGCATCGTCCAGTCCTTCGGCGATGATGGTGAATGTCTTGCCCCCGGGCAGCGCCAGTGCTGCGCGGTTCACGAACGGACGGCCGATGACATATTCCAGGCTGCCCGGCGTGACCGGATAGAAACCGAGCGCGGTGAACACCAGCCAGGCCGACATCTGCCCCAGATCGTCATTGCCCGACAGGCCGTCGGGGGTCGGCTTGTACTGGCTGGCGACGATCTGCGTCAGCCGCGCCTGGGTGCGCCACGGTGCGCCGGCATAATTATAGAGATAGGCGACATGGTGGCTCGGTTCGTTGCCATGGATATACTGGCCGATCAGGCCGGCGATATCCTCGGCATGGCTGTAATCGAGCTTTGAATTGTCATAGTCGAACATCGCATCGAGCTTGGCGACGCTCGCCTTGTCGCCGCCCATCGCCTGCACCAGCCCGGCCTGATCCTGCGGCACGAACCAGCTATATTGCCACGCATTCCCCTCGGTATAATCCGATCCGTAATTGATTGCGGTCGGGTCGAAGGGGACACGGAAAGCGCCGTCGCTCTTGCGTGCGCGGACGAAGCCGGTCTTCGCATCGAAACTGTTGCGCCAGTTGGCGGCGCGCTTGTCGAACGTGTCGGCAATGTCCTTGCGCCCCATCGCCCGCGCCATCCGTGCAATGGTCCAGTCGTCATAGGCATATTCGACCGTCTTCGACGCGGCTTCGGGCTCGCGGTCGATCGCGACATAACCGAGCTTCATATAATCGCCGAGGCCGCCATAGGGCGCATAGCTCGCACTCGCGACCATCGCCTCGAGCGCTTCCCTGGCGTCGAACCCGCCCACGCCCTTCAAATATGCATCGGCGATCACCGGCACGGCATGATAGCCGATCATCGTCCAGGTCTCGCGTCCCTGGAATTGCCATACCGGCAGGATGCCGTCGGGGCTGTATCTGCGGCTGGCGAGCAGCGAGCGGACGATGTCGCTATTGGTCTTTTCCGGCTGCACCAGGGTCAGCAACGGATGTTCGGCGCGGAACGTGTCCCACAGCGAAAAGGTCGAGCGGAAGGTGAAGTCCTTGGCCTGGTGGACCTGGTCGTCGGGCCCGCGATAACGTCCATCGGCATCGCCCGCCACCGATGGTGCGAGCAGCGTATGATAGAGCGCGGTGGCGACACTGGTCTTCATCGGTGCGGGCGCGTCGATGGCGAGCATGCCGAGCGCCTTGTCCCATGCGGCTCTGGTCTTTGCGCACACCGCGTCGAAATCGCCCGGCTCGCTGTCGAGATTGGCGACCGCCCCCGCTTCATCGACCGAGGAGATCGCGACCTTCACTTCGAGCGGCGCCGTCAGCGCGCCGAAATCGAGCCGTGCGACCAGGCCCCGGCCGCTCTTCTCGGCCAGTGCCTCGCTGCCGCGGCCCGGCCCCTGAAAGCCCTTGTACGGCACATCCTTCTCGGTGCTGACAAAGGCATGATCCCTCAGCGGCGCGGAAAAGCGCATCGCGAAATAGAGCTTGCGCCCCGGCGCCCAGCCACGCGTCTCGCGCGCGCCGCTGAGCGTGCCGTCGGGGGCCAGCCGGAGCGACGACCAGAGGATCTTGCCGGGATAATTGTACAGCGAACTGCGCAGGTCGATCACCAGATGCGCCGCCTTGCCCGCCGGAAAGGCATAGCGATGGACGCCGATCCGCGTGCCGGCGGTCATCTCGGCACGAACGCCCGGGTCGCTGAGCGTGACCGCATAATAGCCGGGTTTGGCGACTTCGTCCTTATGGTCGAAGCGCGAGCGATAGCCTGAGCCGGGTTTGGCCGGGTCGCCCGGCTCCAGCGCGACTGCCTCGCCGACCGCCGGCATGACCAGGAAATCGCCCAGGTCGGAATGCCCCGCGCCAGAGAAATGCGTGTGCGAAAAACCCTGGATGGTCGGGTCGGTGTAGCGATAGCCCGCCGCCCATTTGTAACTGTCGCGGATGACATGGCTGGTGTCGGTATCGGGGCTCAATTGCACCATCCCGAACGGCGCGACCGCGCCGGGGAAAGTGTGGCCCTCGCCGCCGGTGCCGATGAACGGATCGACATTGTCGGAAGCCGACTGGCCAAGCGACGGAGTAGCCAGGCTCAGCGCGAGCAGGGCGGCGATGGTGCGGCGGGGGGACGACATTGCGGGATTAGAGCAGGGGATTGGGGGCAAGGGAAGGGTCGCATTCGCCCGATCTTCCACTTCCACATACCTTGAAGAAACAGGCAGCTTTCGGGCCGATCAACCGTCGGCTACAACGACGCATGCCCATCATTGGAAAGCCCACAATCGGCCCAGTTACCGAAAATAAAGGTAAAGCTTGGACGTGGCGGCAAAAGGCAGGCGTGGCCCTCCTTGTCGTTGTGGCGCTATACTTGCTGTGCTTGCTGATTTTTTTCAGTTGGCCCTATCGTCTCGAACGCCCCGCCGCGGAAGTCAGCGAGAACACATCCGGCTGCAAGTTTTCAATCGCGCAGGTGAGTGGTTTGCAGACGCGCCGGATTGCGCCGCTGATCGACGCGGAAGATGTGGCCTATCCGCTTGATGTTTCGGTCTTCATTCATGACTGCGCCGGGCTGAGCGATGGCAGGCCATATGCGGCGCGGCTATTCTCTGCCGGCTCCGGTAACGTTATCGCCGAGGGGCTGGCATGCGGCGGCGCACGGGAATCCGACAATGACTGCCGCCTTGAACCGCCGCTTATCGCCTCCAGGTCGGCTTCGCATCGTTTCGTCATCCAGATCGTGCGAACGCGTGGCGAAACGCCTCGCAAGGTCGATCTTGAAATCACAACGCCGCATCGGTGGCGGAGCGTGGTGATCGATGGAATAATGTCGGTTTAGTCGTGGATGCTGGTAGCCCGAGGCATTCGCGAGCAGATCGGGATGCAATTGCGCGAGCGGGTGTGATCTCGTTCAAAGGAACGGAAGTGCGACGGCCGATGACGCGAAGCGTACCTCCGCTATTGCGGGTGTGTTACTCGCTCACGATCTTCCCGTCCTTCACCGCATAATCCCGCAGGAAGCTTGGCCGGTCGACCTTGCCCGATGGCAAATGCAGCACCGAATCCGGCCCGATCCCGGTAACCCGTACACCCGTCACGCTGAGCGGACCGCCGGGCTTCAGCTTGCTCAGCTTGCTGCCCTCGACCAGCCACGCGCCGCCGTTCGGTGCGGTGGCATGGATCCGGGCGGTGCCGTCGGCCTCCACCGCCAGTCCGGCGCTTTCGTCGACGCCCAGCCCGAGCATCGGCGCGCCGCTGCGCCCGGCCTGCGCCTTGGCGAGAAAGGCGAACAGCCGCCCGAGCCGGTCGCGCTCCTTGAAATGCGTGTCGGTGACGATGCCGCGCAGCAAGGCGAGGTGCAGGAAGTCCGCCTCGATCGTGTTGGCCGGGCCGAACGGATCGAGCAGCGCCTCGGGGCTGGCGAGGCTGCCGCCGTCCATCGCGCCGTAGAGCCGCTCGCCGAGCATTGCCAATCCCGCGCTGGTCCCGCCCAGCGGCTTGCCCGCGGCGACATGTGCGTCGAGCGCCTGTGCGACCGGGGTGCCTTTCCAGAAGCGCACATAGTTCGACTGGTCGCCACCGGCGATGAAGATGCCGTCGGCCTTGGCCAGCCGGTCGAGCAAGACCGTATCGGTCGATGCCGCGCGGCTCTTGATCACGAAGGTTTCGGCCGAGGCGATGCCGCCGCGCTGGCGATAGAATTCCTCGCCGATCTCCCCGGCATAGGAGGCGCGCAGGATGACGATATGGCCATGCCCCGCCTTGGCGAAGAACCAGCGCATCGCATCATCGTCGCGGTCGCCCCCGCCAAGCAGCAGCAACCCGCCGCTGACCGGGCCGGGTGTCGCAGCGGCGAGGTCGCCGGCGACATAATGGTCATAATCCTGCGCCAGTGCCGCACCGCTCGACAGAACCAGCATCAGGATGGGCGCAAGCAAGTGAAGAAGGCGCCGGACAAGTGCCGTTGATCGCAGGGACAGGGTCATGCTGGTCATCTCGGTTTTCCTTCCCCCGGAGCGTCATGATGGTGCGCGGCGGCATCACCGCAACGGAATTCATCGTCGCTCTTCACTATTTCCGTCGATCGGTCGCGGCAATCTTGTTAGCGATGGTTGCGCAACGAGGGCCGAAGCCGTCACCGATCGGGCTAGGGAAAGGCCGGACGGGGGGCGCCGGGGAAAATGGGGGGCCAAAAATGACGATGCCACGCAATGCTTCGCGGATTGCTATGCTGCTCGGCAGCTGTGCCGGCGCGCTGGCGCTGACGGCGCCTGCCCGGGCGCAGGACGCCACGCCGGCGGTCGATCAACCGGCGGCGCAGCTCGCGGACGAAAGCGCGACGGCCGACGATACCGCGACCGATATCGTCGTCACTGGCTCGCGCATCCCGCGCTCGCAGGCGGAGGGGCCGGCGCCGGTCACCGTGATCAATGCCGATACGATCCGCGCCAATGGCTATACCAGCGTGCCCGACATCCTGCGCGCGGTGACGCAGAATGGCGGCGAGACGCAAAGCCAGCAAAGCTTCAGTGGCGCGAGCTTCACGCCCGGCGCGCAGCAGGTCGACCTGCGCGGGCTTGGCCCCAATCACACTTTGGTGCTGGTCAATGGCCGGCGCATCGCGGACTTTCCGCTCCCTTTCCAGGGGCGCAGCAACTTCACCGACATCTCCAACCTGCCGATCGGCCTGATCGATCAGGTCGAGGTGCTCAGCGGCAGCGCCTCGGCGATCTACGGTTCCGACGCGATCGCCGGCGTGATCAATTTCAAGATGAAGGACAAGGTCGATGGCACTACGATCGACTATCGCTATGGCCTGACCGAACATGGCGGCGGCATGTCGCACCGCGCCACCCTGACCACTGGTTGGTCCAACGACCGTTTCAATATCATCGGCGGCATCGAATATCTCAACCAACGCCCGCTCTGGGCCTATCAGCGGTCGATCCAGGACAGTACGCAGGACAGCCCGACCAACACTACCGCGCGACGGACATTCCTGCGTTATGATCCGATTGCGGATGAATATGTCGATCCGGGCGCCACGACGTGCACTGCCCTGTCGTCGCTCAACGGCGGCAGCACCTATTATGCCTCGCGGCGGAATTATGGCAATTTCTGCGGTAGCGATACGTCGATCGGTTACGGCACCGTCATCTCGCAGCGCGAGGGTTTCAACAGCTTCGGCTCGGCGCGCTATGAGCTTTCCGAGGGGGCGAAGCTGTTCGTCGATGCGCAATTCGGCATCAGCAATGTTGCGCTGATGTCCGACGTGCTGAGTTGGGCGTTTCAGCCGGCCTCGGGTAGTAGCGATACCACGTTCTTCAACAACACACTTGGTGGGCTTGACGATTGGTCACGCCAATTCACCCCGGAGGAATCGGGCGGCTTCCGCAATGTCATGACTCGTAATCGGCAAAAGACCTTTAGCATCACACCGGGGATTGAAGGGCGACTGGACGGCAAATGGAATTATGAACTTGCCTACAATCACAGCGAATATTCTGCGGTGGTCAAATTCCCCCAGATTATCGCATCGAAGGCCAACGACCTGTTCCTTGGGCCACAGCTCTTTATCGATCCGCAAAGCGGCTATCCTGCCTTTAGTCGCGACGTATCGCGACTCTATACCCCGCTGACCCGGGCCGAATATGACAGCATCGCGGCCTATTCCGTTTATCGTCCGAAAAGCTGGACCGACAATGTTTCGGCGACGATCAACACCACGGAGCTGTTTCGCCTTCCCGCCGGACCGGTCGGTTTTGCCGCCGTCGCCGAGGTGGGGAGGCAGGGCTATGATCTTAATCCCGATCCGCTCGCGCTGACCGATTATTATGTCGGTCTCAAGGACAGCGATGGCGCTGGCAAGCGCTCGCACTGGGCGCTGGGTGGCGAGTTGCGCGTGCCGGTCACCAAATTCCTGCAATTGTCGGGCGCCGGGCGCTATGATCATTTTGGCTTTGCCGGACAGAGCATCGGGAAGTTCACCTATAATGGCGGTGTCGAGCTGCGTCCCACCTCGACCCTGTTGTTGCGCGCCGCCTATGGCACGGGTTTTCGCGCACCCGACTTGCATTATGTCTTTACCGGCCCGGGCAACACTCACCCCTCCGCAACCGACTATTATCGGTGCCGCAAATTTGAGCCGGGCGTGGACATCGGCGATTGCACTCAAGCGGATGTGGGCATTGTTGCCCAACGTAATGGCAACCGGCAGCTAAAGCCGGAGACCAGCAAATCGCTCAATGCCGGAATCGTCTGGGCGCCATCGCGTAACTTTGATGTGTCGGTCGACTATTTCCGTGTCTCGCTATCCAATCAGGTGGAAGATTTGCGCATCGACGGCATTCTGCGCGATGAGGCCAATTGTAAATTGGGTCAGACGACGAGCGGTACCGTCGTCGACATCAATTCCCCGACCTGTGTGGATGCGATTGCCAGGGTTAAGCGCTTCGCGGGTGGCGTAAATGCCGGCAGGCTCGACTCCGTCTCGATCAATCCGATCAACATCGCGACCGAAAAGACCAGCGGTATCGACATCGCGGTGCATGGCCGGCTGCCCACCAGCTTCGGCGACTTCTCGCTTTCGCTCGCGCACACCCATGTCTTCAAGCATGATTTCCGCCAATATGTCGGCGATCCGATCATCAACAAGCTGGCGTTC
Source organism: Sphingomonas alpina (assembly GCF_014490665.1). Lineage (NCBI taxonomy): Bacteria > Pseudomonadati > Pseudomonadota > Alphaproteobacteria > Sphingomonadales > Sphingomonadaceae > Sphingomonas > Sphingomonas alpina. The sequence goes on along the minus strand of NZ_CP061038.1, from coordinate 3,420,429 downwards.
GACAGCGGCTATGACATCCCGCGCGACAAGAGCACGGCGAGCATCACCTATGCGTACCAAGGCCTGAAATTCACCGTTGAGGGCAAGCGCCTGGGCAAGCTGCCCAATTATGACGAGGACGCCTATATCAAGGCGAGCTACCTGTTCAACACGACGCTGCAGTACGACTTCACCGATCATTTCCGCGGGTCGCTGAGCGTCACCAACGTGCTCGATGCCAAGCCGGTCAAGGACCCGAGCTATTCGGCCTATCCCTATTACGACATCAGCTGGTTCGACAGCGTCGGGCGCAGCGTGTTCCTGCAACTGACCTACAAGCTCGGGGGCAAGGGGCTTTGATGCGTCAATCTCCCTCCCTTCCCGGGAGGGGGAAGTTGCCGCTTAAATACCTGTTGCCCGCCGGGGTGCGCGGCTAAGGCGATCACATGCCCCGCAACCGCTATTACGCCGGCCCGCCCAGCCCTCATTTCGATGGCGAGCGTTTCTTCAATCCGGACCAGCCGACCACCGACCGATCCCTATGGGAAGTGCTGCGCTGGAAACGGACCAGCGTTGTCGCTAAATGGCCCGACAGCGTGCCGGTCTCCCCGGCTCGGCCGGCCGCTCGTGTCGACGGGTTGCGCATCACCATGGTCGGGCATGCCACGCTGCTGATCCAGGCGGCGGGGCTCAACATCCTCACCGATCCGGTCTGGTCCGAGCGCGCGAGCCCGGTCTCGTTTCTCGGGCCGAAGCGGGTAACGGCGCCCGGCATTGCGTTCGAGGATCTGCCGCCGATCGATGCGGTGCTGATCAGCCACAATCATTACGACCATCTCGACATCGCCACGCTGCGGCGGCTGCACGCGGCGCATGTGCCGCTGCTGGTCATGCCGCTCGGCAATGATGCGATCGTCCGGTCGGCAGTGCCCGGCGCGCGGATCGCGACGGGCGACTGGCACGACCGCATCGATCTTGGCGCGGGTATCGCGACGACACTGACGCGCGCCAATCACTGGTCGGCGCGTCGGCTTGGCGACCGGCGCATGGCGCTATGGGCGGGGCATTATATCGATACGCCGGCCGGGAGCGTCTGGTTCGCCGGCGACACCGGCTATGGCGATGGCGCGATCTTCCGCGAGATCCGGGACGTGCTTGGATCGCCGGACGTCGCGCTGATTCCGATCGGCGCCTATGAGCCGCGCTGGTTCATGACCGCACAGCACGTCAACCCGGCAGAAGCGGTCCAGATCCTGCACGACGTCGATGCGGCGCACGCGCTCGGCATCCATTGGGGGACGTTCCAGCTGACCGACGAGGCACGGGAAGAGCCCCGTCTCGCGCTGGTGGCTGCCCTGTCCGCTGCTGGTATTTCGCCCGAGCGCTTCGTCGCGGCGGAGGCAGGTGCCAGCTATGATTTCGCGCCCCGTCTTATGCCAAACAGCGTTGATGCTGACCTATCTTAATTGCTTCCCCGGCGCAGGCCGGGGCCCAGTCGAGAGGGGCGAGGTGACAATGCGAAGCGCCAGGCCAACAAATGCTTGCCAGCTGGACGCCGGCCTTCGCCGGGGAAGCAGGTGGAAGATGAGCCGGCATCAACGCGAGTTGGTATTGGAATGATCGACCCGCGGCGCCGGGTATGGTGGATGGTGCCGATTCAACCTCGGCGTGCAGCATGACAGCGTGGCGGCGGACGGGATGTCAGCCGGCGTTCCGCCCCGCTCTTTGACATGACTGGAAAATATCGAACGCTCCGCAGCGGTCATTGGGCAAGAACAGCGGTAGGCTCACCGCTGTTCTTCCGCAGTCCACCCCTGTTCCACCGCAGTTCCACCGCTGTTATCGGGAACAGCGGTAAAATGTCTCAAGCCATTCTAAACTGGGAGAAAATCGACGCTCAAAATCCAACTTAACAGGGGTCGCTTTTTTTATTCCGGATAACAGCGGAAAATCGGACCTGACGATGGCTGCGACTCAGGTTCCGGCCGCTGCTACTTTCGTCCCGGCCGCAGCGCGCTTCCTGGTTTCCATTCGGGCGGCCGGTCGGCGTCGGCGACGCGCGCGACCAGGTCGTAGAAAAACGCGTTGAACTTCGCTGCCGCGGTCCAGTCCATCGGCTGGTCGAGATCGTCCTGCGGCTTGTGATAACCGGTCTGGTACCAGAGCCGGTAGCGTCGCTCGGAGTCGGTACCCGCGCGATAGCCGAACACGAAGCCGGTCGCTGGGATGCCGGCGGACAGGAACGGCCAGTGATCGGCGCGGCGCAGCAGGTTGCGCTCCGGCTCGGGGTCGTGCTGCACCGCGATGCCCCCGGCTCCCGCACTGGCGCGCACCGCATCCCCCAGCGTCGTATCGTCGAGCGCATGGACGGTCATCAGCTCGAGCGGGAAGATCGGGCGCAGCTGGTCGAGGTTGATGTTCGCCACCAGCGCCGCGCGCGGCACGGTCGGGTGCGCGACGAATTCGGTCGCGCCGAGCAGCCCCTTTTCCTCGCCGGTAAAGGCCGCGAAGATCACCGACCGGCGATACCCCTTGCCCTGGCGCCGTTCCGCCAGCCGCTGCAGCAGCGCGACATAGGCGGCATCGTCGAGCGTGCCGTTGTACAGCCCGTCGCCCTTCACCGGCTCGCCGCGCCCATAACCGTCGAGATGCGCCGACAGTACGACATATTGGTTGCGCAACGCGGGGTCGGTCCCTGGCAGCATGCCGAGCACATTGGCCGAAGCGATCATTCGCCGGCGCAGCACGACGGTCGCCGCGAACGGAGCGGGCAGGTCGAAATTGGCCAGCGCCGCACCCGCGCTCCCCGCGCGTATCAGCGCCGCGACATCCTGGCCGCTGCCTGCCAGCACGCGCGGCAGCGCCGCCGGGTTGAGTGTCGCGGCAAGCAGCCGGTCGGCCGCCGGCGCGGGCGCTCCGACGGGTGCGACGGTGCGTGCATAGGCTACCGGCCATTGCATCGGTTCGACCGTGAAGCCCGGGTCGGCGATGGTGACGATGCCCAGCGCGCCGGCCGCCTCGACCGTCGTGTAGCGTTCGGCCGCGCTGGTCAGCCCGCTGCGCCGCCAGCCATAGCAAAGCACGATCTTGCCGCGGACATCGCCAAGGGCCTCCGCGCCGCAATAGCCGCGAAACACCAGCGGCGCGTTCAGCGCGCGCGGCATGTTGGCGGAGGGACGCAGCGTAATATCGTGCAGCAGGCGCAAGGGTGCCGCGCCGATCCGGATGCGTGTCGCGCGCGCGTCCACCGTCAGGTCCACCAGCTTGAGCTGCTGATACCAGCTGCCGTTTTCGCCCGCAGGCTTCAGCCCCGCCGCGGCGAACCGCGCAGCGAGCAGCCGCGCCGCCCGGTCATACCCCGGCGACCCGGTATCGCGCCCCTCCATCGTATCGCCCGACAGTGCTTCGGTCGCCTGCCACCAGGTGCGGGTATCGGTGTCCGCGATTTCGTTGCTACGTGTCTCGCTGTTGCGCGGTGCCGGGGCCGCGACGGTCGCCAATGCTGCGCCCGTCATGAGCCATTTCAAAATCATGTCCGGTGCCCCTTTTGCGATTCAGCAGCGACGCTAACCGGGCCCGCCTGCTGCGTCGAGCGCGTCGATCCGGTGCCCGGAGGATCATTTTTCGCCGGGCAGCTTCACATCTCTGGCGTAGGAACATCCCAAGAGGGTCTTGCCGGGATGGCTGTCCACATTGGACAGGCTGCGCGTGACCCGCGTGGTGATGGTCCAGCCGTTTTCCGGATCCTTCTCCACTGTCTTGAGTATTTCGCGCTCACCCAGAAACCGGCTCGAACCCAGATTGAGGCTCTCGATGCCTTCCTGCTCCGCCAACTCTCTCGGGTCGGCAACATCGAGCACCGCCAGCACTGCATTGCTGCTGAACACGATGGTGCGCGTCTGGTGACCGCCAATCTCGATCGGTGCCGGCAGGCGATATTGCGACAGGAACGGATTGCCCGACTCCTGCTTGATCCAGCCGCGCTTGCGGTAGCCGCCATCCTCGTCGCCCAGCGTGATGGAGAAGCCCATATACTCGCGCGCATCGATCGCGCAGTTGATCGCGTCGACCAGGTCGACCTTGGCAGGATCGAATTCCTCGTCCGATTGCGCCAGCGCCGGCGACGCGACCAGAATCAGTGCCGAGAATGCTACCCGAAATGTCATTGCCATGCTCCACGAATTCGCCCGATTCCGCGCGGGCGTTATCATGTGCCGATGCGCTCGCACATCCCGTACGGTCGGGCGCGGCGTATGACCGCCGATCCGCCATGAGATTGCGTGATCGGCCAGTCGTCACGGCATATCGTAAATTACGTATTGATTGAGTGATTGTTGGTTAACGGTGCATCGCCCATCATCGTTGAATGGTGACGATGATCGATAAGTATTATATGAATATCTTCGGATCGGGACGGGTTACAATCCGTCAAAATCGGCTTATTAATGATCTGCCTATATCGATGATATTTGCGGATCGGGACAAGTCATGACGACGAGCTATAATTTCGATTATGATGCTCGTCGGCGATTTCTGAAACTGACTCTGTCCGGGCTGTGGGATCGCGCGACGCTCGTTGCGTTCCAGCGCGAGGCCGGCGCTCTGCTGGGCAAGGTCGCAAATGCGGGCCATACCGATCCCAGCGGCAGGATCCTGATCGACGTGAGGGGCTATGCCGTCCAGTCGCAGGATATCGCCGACGAGGTCAGCGCGCTCATCCCGACCTATGGAATATTGGCGGACCGCATTGCGGTGATCTGGTCGCAATCGGCGCTGCAGAAGATGCAGATGCGGCGGCTGCTGACGTCCGACAAGCTGCGCTTCATGATGTCGGAAGAAGAAGCGCTCGCCTGGCTGTTCGAGGTGCCGCTCGCCAAGGCGAGCTGACGGTAGCGCGACTCACAGCAGGATCCGAAACACCGCCCCCTCGTCGCTGTCGATCAGGTCGATCGATCCGCCATGCGCGATCACGATCTGCCGCACCAGGTTGAGACCCACGCCGGTTCCCGCCGCGCGCGTGGTGAAGAAGGGGAGGAACACGTCCTTGCGCACGGCCTCCGGCACGCCGGGTCCATTGTCGGCAACCTCGATCAAAGTCCCGCCGCCGATCCGTCTCTCGATCGACAGCCGCACCTGGCCGACCCGGCCCGCCTCGCTTGTCGCCTGTGCGGCGTTGCGCAGCAGGTTGATCAGCACCTGCGCCAGCAGGTCGGGATCGGCCTGCAGCGTCATGTCGAGTGCCACCTCGATCGTCAGCGTCACCGCCGGCCAGTCCGCCGCGAACAATCGGCCCAGCTCATGTGCGAACGGCGCGGCAGCAAAGACGCGCGCATTGACTTCGGGCGGCTTGGCGACGGCGCGGTAGCTGTCGATGAAATGGCGCAGCCCTTCGGCCCTCCGCAACAGGGTGGTCATCGCGGTGCGCGCGGACTCGATGTCGGGCGGATCGATGTCGAGCACCGCCGCCGCCGTCCCGGCGAGCGAAGTGACGGGGGTGAGCGAATTGAGGATCTCATGCGTCAGCACGCGGACCAGGTCGGTCTGCGCCGCCATCTCGACGGCGTCGAGCGCGCCCTGCACCGGTTCGACGGTAATTGCGCGTACCTGCAGGCCGAGCCGGTCGAGCGCGCCGGTGCGCACGATCGCGCGTTGCGGACCGGCGGGCAGGCGCAGGATCAGCACTTCCTGGCCGGCCTCGCCGGTGCGGGCGAGACGTGCGGCGAAGGTCGCGCCATAGCCGGCATAATCTTCCGGCCGCGTGCCCAGGCCATGGCCGAACAGGCGGCGCGCGGCCTTGTTGACCAGACGCACGCCGTGCTCGTCATCGACCGTCAGCAGCGCGACCGGCACATCGTCGACCAGCGCCTCGAGGAAGCGAAGCTCGCGCATGCCTTCGTCGCGCTGCGCATGCAGCCCGCGCATCGCATCGTCGAGCGCTGCGCCAAGCGTATCGAAGCCAGCGCCGCCACGCGTATTGAAGCGTGCGGTGACATCGCCGAAATGCAACGTCTCGACGAAGCGCGCGACCATCACATTGGTACGCTCGACATAGCGCCACAGGCCCCAGCCGATCGCAGCGACGATCAGCGCGGCGACAATCCGCGCGACCGCCAGGTCTGGTGTCTGCAGCGCGAGAAGCAGCGCGAGCAGGGCAGCGAACAGCGCCGCGATCCAGGCCGCCAGACCGAGCGTGAAGCGGCGATCAAAGCCCATGCTTCTCCATCCGGCGATAGAGCGCGGCGCGCGAAACGCCCAGTTCGGCGGCAGCGGCGGAGATATTATAGGCGTGCTTCTTCAGCGCCTGTTCGACCAGCTGGCGTTCGACCCGGTCGAGATTGAGGTCGTTCGCGACCGGCGTAACCACGGCCTCCGGCGCGATGCTCGGGGCATCGCGCACCGCCGGGCTGCCGAGCGGAAAATCCTCCGGCTCGAGCGGTGCGTCCCCCGCCAGGATCACCGCGCGCTCGATCGCATGGCGCAGCGCGCGGACATTGCCCGGCCAGTCATGCGCCGAGAGTGCGGAACGCGCGGCGGCGCTCAGCGCCGGGGCAGGGCGGTTATAGCGCTTCGCATAATGGTCGAGGAAATGATCGACCAGGGCGGGGACATCTTCGCGCCGGTCGCGCAGCGGCGGCAGTTCGATCTCGACCGTGTTCAACCGGAACAGCAGATCCTGGCGGAACAGCTTCTCGTCGCGCAGCATCGCCGGGGTCAGGTTGGTCGCGGCGATGACGCGGATATCGACCGGCACCGGCCGGTTGGCGCCGACCGGCGTGACCTGACGCTGCTCCAGCACGGTAAGCAGCTTGGGCTGAAGATGAAGCGGCAGGTTGCCGATCTCGTCGAGGAACAGGGTCCCACCGCTTGCTGCCTGGATGCGCCCGATGCGATCGCCCTTGGCATCGGTGAACGCGCCCTTCACATGGCCGAACAATTCGGAATCGATCAATTCGGTCGAGATCGCGCCGAGGTCGACGGTCAGCATCGGTTGCCCGGCGCGCAGCGACTGGCGATGGACCGCGCGCGCGACCAGTTCCTTGCCCGTGCCGTTCTCGCCCAGCACCAGCACATTGGCGTCGGTCGGCGCGGCGCGCGCGATCAGCGAATTGACCCGCGCCATCGGAGCCGCTGCGCCGATCAGCGGCGGGGTACTGCCCGGCGCGGGATCGGCGACCGCCGCCACCTTGGCGCGCTCGGTCGCGACCATCTTGCGCGATCCGGCCAAGGCGGCGGCCGTACGCACCGTGGTCAGCAGGCGTTCGTTGGCCCAGGGCTTGGAAATGAAATCGGTCGCGCCGCGTTTCATTGCCTCGACCGCGATCTTCACCCCGGCATGCGCGGTGATCATCACCACGATCAGGTCGGGATGGGCGGCAAGCAGTCGGTCGAGCAGCGCCAGCCCCTCCGCCGCATCGGTCGCGCCGCGCGCGAAATTGGCGTCGAGCAGCACCACGTCGGGCGCATGCGCACTCGCCGCGGCCATCGCGTCGGCCGGGTTGGAGGCAGTGACCACCTCGCGGAACACGGTGCGCAGCAACAGCCGCGCCGCGATCAGGATGTCCTCGTCATCGTCGATGACCAGGCAGCAATCGAATTCGGGGGAGGATTGGTTCGCCATGTGACCGTTCTCGTACAATTGCCGTTCGATATCGGACAGTCAATTTCCGTGCCAATGCGGCGGGAATTATGCCCCTTCGTCAGAAAATGGCGGAAATCATGGGTTTTCCATAAACTGGCATGACTGATGCGAAGGTCTTTGCATCGGCATCTCCGCCGACCTGGAGAAGACCCATGAAGACCCCCTTCGCCTTTCACGTCCTGAGCGTCACCGGCGCCGTTTTCGCCACCCTGTGCCTGACCATCGCATCGGCGCCGCCGGTATTCGCATGACTGCCACTACGGTCTCTGGCGTCCGTTTCCGGACACATGTGTTCGGAAACGGACAGGCTGAGCCCGATCTGCCGGCTGCTGCCCTCGGACAGGCTGCTGGCACGCCGCTTGCTACCCATCGGGGTGAGAGGGACGAATTGATGAGTGTCGTGCGCATACCCCAAGACCAGCCGACCCCCGGTGCCGCCAGATCCGGCATGAAATCCGGCACGGCGGTTACCGGGGCCGGGATGGATCGCAGCGTTGCGGTCCGCCGTATGCCGCCCTGGACCAAATGGGCCGCGATCGCCGTCGCCCTGCTCGTCGCTCTTGCCGCTTTCTGGCTCTACGCCCCGCGCGCCGGCTCGCAGACCGTCGCCGTCGACCGGCTGACCATCTCGCCTGTGCGCAGCGGCAAATTCGAAGATTTCGTTCCCCTGCGCGCCCGTGTGACGCCGCTCTTCACCGTCTTCCTCGATGCGATCGAAGGCGGCCGGGTCGAAAAGGTCATTGCCGAGGACGGCGTGGACCTTGCCCCGGGCCAGCTCATCGCCGTGCTCTCCAATGCCGAACTCCAGCTCTCGGTGCTCGCGCGTCAGACCGAAGTCGAGCAGCAGATCAACAATATGCGCAGCCAGGAACTGGCGCTGTCCCAGACTCGCCTCGCCAACCAGCGCTCGGTGCTCGAGGCCGGCCTGTCCGCCGACAAGGCGCGCCGCCAATATGAGCGCGAGGCACCACTTGCTGCGCGGGGCTTCGTCGCCGGGCGTCAGTTCGCCGACACGCAGGATCAGTATCGTTACGAACAGCAGCGCCTTGCCGTGCTGCGCCGCGGCCAGGCGACCGACGAGCGGCTGCAGGGCAGCCAGCTCTCTCAACAGCGGGCCTCGTCCGCCTCGCTCCAGTCGAGCCTGGCGCTCGCCCGGTCGAGCCTCGAGGCGCTCAACCTGCGCGCACCGGTTGGCGGCAAGCTGTCCGGCTTCGACATCCAGGTCGGCCAGTCGCTGAAGCGCGGCGAGCGCATCGGCCAGATCGACAGCCCCGGCCGCAACAAGCTGATGGCCGGGGTCGACGAATTCTATCTCGGCCGTGTTCAGCTCGGGCAAAAGGCGAATGTCGAACTGGCTGGCAGGAACTACCCTGCGCGCGTCGCCAAAATCTATCCGCAGGTCCAGAATGGCCAGTTCCAGGTCGACCTGCAGTTCATCGGTGCCGAACCGACCGCGATCCAGCGCGGCCAGACGCTGCAGGCAAAGCTGACGCTGGGCGATCCCGCACCGGCACGCCTCATTCCGGCCGGCGCCTTCTACAACGAGACTGGCGGCAATTGGGTGTTCGTGGTCTCGCCCGATGGCAAGAGTGCGGTCAAGCGCACGGTCCGTCTCGGCCGCCGCAACCCGGATTCGATCGAAGTGCTCGAAGGCCTCGACGTTGGGGAGCGCGTCATCACCTCACCCTATACCGGTTTCGTCGACAAGGACCGGCTCGATATCGACCTCACGGCAAAGGACTGAAACATGCTCGAGATGCGCGCTCTTTCGCGAACCTACCGCACTGACACGATTGAAACGACCGCGCTGGACGCGATCGACCTGGACGTTGCCGATGGCGAATTCGTCGCGGTGATGGGCCCGTCGGGCTGTGGCAAATCGACCTTGCTCAACCTGATGGGTATGCTCGATACGCCGTCATCCGGCTCCTATGTCTTCAACGGCACCGAAGTCGCCGGGCTCGGCGAAGCCAAGCTCGCTGCCTTTCGCAAGGCCAATATCGGCTTCATCTTCCAGAGCTTCAATCTGGTCGATGAACTGTCGGTACGCGAGAATATCGAACTCGCCCTGCTCTATCACGACGTGTCCGCCGCGGACCGCAAGCGCCGCACCGACGAAGTGATGGACCGGGTCGGCGTCGGCCATCGTGCGCGCCATCGGCCGAGCCAATTGTCGGGCGGCCAGCAGCAGCGCGTCGCGGTCGCGCGCGCTCTGGTCGCGGAACCCAAGCTGATCCTGGCCGACGAACCGACCGGCAACCTCGATACCAATCATGGTGAAGAAGTGATGCGCATGCTGCAGCAATTGAACGCGGAAGGGTCGACCATCGTGATGGTCACCCACAGCCCCGCCCATGCCGATTATGCCAGCCGCATCGTCAGCATGCTCGATGGCCGCGTCCTGCAGCAGCAGCGCCGCGCCGCGTGATGCGATAACGGCGAACCAACCCACCCCCGTTCGCCCTGAGCTTGTCGAAGGGCATGGCATGGGCTTCGACAAGCTCAGCCCGAACGGAGGTTGATGACAGATCAAGAGGAACCCCAGCCATGTGGCGCAATTACCTGACCGTCGGCATCCGCGCACTCGCCAAGAACCGTGCTTATGCCGCCATCAACATCGCCGGGCTCGCGCTCGGTATCGCCGCATGCCTGCTGATCCTCGGCTTTGTGCGTTATGAATTCAGCTATGACGCGTGGCTGCCCAATGCCGACCGCGCGTTCCAGTTACAGGCCTTTTACAAGGCTACGGCGGACGGCGGCGAGGAAATGAAGCTGCAACAGACCAGCTACATCTCCGGCCAGGCGCTGAAGAAGGATTTTCCTCAGGTCGAACAGGCTGCCTATGTCAGCAATCAGCCGATCGTGATCATCAAGGATGGTCAGCCTGCCACCATTCCCGGCGCGTTGTTGACCGACAGCAATCTGTTCAACGTGCTTGAAGTGCCGTTCATCAAGGGCGATCCGAAGCACGCACTCGACGATCCCCATTCGCTGGTACTCGGCCAGAGGGCCGCGACCAAATTGTTCGGCTCCGCCGATCCGATGGGGCAGACCCTGACTTTGAGCAGCGGTGACCTGAAGGCCGATTACCGCGTGACGGGTGTGCACCAGGATCTGCCGAAGAACTCCTCGCTCAACTTCGGTATGGTCGCGCGCTTCGACCCGGTCACGTTCCGCGCCAAGGCGCCGGAGGCGCTGACCAGCTGGAACTGGCAGGAGGGCACCTATTGGGTGAAGCTCAAATCGGTCGGCGACGACAAGTTGGTCAACAGCCAGATTTCCGCCTGGAAAAAGCGCAACATGCCGCCCGAGGCGAGCGTCGTTCAGGGCGGCGATCCGGGTGAATTCCAGGATTTCAAGCTCACCAATATCCGCGATGTCCATCTCGGTGAGGCGCAGAATGGCGCGCAGCGACCGGGCAATGATCGGGGTACGATCGTCACCTTCGCGATCATCGCCTTGCTCATCCTTGGCATGGCCTGCGTCAACTTCACCAATCTCGCCACGGCCCGGGCGACACAGCGTGCCCGCGAAGTCGCCTTGCGCAAGGTGCTGGGTGCGACGCGAGGCCAGCTGATTACCCAGTTCATCGGCGAATCGATCCTGCTCGCGTCGGTTGCGATGGTCGTCGCACTGGCGATCGTCGAACTGATGCTGCCAGCGCTCAACGGCTTTCTCGATGCGCAGATCACGATCCGATATTTTGCGCTCGACGGCTTGATCGCGCCGGTGATCCTGCTGACCTTGCTCGTCGGCCTGGCTGGCGGCTTATATCCTGCTCTCGTGCTGTCGCGCTTCGAGCCCGCGCGGGTGCTCAAGGCGAACAAGTCGGCCGCCGATGCGGAAGGTTCGGGGCGCCTCCGCAGCGTGCTTGTCGTCGGTCAGTTCGCGGTGTCGATCGGTCTGATCATCTGCACGCTGATCGTCTATACACAAACCGTCTATGCACGCAGCGCGGATGGCGGATTCCGTCGCGAAAGCTTGCTTCAGATCACCAATATCGACCGGCCTCAGGTCGATCAGATCGCAACGTCGCTGGTCGACGAGATCAAGCGCATCCCCGGCGTCACCTCTGTCGGCCGGACCTCGATCGCGGTCGACAATGGCCGGCATTCGGCCACTGGCGTAAAGCTGGCGGGAAGCGCGGATGTCGTTCAACTCGGCGTCTATCCGATCGATCCGGGGTTCGTGCCGGCAATGGGCATGAAGCTGCTCGCCGGGCGTAATTTTTCCCTGAGCCAGCCGATGGACGATGCGAGCCTTCCATCGCCCAGAACGCCTGAATCGCAACGTGCGCTGGTTCAACGCGGCGCCAACATCATGCTGAGCGAGGAAGCGGCGCGGCGCCTTGGCTTCAAGACCCCGGCTGCGGCGATCGGCAAGCAGATCATGGTCAGCATGGTCTCCGACGAATACGGCCTTGTGCCCGCGACGGTGATCGGCGTGGTCAATGATGTCCGGTTCCGGTCCACGCGCGAACCGCTGCAGCCGAACTTCTACTTCTTCAAATCGAACGGCTATCCCGAACTGATGGTGCGCTTCCAGGGAGTCGAGCCCAAGGCGATGTCTGAACGCGTCGAGGCAAGCTGGAAGCGGTTCGTCCCCGAGATCCCGTACCGGGCGCGCCTTGTCGACGACATCGTCAACGAAATGTACAATCAGGATGCGGCGCGCGCAGCATTGTTCGGCGCTTTCGCGATCCTTGCGGTGGTGATCGGCTGCCTTGGCCTGTTCGGGCTCGCCGCTTTCACTGCCGAGCGACGCACCAAGGAGATCGGTATCCGCAAGGTGCTGGGCGCGCGCAATCGCGACATCGTTCAACTGCTGGTGTGGCAGTTCAGCCGGCCGGTGCTGATCGCCAACATCATCGCCTGGCCACTCGCCTGGTGGGTAATGCGCGGCTGGCTCAACGGCTTTGACACGCGCATCACGCTGACGCCGGTACCGTTCCTCGAGGCTGGGTTGCTCGCATTGATCATCGCGGTCGGCACGATCAGTGCGCATGCCTATCGCGTCGCGCGCACCAACCCGATCAAGGCACTGCGCTACGAATGAGGTTCCGGATCCTCTCCCTCGTTATGGGGGGGAGGATCATCCTTTTGTCCCTGCAGGTCGCGATGCCGGTCGAGGCTCTTGTGCATATGCCGTCGCGCGGCAGCTCGCGCCCGCGTCGGATTGCCTGCTTCGATCGCGACCAGGATCGCATCATGGTCGCGATAGATACCACGCGCATAGTCGCGGTGCTCCTTATCCGCGCGGTCGCGCAGGTACAGCCGGCGCGGCGGCACCAGGCGGACACCGAGAAAATCCATGAAACGCAGATAATAATCGTTGCGCGTGGCCGCGGCGATCGCGCGATGGAAGGCCATGTCGGCGGTCACCGCTTCGTCGATATCGCGGCTGTCCCGCATGCGGTTATTGCATAGCCGCATCTCGGCGATATCGGCGTCGCTGCGGCGCCGCGCGGCCAGGTCGGCCATCTCGGCTTCCAGCGCCATGCGCATCTCGAGCAGCTTGAGGACGTCGTCGACCCCGTCCATTTCCTCGGGCGTGACTTGAAATGCCTGATAGCGTGCCCCCGCCGCGACATAGGCGCCCGATCCCTGTTTCGATTCGAGCAGTCCGCGCGCCGCGAGCCGGGCGAAAGCCTCGCGCACCACGGTGCGGCTCACCCCGGCACTGTCGGTAACCGATTTTTCGGTCGGGAATCGCGATCCGGGCGGCATCTCGCCAGCGGCGATGCGGCGCTCGAACTGCTGAACAAGATCGTCGGCGAGCGTTGCGGCTTTGGTCGTCATGCCGCGGTGATAGCAGAGACGGCGGCGGGTGACACCCGCCGCTGTGGAGCGTTCAGAAGCTGACCGAGGTCCGTATGCCGACATAGCGATTGCTGTCGCGCCCCGGTTTGTAATTGACCGCCAGGGTCGGTGTCGCGGCCCCCACGCTGTAGTTCCACACGCCATCGCGCCCGCTGGTCAGGACATAATGTTTGTCGAACAGATTGTTGACGAACAAGGTAACTTTGACCGGCCCCGTCTCGATCCCGGCGCCGAGATTGACCAGTGCATAGCCTTTCTGAACCGAGTCCGGATCCTGCAACAGGCTGAAGATTACCTTGGACTGATAATGCGCGCTGGCCAGCAGGAACGCCTTGGTGTTGTCGCCCAGCGGGATGTCATATTGGCCGTTCGCGCTGAGATTCCAGCGCGGGGCATTGGGCAGCGGCTTGCCCGACAGATTCTGTATGCCACCGACACAACCTTGCGCGACGGTCTGTTGCGGGAAGCAGGTCGCGTTGGGGAAATCGTCCATCCGCGCGACGGTATAGGCGCCGTACGCGTTGAGCGTGAAGTCGCGGCTCAGCCGGGCCGAAATCTCCGTCTCGACACCGCGCGAGGTCACCTTGCCCAGGCTGTTGAGAATATTCTGGCCCGTCGTGTCGTCGCGGCTCTGCGCCTGGAAACCACGGAACACTTCATAGAAGGCGGTCATGTTGAAGGTCACCCGGTCGTCGAGCAGGCTGGTCTTGAACCCGAGCTCGAACGCGTCGCTATTCTCCGGCGCGACGGGCTGGCGCGCGGCGACGGCGTCCGCGACGGGCACACCCTTTAACGGGCCCGAGGCGAGCGGCGTGCGTACCGTGTAGGTGCTGGTCAGGTCATAGGCGAGACCCTTGTAGCCGCGCGCATAGCTGGCGAAGAGCATCACATCGTCCGAGGGGCGGAACTGCAGCGCGGCCTTGCCGGTGACCACGGTGTCGCTATCGCAGGTCGAAATCTTCACGCTCGCGGTCGGTGTCGCGGTCGCGCAATCGGGCATGCCATAGGTGACATTGTTGCCGCGATCGCGGAAGCGGTAGCGGATGTTTTCGCGGTGAACGCGCAAGCCGCCGGTGATCGAAAAGGCGTTCGACACATCATAGGTCGCCTGGCCGAACGCGGCATAGGTCTGCTGCGAGCTTTGGGTGAAATAGCTCGAATAGGCGATGCTGTTGGTGGAGGGTAAAGAGGCGAGGCCGTTGAAATTCCCCAGCGTGTTGGACCCCCGGACATAGTCGCGGGTCGACTTGGTGCTGCTGTAGAACAGGCCGGCGACATAGCGGAATGGCCCGCCATCGGGCGAAGTCAGGCGGAGTTCCTGGGTGATGGTGTTGATCTTGAAGAAACCGCCATTGGCCGACCCGCCCGCCGGCGCGGTCGGCGCGATGGTGCGGAAATCGAACGCGCTCGAATCCGTGTCCTGCAAATCGATCAGTTCATAGCGGTCGAACGAGGAGATCGAGGTCAGCGTCAGCCCGCCGTCGAAAGTGTGTGAAGCCTTGAGCCCAGCGCCCCAGTCGCGCGAATCGCCTTTGGCGTCGATATCCATCCGGGTCAGCCGATTGTTCGATCCCGGCACGATGCCGCCCAGGATCACCGACTGATTGATGTTCGATTTGCTGAACGTGACGCCAGGGCTGAGGAAATATTGCGCCGGCGCGCAGCAGGTCGATTTGGAGCGAACGAAATAGGGCGAGAGAGCGACCGATGTCGACTCCGACGGTTCCCACAGCAGCTTGCCGCGCAACACCACGTCGGACTGGCCGTTGAGCCAGTTGCCGGTGTAGGTGTTGTAGATCGTACCGCGATACTTGCTGTAGCTCGCGGAAAGCCGCGCCTTCAGCGTCGAGCTGATCGGGCCGGACAAGGTGCCCTGCACGCGCTGTTCGCCGTCATCGGTGAACAGCACTTCGGCACGGCCGCTGAGCTTGTCGCTTGGTGCCATGGTGGTGATGTTGATCGCACCGGCCGAGGCGGCCTTGCCGAACAGCGTGCTCTGCGGCCCGCGCAGCACCTCGATCTGCGCGACATCGGCGAGCGAGGTGAAGGCTGCCGCCTGGAATGCCTGGGGAATATCGTCGATTACAACCACGACGCTGGGCTGGGTCGAGATGCTGTAGGCATAGGTGCCGATGCCGCGGATGTTGATGCTGTTATTGGCCGGTTGGCTCGTCTTGGTGATCGTCACCGACGGCGCTGCCTTCACCAGATCGTCAAAGTCACGGACGTTTGCGCGCTCGAGCCCGGCGGCGGTCATCGCGAGGACGGAGGAGGGCACGTCCTGGACATTCTCCGCGCGCTTGTTGGCGGTGACGACGATGTCCTCGAGCCCGGCATCATCCTGCGCTTCAGCTACCGGAGCGGCTGGAACAGTCTGAGCAGGAACAACGGCATCCTGCGCCAGGGCCGGGGGGATGGTCCAGGCCAGGACTGCCACGGACGCACCGAACTTCACTGCCGATTTCATGCTCATGTTCAAACCCTCTCCAAAAGGCGTCTGGCTTGATGCCGGATCGTCGACTTTTGATACCGGTGTCAGGCTGCAATGGAATATCGAGTCGAGTCAAGTGTTGTATGACAAATTGGCAAAAATGACCGCTGGCCGGAGCCGGGGAAGAAGCTCAGAGCGCGCCAGCGACCCTGCCTGTGACGGTATCGGTTGATCCGTTCGCCGGACGGCGGGCCAATGGTTGGGACGAATCGCTTTCGACGACGGGCATCGCTTCTCGATTCAACACCGGCGCGAGGCATGACAGCCTGACTCCAGACGAGGCGCCGCTCAAGCGCCCGGCGCGCTCTTTCACATGACTGGAAAATATCGAAGGCTCTGTGCTGGCTGTTTTTGCCAGAACAGCCAGAGTCGTTCGCTGTTCGCTGGCTGTTCGCTGGCTGTTATTCGATAACAGCCAGCCTGGTTCAAGCTCTTGAGAATGATGCCGAATTTTTCTTCTGGATCCCATTTAACAGCCAGAAAAATTACTTTCGCAAAATAACAGCCAGGAACAGCCAGCAAATCATATTCCGATACGACTCGCGGTTCTGTTATTGTCAGGGGCGAGCTGAGCAAGGGCGATCAAGGGAGCGAGCTTCATGCCTTCCCTCTTGAACTTTGCTTCCCCGGCGAAGGCCGGGGCCAGTTGCGAGACAGCAGCTAGGAGAGTTGCGCTCCGTTACTGCCCCTTCCCGACTGGCCCCGGCCTTCGCCGAGGAAGCGCTGTTGTTATCTGCGAACATCCAGCCCGCCGGCCAGGAACGCATCGATATCGGCCTGGCGAAACAGGCTCGCATCGCCCGGCAGCGAATGTTTGAGCGCAGTCAGCGCCAGGCCGATGCGCGCCGCTTCGGCAATGTCGCTACCGCTGCGCAGCGCGTGGAGCACGCCACTGGCAAAGGCGTCACCGGCGCCGATCCGGTCGACGATCCCGGCCAGCACTACCTCGTCGGTCTGCGCGAAGCCGCTCCGCGCATCGATCCGCGCCGACAGCCTGTGGTCGTCGACCGTCACGACATGGCGCGCGGTGGAGGCGATCATCTGCAGGTCCGGGAAAGCGGCGAATGCCGCATCGGCCGCCTCACGCCGTCGATCCTCACCGTTCGCGGTAAAGTCGCGGCCGAGGAGCAAAGCGATGTCGCGGTGATTGCCGAACATCAGATCGGCATGGCGCACCAGCTCGGTCAGCGTGGTACGAGGATCGCTGTCCCAGCGCTCCCACAGTTTCGCGCGGAAATTGCCGTCGAACGACACGGCAATGCCACGCGCCTTGGCCGCGCGCACTGCGGCGATCGCGCTTTCACCCGGCACCGGGCCGAGCGCCGGGGTTATCCCAGACAGATGCAGCCGGTCGACCCCGTCGAGCAGCGCATCCCAGTCCCAGGCACTCACTGGCGCCTCGGCAAAGGCGGAGCCCGCGCGGTCATAGATCACTTCGGTTGCGCGCATGCCTGCGCCCGAGGTGACGAAGTATAGCCCCATCCGCTCTCCGCCAAAGGCGATGCCGGCGGTATCGACACCGTGCCCCCGCAAGGTCGCGATCGCCGACCGGCCGAGATCATTATCAGGCACCATGCTGGCGAAGCCGACATCATGGCCCAGACGTGCCAGCGCGGTCGCGACATTGGCTTCGGCGCCGGCGACCCATACATCGAGCTTGGGTGTCTGGAGCAGCAGTTCGCGTCCCGGGGGTGAGAGACGAAGCATGATTTCGCCAAAGGCAAGCAGCTTGGTCATCGTGCGAGCCACCCGCCATCGACGGCGAGGACATGGCCGTTGACATAACCGGCGGCGCGCGAGGCAAGGAACACCGCCGCGCCGCCCAGATCCTCGGGGTCGCCCCAGCGCCCCGCCGGGATGCGCTCGAGGATCGATCTGTTGCGCGCTTCGTCGGCGCGGAGCGCGGTGGTGTTGTTGGTGGCGATATACCCCGGCGCGATCGCGTTCACCGTCACTCCCTTTGCCGCCCATTCATTGGCGAGCAACTTGGTCAGCCCGCCGATCCCCGATTTTGAGGCGGTATAGCTCGGCACGCGGATCCCGCCCTGGAACGTCAGCATCGACGCGATGTTGATGATCCGCCCGTTACCCCCCTCTTTTTCATGGCGCGCAATCATATGCCGTCCCGCCGCCTGGCACAGGAAGAACACCGATTTCAGATTGGTGTCGATCACCGCATCCCAGTCTTCTTCAGTGAAGTCGACCGAGTCGGCGCGGCGGATGATGCCGGCATTGTTGACCAATATGTCGAGCCGGCCAAGCTTTGCGATCGTCTCGTCGACGACGCGCTGCACCGGTTCGATCGTCGAGAGGTCGGCCGAGACGATCTCTGCTTTACGGCCAAGTGCGCGGGCCTTGGCCACGGTCTCCTCGGCCGGCGTGCGCCCGACCGCGGCGATATCCGCGCCGGCCGCGGCGAGCGCCAGCGCGATCGACTGGCCGATGCCGGTATTGGCGCCGGTGACGATCGCGACCTGGCCGCCAAGGTCGAAGGGATTGGTCATCGCGCTCAACTCAAGCCAGCTGACAGATGTCGAGGACGGTCATGTCGGTATAGTCCTGGTTCTCACCCGCCATCGCCCAGATAAAGGCATAGGCCTTGGTGCCCGATCCCATATGCACCGACCAGGGCGGGCTGATCACCGCTTGTTCATTGGCGATGACGATGTGACGCAGCGCTTCGCCTTCACCCATATAATGGAACACGCGGTCGGCCGGGCCATCCAGCTCGAAGTAGAAATAGATTTCCGAACGGCGTTCATGGATGTGCGGCGGCATGGTGTTCCACACGCTGCCCGGCTTGAGCACGGTCAGCCCCATGACCAGCTGGGCTGAATCGCATATGCCGGGAATGACCAGCTGGAAGATGGTCCGCTCATTCGATTCCTCAAGGCTGCCGCGCTCCAGCGCATTGGCATCGCCAATGCCGAGCTTGCGGGTGGTGAAGGCTTTGTGCGCCGGGCAGGAGGCGAGATAGAAACGCGCGCCCGCGCCGGAGAAGGTCACGTCCTTTGCCCCCATCGTGACGTACAGGCAGTCCTTGTTGCCCAGCGTGAACGTCTCGCCGTCGACGGTGACCACACCCTCGACCGCACCGACATTGACCACCGCCAGTTCGCGCCGTTCGAGAAATGGATGACCCACAGCCGAGGCCGGCTCGCTCTGGTCGGGCAGTTTCACCGCGCCGCTGCCCACCGCAACACCACCGATCACGAAACGGTCGGCATGCGTGTAGTTCAGCACGCACTCACCCTCGCGAAACAGGTCCTCGATCAAATACCGATCGCGCAACTCGTCGTTCGACACGCACTCCATCATATCGGGATGCGTCGCGTAATAGGTCCGGTCGAACATGGGGAGGATCTCCGTTGATAGTCAGGCCGCCAAGGCAGCAAGAAGGAATGAGAATGTTCTGGCATCGCTGCAAGTAACCGGTGTCAGCGGCGATGTCAGGAGCGCCATCGATATTATTCCGGTTGCGGCCGTGCGACCGACGAGCGGCGGATCAGCTTGGACAGGAACAGCGAGGGCTCCTCAATCCCGTTATCGTCGTCGAGCGTACCGGCGAGCAGCTTGAGTGCGGCGGAGCGCGCCATCGAGGTGATTGGCCAGCGCACCGTGGTCAGGGGCGGCCAGACATGGCCGGCGATCTCGGTATCATCGAAGCCGATCACCGACAGGTCTTGCGGTACTGCCAGGTTGCGCTGGCGCGCCGCGTGGAGCACGCCCGCCGCCATCTCGTCGTTCGAGGCGAAGATCGCGGTCGGCATCGGTACCTGATCGAGCAGACGGTTGCCCGCCTCGACTCCGGAATCGAAGCGGTAATCGCCGTTCGCGACCAGGCCGCGCGGCAGTTTGATTCCGGCCTCGGCCAGCGCTTCTTCGAAACCGGCGCGGCGCTCCATGGCGGAGCGGAAGCCGTGCGGGCCGGTGACCAGCCCGATGCGACGATGGCCCTGTTCGATCAAATAGCGCGTCGCCTCGGTCACTGCCTCGGCATCGTTCGATGCGACCGAATGGTGATCGTCGTCGAGCTTGGCCGAGCCCATCCGGACATAGCGGCAGCCGAGCGACTCGCACAGCCGGGCAAGCTCGTCATTCTCGGAAATCGGCGGCAGCAGCAGCACGCCGAACAGCCGCTGGCGTTCGAGGAAATGCCGCACATCGTCAAGCATGGCGGGCGACCCGCGATCGACCGGGCGCACGACCAGCGCGAACTCGGTCTCGCGGATCGCCTCGAGAATGCCTTGCTGCACCCCCAGCACCATCTGCGAGTTGGGGTTGTCGTGGATCAGGCCGATCAGGAAATTGCGCCTGAGCGCAAGGCCGCGCGCCTGCGGGTTCGGCGTATAGCCGAGCTCGCCGATCACGGTCTCGACGCGCAGTCGTGTTTCGTCGCTCAGCAGGGGGGATCGGTTGATCACCCGGCTGACGGTCTTCTTCGACACGCCCGCGAGGCGAGCAACGTCGTTGATTGTGGGATTGCCGCCTGTTTTCATGGGGACGGAGCATATCGCCGCACCCGGGGCTTGGCGAGCACCACCGTAGCGCGCGCGATCGGCGTCGTTGCGCGCATGGGATCGGCGAGGTCGCGGCAAAGGTGACACGCGCCGCCGCTCACCAGGAGAACATGGTACCGTCTTCAAGACGGTTCACTGGGAGATAGGCGCGCTTGTAGGGATATTGGGCGGCAAGCGCTTCGTCGATCTCGACGCCGAGGCCGGGCTTGTCGCCGGGATGCATCATGCCACGATCGAAGCTGTAGGCGTGCGGGAACACCGTGTCGGTCTCAGGTGTGTGGCGCATATATTCCTGCACCCCGAAATTGGGCACCGACAAGTCGAAATGCAGCGCAGCCGCCATCGCCACCGGCGACAGGTCAGTCGCGCCATGACAGCCGGTGCGGACATTGTGCAGGTCGGCAAGGTTCGCGATGCGGCGCAGATGCGTGATGCCGCCGGCATGAACCACGGTCGCACGGATATAATCGATCAGCTGCTCCTCGATCAGCTGCCTGGCATCCCAGATCGAACTGAAGATCTCACCGACCGCGAGCGGGGTGGTGGTGTGCTGGCGAATCAGCCGGAACGAGTCCTGATTCTCGGCCTGCACCGCATCTTCTAGCCAGAACGGGCGATAGGGTTCGAGATCCTTGCCCAGCCGCCCGGCCTCGATCGGTGTCAGCCGGTGATGCGCGTCATGCAGCAGGTGCACGTCCCATCCCAACGCCTCGCGCGCCTTGTCGAACAGGGCTGGCACCGAGCGGAGATATTTTTCGGTCGACCACAGATTCTCGCTCGGCAGATCGGCGTCTGCCGGCTCGTAGAAATAGCGGTCTTTCGATACGCCATAGGTCGAGGCGAGCCCCGGCACGCCGGCCTGGATCCGGATCGCGCGATAGCCTTCGGACTGATAGACCAGGGCGGCATCGACTGCTTCCTCGACGCTTGCGCCATTGGCATGGCCATAGACCATCACGCCGTCGCGGCTCGCACCGCCGAGCAATTGATAGAGCGGCAGGCCTGCGACCTTGCCCTTGATGTCCCAGAGCGCCATGTCGACGGCGGCGATCGCAGTCATCGTCACCGGGCCGCGCCGCCAATACGCGCCCTTATAGAGATATTGCCAGATATCCTCGATGCGATGCGCGTCGCGCCCGATCAGCAACGGCACGACATGATCGGCCAGATAGCTTGCGACGGCGAGTTCGCGCCCGTTGAGCGTCGCGTCGCCAATGCCGTAAACGCCCTGATCGGTCTCGATCTTCAGGGTGACGAAGTTGCGGCCGGGGCATGTGACGATGATGCGGGCATTCTTGATCTTCGGCATCGGCGCCCCTCCCATCTCATTTCTCGCGATAGTTGTCGTACAACTTCATTGACAGAGCCAGCAAAAAAGGAAAGTGTTTTGTTACCGGTGTCATAAAACTGCCAGCCGGCGGGAGGAGGTAGGATGATCTGGACGTCCGTAACCCGTTATGCGGCGGTCCTTGCGCTTGCAGCGCCCGTGATGGGCGTGGCGCAGGATGCACCCACGGTACATCCCGATCAATGGCCCGCAGTCGACAAGCCGGCATCCACCGATTCGGCAATCGAAAAGCGGATCGACTCGATTCTTGCGCGGATGTCGCTCGACCAGAAGGTTGGCCAGACGATCCAGGGCGATATTGGCAGCGTCACGCCCGAGGATGTCGCAGTCTATCATCTCGGCTCGGTGCTCAATGGCGGCAGCTCCTCGCCCGGTGGTGACGAATTCGGCCCGGCCTCAGCCTGGGTTGCCGCCGCGGATGCTTATTATGCTGCGTCGATGCGCCCGCAGGGCGATCTGCCGCGCATCCCGATAATGTGGGGCAGCGATGCCGTTCATGGCCATAACAACATCGTTGGCGCGACGCTGTTCCCGCACAATATTGGCCTGGGCGCAACGCGCGATCCCGCGCTGATCGGACGAATCGGCACTGCAACCGCCGCGGAACTGCGCGTGACCGGGCTCGACTGGACCTTCGCCCCGACGATCGCAGTGGCGCGCGACGATCGCTGGGGCCGAACCTATGAGAGCTTTTCCGAGGATCCCGGCATCATCGCCGATTATGCGACCGCCTATGTCGAAGGGCTGCAAGGCAAGCGTGGCGCGGCGGACTGGCTCAAGGGGCCGCACGTCATTGCCACCGCCAAGCATTTCCTTGCCGATGGCGGTACGCTGGGCGGCCGCGACCGCGGCGATGCACAAATTTCCGAAGCCGATCTGATTCGCCTGCATGGCACCGGCTATGTCGCGGCGCTCAATGCCGGCGTGCAATCGGTAATGGCGTCCTTCTCCAGCTGGAACGGCGCCAAGATGCATGGCAATTCTGACCTGCTGACCGACGTGCTCAAGCGTCGCTGGGGCTTTGACGGGCTGGTGGTCGGCGATTGGGACGGCCATGCGAAGGTAGTGGGCTGCACCGCGACCGATTGCCCTGCATCGATGAAGGCCGGGCTCGACATCTATATGGCGCCCAATAGCTGGCGTGCTCTCTATGCGAGCACGCTGACTGCGGCACGCTCCGGCACCCTGCCGATGGCGCGGCTCGACGACGCCGTGTGGCGCATCCTGCGCGTCAAATTGCGCGCCGGGCTGTTCGAGGCCGGGCCACCCTCGACCCGGCCGCTGTCGGGTAAATACGACCTGCTCGGATCGCCCGAACACCGCGCCATCGCGCGTCAGGCAGTGCGCGAATCGCTGGTGCTGCTCAAGAATCGCGGTGTGCTTCCGCTCAAGCCCTCTGCACGCATCCTTGTTGCGGGCGATGGCGCCGACAACGTCGCCAAGCAGTCGGGCGGCTGGACGCTGACCTGGCAGGGCACGGGCACCAAGCCTGAGCATTTCCCCGGCGCGCAATCGATCTGGGTCGGGGTGCGCGACGCGGTCACCGCCGGTGGCGGGTCTGCCGAACTGGCGGTCGACGGGCAGTACAAGACCAGGCCCGATGTCGCGATCATGGTGTTCGGCGAGGATCCCTATGCCGAATTCCAGGGTGATCGTGCCGACCTGTTGTTCGACGACACGCGCGATACGCTCGGCGTAATGAAGCGCCTGAAGGTGCAAGGAATACCCGTCGTTGCCGTCTTCCTTTCCGGGCGTCCGCTCTGGGTCAATCGTCATATCAACGCCGCCGACGCGTTCGTCGCGGCGTGGCTGCCGGGATCGGAAGGCGGCGGCGTTGCCGACATGCTGTTCGGCAAGCAGGAGTTTCGCGGCAAGCTGTCCTTCTCCTGGCCGGCCAAAGCGACTCAATCGCCGCTGAATGTCGGTGATGCGAATTACGCGCCGCTCTTCTCCTTTGGCTATGGCCTAACGCTTGCCGACCGCAGCACGGCCGCGCCGCTGTCGGAAGATTCCGGCATCGACTTGTCCGCACTCGCCAAACCAACCGGCCCGCTGTTCGATGGCGGCCGTGCGATCACCCCGCGCACGCTGCAGATCGATGGAGCGAACGATAGCCCGCAGCCCGTCACCGGCGTGGCGGATAATGGCGCACTCGCCATCCGTCCGGTTGATCGTGACCGGCAGGAGGATGCGCGAGAGGTCAGCTGGAGTGGCCGCTCGCGGGAAACCCTGCTGATCGCCAACCCGCGCCCCGTCGACCTGTCGCGCATCGGGTCGCTCGCACTGACGATCGCGTTGCGGGTCGATGCCGCGCCCGCCGGGCCGGTCACGCTGGAACTGCGTTGCGGTGCTGGCTGCACCGGCAAGCTCGATGCGACCAGATCGCTGGCTGCGCTTGCCGGACGCGGGTGGCAGAGCCTGACGATACCGCTCGGCTGCCTGGTTGGCGCGGATCTGTCCAAAGTGAGTGCGCCGTTTGCCCTCACCACCGCCAACGCGATGCGACTGACTCTGTCGTCGGTCGCGATCCTCGAGATAAAGGGAAAAACCGTATGTCCATGATCGCTCTCGCGCCGATTGCCCTGGTCGCGGCCGCCGCGACTCCGGCCGAACCCGCCATGCCGCAACGCACGGCGATCCTCGCCGCCACGCAGCGCGTTGCCGACTGGCAGCTCGCGCATCTCGACACCTTCGATCACATGCCGGCGGCATCGAAGAGCGTGCAGAACCCCCGCGACTGGCAACAGGCGACCTTCTGGGCCGCGCTGACTGAACTCGCCGACCGCAGTCGCGAGCCTGACTATGCCAGGGCGCTGCTTGATCTCGGCCAGCGTGAGCAATGGCGGCCGGGCGACAGACCTTTCCATGCCGATGACCAGCTGATCGCCCAGGCCTGGCTGTGGACGGCGAAACATGGCGCGGGCGATGGCGCGATCGTCCCGGCGCGCGCCTATTTCGAGAATGTGTTCGCCCATCGCCCGACCGGCGATCTCGCTTTCGTCCTGGGCTCTCCTGGCAGCGGCGATCCGCCCTGCACACAGCGCTGGTGCTGGTGCGATGCGCTGTTCATGGCGCCGCCGACCCTGCTGCGCATGGCGCGCGCGACCGGCGATCAGCGTTACGCGACCTTCGCGCATGAGGAGTTCCGCGCCACCACCGACTATCTGTTCGACAAGAGCGAGCATCTCTTCTTCCGCGACAGCCGCTTCTTCGACCGCCGCGATGCGGCTGGGCGCAAGCTGTTCTGGAGCCGCGGCAATGGTTGGGTGATGGCGGGCCTGGTCCGGGTCATTCAGATGCTCGACGCGAACGACCCCAAGCGTCCTTATTATGTCTCGCTGTTCCGCGAAATGGCTGCGCGGTTGGTCACGCTGCAAAAGGCAGATGGTTATTGGGCACCGTCGCTGCTCGACAATGGCGCCGATACGCCGCCCGAGACCAGCGGCACCGCTTTCTTCACTTATGCCTTTGCCTGGGGCGTCGACACCGGATTGCTCGACCGCAAGACTTATCGCCCGGCGGCGATCAAGGGTTGGGCGGCGCTGCTGCGCGCAGTGCAGCCCGACGGCAAGCTCGGCTGGGTGCAGCAGGTCAGCGACCGCCCCGACAAGGTTGCGAAGGAGGATACGCAATATTACGGCACCGGCGCCTTCCTGCTTGCCGGTACCGCAATGGCGGATCTAGCACGTCATGGCGGCGGACGGTGATGCGCCACGCGATGCTGGGTGCGCTTGCCCTGCCGATGCTCGTCGCGGCGGCCCCCGCGCCGGGGCTGGATCGCTGGGCCGACCGGCCGCACGGCCCGACCTATCTCACCGCGCCACCGATGCACGACACGGTCGACAAGCGCCTGATGCCTCAGCTCGAAGGACTGCTTGCGCAGTTGCTCAGAGAAAAGCGCGCAATGACCTTGGGCGGGGTCAAAGTCTTCGAAAGTGGCGACAAGTTCCTGCCCGGCAAGATCGCCATCGCCATGTCCTACCGGCTGCTCGAATTGCCCAAAGACGATCCGCGCCTGGCGCAGCGGCTGGCCGATTTTGCCGACATCGCTGACCTGACGGTCGATGACACCAACGATACTTGGGGCATGTATTACTACATGTCCGCGCTGCATCAGTTGAAGGAAGCCGGGCTGCTCGACCGGGCGGTACGCCCCGCGACACTCGCCAAATTGCGCGCGAAACTCGACTGGCATCGCTTCGTGCGGCCCAATTTGACCCTGATCGACCTGCCCAATAATTATTTCGGCGTTGCCTTCAGCGTGGCAAGGCTGCGCTTCCTGCTCGGCTGGGAGGATGCCAGCGGCAGCGACGCGCTGCTCGCCAAGACGCTCGACCATTATCGCCGCTATTCGGGCAAATATGGCTTTGCCGACGAGACCGAGGGAGAGGGTCGGTTCGACCGTTATAGCGTGCTGCTGATCGGCGAGATCGCCCAGCGCCTGGTCGAAACAGGCATGACCCCGACAGCCGAGGTCAAGGGTTGGCTACGGCGTTCGATCGACCTGATGTTGCCGCGCTTCAACCTGGAGGGTGAAGGGTTCGAATATGGCCGCAGCATCGGCCCGTACGGCGAAACCGCTTTCTTGGAAGTGCTCACTGCGGCCGCGCGGCTCAAGGTGCTGACTCCACAGGAAGAGCGCATGGCTTATGCCTTTTCCAGTCGCATCGCAGCGCGCTACATGGATTTCTGGGTCGATGCCGGTACCGGCTCGG
Organism: Sphingomonas alpina; assembly: GCF_014490665.1. Classification (NCBI taxonomy): domain Bacteria; kingdom Pseudomonadati; phylum Pseudomonadota; class Alphaproteobacteria; order Sphingomonadales; family Sphingomonadaceae; genus Sphingomonas; species Sphingomonas alpina. The sequence continues at coordinate 3,393,918 of NZ_CP061038.1, read as the reverse complement.
TCGACATGTGGGACCAGGGGCGGCGTACCGACGCCTATCGCGGCAAGCACCGCATCTTTGGTGAAAATCTCAGCCTCGCCCGCCAGTATATCTACACTGATGCGATCTGGAACGGCCTTGGCTATCGCGGCAAGGCACCGGCGGGCGCCGATTATGCCCATTGGCTGAAAGCACTGCCGCGCGTCACCACTACGTGGTTCGCGCGCGGGGATCATGACCGCGCGCTGGTCACGGTGCGCGACGGGGGCCATGTCATCGGTCTGCCGATCATCAACGGCGCCGAGGGGCAGCATATGCACAACCCCTATTTTCCGGTGCCTTTTTCGCCGGGTATGCTGCAGGGATCGGCCGACGCGAGCTATCCCAATCTCGTGCCGCGCATCACGCTTGCCGATGGCAGCGTGCTGATGCCGCTGGCTTACTTCACGGGCGTGACGGTCAGGCGGCGCGGCGCGGTGACCGAAGTGAGCTGGCGCCAGGACGCGCTTGACCTGATGGGCAGGGCCAATACCAAAGCCGATGCGCGCGTGACGATCGCGACGCGCTATGTACTCGCGCCGGGCAAGATCACGCGAAGCGATACGATCACCGCCAAGCCTTCGGCCGTGATCGCGCGGATCGATCTGGAGTTCGCCAGCTTCTCGCGCGGCGCAACGCAACAGGGAGCGTCGGCGATCCGATTCGGCGCCGGGGAGGTGTCGGGATTCGCGACGCAAGGGATGGACGACTGTATCGCGCAACCGATCGCCGCCGCGCCTTACCGGGCGCCGACGGGCCCATTCAACACGCTCGTTCGCTGTGGAAAAACCGTGGATTCCAGGGGCGCATCGCCCTCGGCCATCCTCACCATTAATTGGGAATTGTCATACAATTTTAGAAATCGGGATTGACACTACCCGCGACGCAGCTAGTTTCGTGCGGCAATGACACCGGTAGCAAATCGGGTCATGGGCGTGGGAAGCGCTGACCAAACGGGGAGGATTTCATGACCAACACGACCACGCACCGCCACGTGATCCGAGTAATCCTGCTGGCCTCGGCCGCCGGGATCGGTCTGTCGCCGCTCGCTGCATCCGCCGGTGAGTTGGCGTCCGCGACGCCGCTTGGCACTGGCGTTGTTCTTGCCGCTGGTGAACCTGCCGCCGAGCCAACCCAGGACCAGACTATCCCGCCGGCCGACACCGCCGATATCGCTGCAGAGGAAGGCACCAATGACGACATCATCGTCACTGGTGCACGCGCCACCCAGCGGTCCTCGATCAGCCTGAAGCGGGATTCTTCGGTGATCGTCGACGGGCTGGTCAGCGACGAGATCGGTGCGACCCCGGACAATTCGGTCGGCGACACGCTCGAACGGATCACCGGCGTTACCGCTGATCGTTTCAAGGGCAATGCCAATGAATTGTCGGTGCGCGGGCTCGGGCCGACGCTCAGCTTCTCGACGTTCAACGGCCGCGAGGTGTCGACTGCCGGCCCCGACCGCTCGGTCGCGTTCCAGCAATTCCCGTCGGAACTGGTCAATGGCGTGCTGGTGTACAAGACGCAGCAGGCCGACTTCCTGGAGGGCGGCGTCGGCGGTGTGATCGAACTGCGCAGCCTGAAGCCGCTCGATTATGGCAAGCGTCGCATCCAAGCCGAGTTCCGTGCCGATTATCAGCCCAAGGACAATGACGTCTATCAGCATGACGGCATCGGCTATCGCGCGAATATTTCCTATAACGACGTGTTCAAGACCGGCATTGGCGATATCGGCATCAGCATCGGTTACCAGCGCCAGGACACCACCGCGCCGGAGGATTACTACAACGCCAATTCGGCCTTCCAGCTGTGCAACACGAGTGCGAACAATGCCGCACTTGTCACCGGCTCTGCCAGCGCGCTCATTACGGCAGGTAGTGGCGTTAATTGCGCTCAGGCGACCGGTTCGCGCACGGCGGCGCCGTCTACCGGGGCTCCGGTGATCCCCGTCGGGGAAACTCGCGGGCAAACCTATTACGCCAATTCCTCGCGCAGCTTCCGCACGCAAAAGACCGCTGAGGTTCGCGACGCGATCATCGGTGCGCTGCAATGGCGTCCGTCACCGGATCTCGAAATCTCCTTCGACGGCCAATATTCAAAGCGCAACAGCCTGGAGGATCGTAACGTCCTGTCGATCGCCGAGGGGCTTCGCGGGATCCAGCCGCTGCTCATCGGCAACGGTAGCAACGGCTATTCGAACGGCGCGCTGATCAGCTATCGCGGAAACTCCAATATCGAGAACCAGCTCGAGAAGCGCCAGCGCAACGAAGAGTATCTTGGCGGCGGTTTGAGCTTTATCTGGACGCCCGATCGCTGGACGATCAGCGCCGATGGATCCTATTCGCGCTCGCATCGCACAGAGACGCAGAAGGCGACGCGTATGCGTTCGACACGTCGTGTCGGCTATACGCTGACCTATGTCGGCGACAATGTCGTGCCAGATGTCGTGTTCGACAATTTCGATGTGACCAACCCGGCCAATTTCCTCGCCGATGCGGCGACCGCTGTTTATGCGCGCAATCGCTTCGTCACTGATCGCAAGGATGAGATATGGGCGGGGCGCTTCGATGTCGCGCGCGAGTTCGACGGTTTTCTCACCTCGATAAAAGTAGGCGGGCGCGTTTCGAATCACGACCGGACCAACGACAATGCGCGCAACACGGATCTCAACACAATTGCACAGATCGGCACACAGACGCCGGCGCAGTTGATCGCGGCAGCCAATGCCAATTGCCGCGTCCCTTTCACCACCACGTCCTATATGTCCGGACAAGGCACCAACCTGACCAACTGGGCGACGTTCGACAATGATTGCCTGTTCCGGACCTTCACTGGCAGCGACGATGCACTGCCCTATCCGGCCGATGGCCGCGACCCGAGCGACATCAATGTGCGGGAGCGGATCTATGCCGCCTACGCGATGGCGAACTTTCGCTCGGATTCAGGCAGTATTCCGTTCAGCGGCAATATCGGCCTTCGTTACGTCCGCACCGACATCACCTCGATCGGTTATCGCCAGCCATATTTGATCACGATCGATCCCAACGCCGACAATTATACCGTGGCGCCCGATCCGCTCGGCGCAGTGTCCTCCAACACGGCGAAGGGGCGCTATCAATATCTGCTGCCCAGCGCCAACATCGCTTTCGACCTGACCGATAAGTTGAAGCTGAGGCTTGCCGGCTATCGTGCGCTCGCCCGTTCGGGAATCGAAAGCTTCGGTGCGGGTATCAGCATCACGCCGCAAACAAGCTCAGTTCCCGGTGCCGATAATATCGTCCTCAACGCCACCACCGGCAACCCGAACTTGAAGCCGCTTCGGGCATGGAATGCGGATGCCTCGCTTGAGCTCTATGCGTCGAAGGATACGTTGCTGGCGGTCGCCGGCTATTATAAATGGGTGACTGGTGCGGTGATCGGCGCATCGACGCCCATCCCGACGCCGATCACAGTGACAACGCAAACACAAACCCCGGCTGGCCTCGGCCCGCGTGAGACCCGGAACCTGATCATCAACCCGGTCGCTCCCGCCAACGACTCCGAAACTCGCCACCTCTATGGCGTCGAGGTAACCGCAAACCATGCCTTCACCTGGTTGCCGTCACCGCTCGACGGCTTCGGCGTCACGGCTTCGGCCAACCGTGCCTTTGCCGATTTTGAGTTCCCCGACACCTCGACGCTCGCCAATCAGCTCGAGCCGTCGAACCTGATCGGCCTGTCGAAATTCACCGCCAGCGGTTCGGTCTATTTCGAGAAATGGGGAGCGTCGCTACGCGCGTCGTACCGCTACCGTTCGTCCTATTACAAACCCAATGGCGGCACCAATCGCGAGGTGCGCGGGGCGGACTACATCAATCTCTCGGCGCAATATAATCTGACCAAGAACGTCCAGTTGAAAGC